>WJMF01000189.1 GCA_014728085.1 Candidatus Zhuqueibacterota bacterium
CATTTACCTATCTGGACAGTGATTTGGGAGGTATCGAGGAAACCGAGGCCTTTTTGGGAATAGCACAATTCTTTTATGAGACCCAAACCTGGAAATGGCTTGATGTTGTGATCAATTCGGATCATAATACCCTTACATTGACCAATGCCGAGATTTATTCGACCTATGCTTTATGTGGACGTATTTTTGGAGATGTAAGCGGTGATGGCTATGTCGATGCGGCGGATTTACAGCGATTGGGGGATGTTTGGCATCATACCAGCGGCGGAGAGTTCACCGGTGGAGAAGATGCTTATTTTTTCAATTTTTGCAAACTGTTTAACCAAACAGGACAACAAATCGTCGATGCAGCAGACCTGCAGGTTTTTGGCGATTGCTGGCATCTCGGCGTACAACCGCCACACTAAAAAATGGCTGATTTAATTTGAAAGGAATACAAAATGATTCATAGAATCGCGCTGTTATTGCTTTCTTTTCTCCTATACTCCTTGTATGGCGGACAAAATGCCTCTGCTTTTATCGGTTTTGATTTGGACCTGTCAGCAGGTTACCAGGGAGTTCATTCCGCTGTCGTCGATGCCGCAAATCAGGATGTGTGGGTGGAGGTGCATATCATCGATTGTAGCAATCTGGATACCTATGAATTTGACCTGAGTTTTCCCGCGACCGATCTTTCCTTTCAAGGTGGATATGAGGATAATCTGTTTTCAGCTGAGAACAATATTTTAAAGCAGGAAGGTACGACCATCGGCTTTGGCGCCACTGATGAGGGTGGTGTGGTTAACGTGCGCAACACCCTGGTCGGGAACCAGGGAGATGCTTCACCGGATGGAACCGGTTTGCTGGCGCTTTTAAAATTTAAAAGTCTGGTCGCCCATCCGGGAGGATTGCATTTTTTAAATGTCTATGTATACGATAATGATGGTGTGCGGGATACCCCTCAAAGCAAGGGGGATGCCAGTTTACCCGTTGAACTCGGAATTTTTAAAGCTAAGGTGCAAAACGAGGGTATTCTATTAACATGGGTTACTGAAAGCGAAATTAATGTGCTCGGTTATAATGTCTGGCGCGCAGTTGGTAAAGAAAAAATGGACTATATACCATTATGCAGCAAACTTATCCCAGCCAATGGATATAGCCAGAGTCCCCTTGAATATAATTACTTCGATCAGAGGGTTGAGCATGGTCAACAATATTCCTATAAACTCGAATGCATCGATCTGGATGGGAGCTGCGAATTTCACGGACCTGTTACCATCGGTTATTTTACTGCGAATTCATCATTACAAGAGTATTCATTCAATCTGTGTCAAAATTTTCCCAATCCCTTTAATCCCTTTACAACGATTGAATTTACAGTAAAAGAGCAATGTCAGGTCAGCCTGGATGTTTATAATGTAAGAGGGAGAAAAATTGCAACCCTGGTTGATGAATCCATGAGTGCAGGACAATACGCTGTCGAGTTTGATGCCATGAATCTTCCCTCGGGTTTATATTTCTGTAAAATTCAAATGGGAGAATACAGCGACATCAAAAAAATGGTATTGAACAAATAAAATTCTACCTCTGGTTTCATCAAGAGCTCATTTGGGGGGATGAGCTTGATATTTTTAAGAAATAGTCGCTCATTAACATCATATAAACCACCCGGGTTCATTGGATATCAAGTATTCGACTCTTTGATTGGCACCTGATACTCTATTCTACATAAACCTTACCTAAACAATCGCTCTGTTTTTATTCAATTTTTTTATCTGAAAAATTTACTCTGATGGAAGGAGGTGATATCCGGACTTTCGATTTGGTCTAATTTGCTTTTTAATAAAAATAGTAAAGGGGACAAAAATGTGCCAAAAAATTGCTATCATCGTTTTGCTCATCGCCTCAATGGTCATCGGCAACGCGCAAATGCTCTCTTCCCTTAAGAGAAGGGACCAAAATTTACAAAAGACCATCGCGAGTTTGGATCCCGCTACCGGCATCTCCATTGTCCAGGGTGAAAAGAATGCTTATTGGGATTATCAATCATGGGGCAGCGATGACCGCCATCTCTGGGTGACGCCTGAAGGCCATGTCCACGCTGTGTATTTCGGCTGCACGGGGTCCAACGGAGAAGGGGCTCTGAGAAATTCTTTCTATGTTTTTAGTCCGGATTGGGGAATGACCTTAAACAAACCGGTGCGGGTTGAAGATATTGACGCTGAATTTCCCGCCATGGATGTTCTGCCCGATGGACGGGCGGTGATCAGTTCGCATAACGGCAGAGGACATCCCTATGAGATGTTTGTCAATGTCGATTCAGCAGCCGGAGCCGGTAATTTCAGTCGCTATAAAGCACCGATTGTGCCGAGCAATTACGGCAATACGCTGGTGGCGGCCGTCTCCGACACTCTGGTGGTCCTCTCCGGTGCTTCGGTTGCCGGCAATGAACATGTGATGAACATTTTTAATGTAAATACAAAGACTTTTATGCACGATGAGAATCAGATTATTTTTCCGGGCATCAAACGGCAGGGGACCATCACAATCGTCAGCGATAAGAAGGGAAGAGCTGCATTATTGCTGTTAAAATTCCATGGCTATCCACTTGCAAATGATGAGAGCTCAAACAACATCTGGATTCAGGAGACAAGAGATGGCGGACTGACCTGGGGAGAACCGGTAAAGCTGACCCATCATTCCAATAATCCCAGCCCCGTACAGACCATTTTGGGATCAAATGGTCTGAGCGCTGTTTATCTGCATGGCGAGCTGCATGTGGTCTATCTGGTTATGATTATCGATGAAAATGATCTTACCCGGGTTGAATGCCGGCTCCTGCATTGGTCTGCAGGTGTGAATGATGGAAAACCCACCGTGGCCGTGAGGTGGGATTCGCTTCACTTTGGAGAATTGCAAAATTATCCTCCTTTTTGGGAACCTCATCTTGGCGTCGATGAAAAAGGCATCTTGACCATGGTTTTTGCCGGATTAAGCACGGACCCGAAGGATGTAGAATCCTTTACCGGTTTGCCTTTTCCGGATGTGTTTGCGGTTTCATCGAAGGACAACGGCCTCAACTGGGGAGAACCGAAAAATTTGACCAACTCCCCTAAAATCGAGGAGACTACGCCCTACATTTCTGCATGGAATCAGAACGGCAAGATCAACATACTCTACCAAACCGACACCTTGCCGGGACCCTATCCTTATGGCGGCGATAGATTTTTGGGCGAGATAGACCATATCTTTCTGCAAACCGATCACCCCTCTACTGAACCCTATACGCCGCTTACGCGGGTGAATAGTCCTGCTGCACAACTGCCGGCTGAATATAACCTGAGGCAAAACTATCCCAATCCATTCAATCTCTCAACCATTATCGAGTTTTCATCTCCGGTAAAGGCGACTATTTCTCTCTCTATTTATGATGTATTGGGACGCAAGGTGAAGACCCTGGTAGAGGGTGAACAAAGTGCAGGAGTACATACCATCCACTGGCACGGAGATGATGATTTAGGCTGTGTACTGCCGGCCGGTGTTTACTTTGCCAAATTTATTGCCGGCGACGTTCAACAATCGATCAAACTGATTCTGATGAAATAAGAGCATACACATTTTTACCGGACTCTGAAGACTATCATATGACGAGAAGCAAAGATGTGTTTTCGCAAGAGAGACCGGCGTTTAACGGACAGGAACCTCAGAGGTCGCGAAGAACAAAAGCCCCGGCCTCTGAGGTGACGGGCAGGTGATGAACGTATTATAATGAACTTAAAAAAAGTTTCAAGCCGAACATCTTCATCTTGATGAGATATTTTAGGAGGATAATGATGTCCCGTATAAAAGTCTTGTTGTTTGTGTTGTTTATTGGGGTGAGTTTATCCCTTTTGTTTTGCGGTAAAGACGAGGGCACAGATAACTCTACTGTGCTCGGACCGACAAATGAACCTGAACCTGAAAACGTATCATTGATGGATATCGATGGCAATTCCTACAAAGTGGTCAAGATCGGCGATCAGTGGTGGATGGCGGAGAATTTAAAAGTAACGCATTATCGCAATGGCGAAGCCATTCCCAATATAACCGATAACGCAGAGTGGGCAAATCTGAAATCCGGTGCATATTGTGATTATAACAATGATCAAAGCCAGAGTACAATGTATGGACATCTCTACAATTGTTATGCCATCACCGATGATCGCGGTCTGGCACCCGAGGGCTGGCACGTATCGACCCATGAGGATTGGAAAACATTACAGGTTTTTCTTGGAATGAGTCAGGATGAAGCGGATAAAAAAGGACCCTCTTTATGGCTCGGAACGGATGAAGGGGGTAAGATGAAGGAGGCCGATACCACGCACTGGAGCTACCCCAACAACGGTGCTACCAATTCGAGCAGCTTTACCGCTCTGCCCGCTGGTTACCGCTACCATGCCCTTGCCGGCCAAGTGGGTGAATTTTCCGGGCTCGGTGGTATCGCTTATTTTTGGGCTTATGATCCTGAAGATAAAAGTCATATATATAGCCGTTGTCTGCGTTCGAGCCATTCCCAAATTTTGCAATGTGAATCCAGACCTATGATTTCCATGGGACATTCGATTCGATGTGTTAGAAATTTACAATGAAATCAGTCGATTCAACATTATGGATTCAGCCCAATACAGGAGCCACAAACGAAAGCGGTTTTACCGCTATACCCGGAGGCTGGCGCTGTCATGCGCTTTTTTCGGGTGAATTTCGGGGTATAGGAGGATACACCTATTTTTGGTGTTCAGGTGGCGAAGAGAACAATGAGATGTATGCCAGACATTTACGCTATAATAATGCGCGAATAATACAGGAAGTATTGACCAATTTACCGATGGGCCTGTCGGTTCGCTGTATTAAGGACGAATAACAAGTATTAAATCAAAAACCAAGGTTGAATGCATTTCATCCTTAATCTGAAAATAACATGAACATTTTATTTTTAAGCAATATTAAGAATAATAAATTAAAAATCAGTTTAGGAGGATATATGTTTACGCAAAAAAACTTTGTTCTTTTTCTCATTATGCTCCTCATTGGTTTAACATTGAATTCAACTCTGTTTGCTACTTTTTCTATTGTGGCTGTCGATACGGTAACCCGGCAGGTGGGTGTGGCGGCTGCCTCCTGCGTTCAGGGAGGGGGAATTGCGGATATCTGTCATGTTGAACCCGATAAGGGGGTTTTAATTGCGCAGGCCTGGTTTATTTTTCCAAATTTGGTAAAGGGTAGGAAATTGCTGCAGGAAGGAAAATCTGCGGAGGCAATCATCGATGAACTCGTGGAAAGCGATCCCCAGGCCGCTATGCGACAATACGGAGTCATCACCCTCGATCATCCGAATCCTTGTGCAGCCTTTAGCGGTGATATGATTCCAAAATGGAATGGTCAGATTGTAGGGCGAAATTATTCAATACAGGGGAATTCTCTGTCCGGTGATCACATTTTGAAAAATATGGAAACTGCATTTCTTGAAACTTCCGGGTCTTTGCCGGTAAAACTGATGGCTGCTCTACAGGCCGCTAAAGAAAACAGTGCTGACAAGCGATGCCTGTCAACCTCGTCTCTTTGTGCCTGTATCAAAGTCGCAAATCCCGATGATAATCGATTGAGTGCATTAATAATCGAGGTTGCCGATGTTGAGGGAGAACCGATCGATGCATTGCAAAAAGAGTTTGATCATGCTTACGGATCTACTCTTGTCACCAGCCCCTCTGAATCTCTTCCAGAGAGAATCTCTCTGGAGCAAAATTATCCGAATCCTTTCAACCTTTCTTCGGTAATCCGGTTTTCCTGTCCTCAAAGAGCAAATGTTTCGTTGATGATTCATGATGTTCTGGGGCGAAGGATAAAACGTCTTTTACATGAAGAACGGAATATTGGAATGCATTCTATTGTGTGGCATGGCGATGATGATTTTGGGCGGGTGGTTCCCGCGGGTCTCTATTTCTGTAAAATGAAGGCTGGTGATTTTCAGCAAACGATCAAGCTGATGTTGGTAAAATAGTCTATAGAGAATTTCGCCAAGTTATTTTAATAAAAAATAACCTGTAAGGAGTCGGACCAAATTATTAATATAAAAAATAAATATTTAGCTCAACAAAATGCGCGAAAACGGGCCTTAGAACGCATTATTTGCCCCTGATATCGCACTCTAAGACATGTTTTGACAGGAAAAAATAAACCGGTAGATATCAGCAAGTCCAGCTATTATTTTACGCTTTGCTGACTTTTTACCGATCAAGGTAAGAGTTATCATAGGCTATAGAGCACTCTTTATCTCTTAGAATCCATTTATGATGATGAAAAATGGGTTCTAAGGGCTTTTTTTGAGCATAAAGTGGTTCTTCCGAATAATGAGTACTTTTTTAACCGCTGAGAAAACGCCAAGAAACGCCGAGAAAAAAATGGTTACTAATGAAACTTGATGAATTAACAAATACAATAATAGGTTTGGCAATAAAAATCCATCGCCAACTTGG
>WJMF01000038.1 GCA_014728085.1 Candidatus Zhuqueibacterota bacterium
CATTCCGCTGTACATAGTGCTCGTGCGTCGCACCTCTTGCGCGTGTTCTCTGCATTTTAAAGGCTCTGGGTAACAAAAAGGTGCGACGCACGTGAGTTACGGAAACCAATATAGCATTAAAAACATTCCGCTGTACATAGTGCTCGTGCGTCGCACCTCTTGCAGGATTTCAAAGCCGGTCAAGTCCGAACCTCACACAAATTCAACATACGAGCCACCCAGCCACCAAGTGTAAATTGAATGATGTTCTCAGTGTCTTTGTGGCTCTGTGCGAGTTCAGTTTCTCAGCACCGAAATCGGTTCCAGCCCGATTTTGCGAAATTCGACCTCGGATCCTTCCGCTTGCAGCGCAATTTTGCCGTTTTGAGCGGTACAATCATAACCAAAGTTAACCAGCTCAGAGTTGACCCAGACCATAATGGAATCATCGAGGCATTCGATCACCATCGTATTCCATTCACCGGCGGGATGTTCAGATCCATCGGTGAGGTTGAGTATACGGCGTTTTTTACCCTCTCCGACGCCCCACTCTTCCTTTGGGCCGCGTCTTGCTTCCATATCATCAACAGTGATATCCTCCTGAATACACCAAAAATCACCGGCATGCTGATGCTGCATCTGTACCTCGAGCGATTGCGGAAACATATCATAGAGCGCACGAGGTGTTGAAGCGTGGACCAGAACACCGCAGTTGCCCGGTTCTTTTGGAAAGCGGTACTCGACCGTCAGCCTGTAATCCTGATAGACAGAATCGGTAATCAAATGTCCTCTGGGCGTGCCAAGAGAAACCAGCACGCCATCGCGAACGATAAAAGGCGGCTGTATCGTTTCATCTTCACCCATGGCAGGGACATCCATGTGCCAACCGTCGAGGTTCTCTCCGTTAAAAAGAGCAACGGACGCGGGTTGGGATTGGCACATCATCAAAGCCAGAACCAAAAACATGGGGATGAGCAATTTTTGAATCATCTTGTTCCTCCTGATAATCTGTTTCTTTATTAGCCCAATAATAGCAATTCTGCTTTTGAAATGGCACCGCTATTTTACCAGATCAACTGTTTGTGAAAAAACAGGTTTTACGATTATGGATCTATGCAACTGTTCAGCTTCGGGCCTTGTGATCGGGCGACCCTTCAGAGCATCTTTGAGAAAGAGATTAATACGTCTGTCCGCTGTCAAATCATCATTTCCTTTATAAAAGCCCGAGTCTTATATATACATCATGTTAATCCGATAAATCACTTGTTTTCGGCTCTGCTCTTTAATGCCTGGTTCATTGCTTCAAATCCCTTTTCTGTCTTTGTACCAATTCCTTTCAGCAGCAGTGGTACAAAAATCCCGCGAAAGCGCTCCCGCTGTATAAAGCGTACCTCCTCTTCACTGATGGGGTCGATCTCAAAAATGTGCTCACCGTCGAACAGTCCCGGCACCATCAGATGTCCCAGCCAGCTGAAGCGGCGCTGCGGAACGACCTCCTTCACCACCGGTTTGAAGGTCATGCCCCTGCTGTCCGGCGGTTTTATAAAAACCTGCAGTTGTTCACCCTCTTGTACTCTACCCAGGGCGTTGCGAACAAAGGGATTCCAGAGGCTATAGCTCGCCAGGTCGGTCAAGACCTCCCAAACGCGTTGAGGAGATGCATTGATTTTAATATCGCTTAAAATTTCTCTCATTTTATCCTCAAACGTGAAAACGCATCTACTTCGTCTCTTCTTTTTTGCGTAAACTACCGCCGACAACGAATGCTGCTGAAATGATCAGCAAATTTTTAACAATATATTGACCTTCCAGGGTAGGCGCCCAGGGCAGATGGCCGGTCTGAAACGTTACGGATGGCAGCATGAACAACGGCATAAATGTTCCCACCATTTGTCCTGCCAGGAGAACAATGGCAATTCGCGTCGTCTTTTTAAAAAGAAATGCAACGCCGATCAGCACTTCCCACCATCCGATAACGATCAGCCACTGTTCAGGGCTCAAGAACGGCAGAAAGCCGACGGTGGATAGAACCAGGGACTCGGCAGACGACAATCCCAATGGTTTGAGGATGCCGAACCAGATAAATATGACGGCCAGAGAAATGCGCAGAGCCACCACTCCCCAACGCTGCATAAAAGCGATAACCAAATAATCGATTCGTTCTATTGTGTTTTTCATAAAACGCCTTTCTTTGAAAACGAGCAAACTGATTTTTTATCTGTTCCTATACTATCTTAAACCCCAACCCCAGCTGATAAATTCCGAACAAAGCCAGAGCGAGCGACGATAACCCAAGCGAAATGCGGTTTATCCGCGGACCCAGCTCTCTGGCAAAAGCAAAGACAAAGATAATGGCCGCCAGACTAACCACCATTGTGATATAAAAAGCCACGATCATAGAAATTCCATGCAGAGGCGTTTCCTGCCATCCTTTGAGAAAAATGGGTCCCATCACAAGACTCCAGCCGATATAGGGATTGGGATTGAGAAAATTGACAACCGCCGCACTGAGCCATGTTTTTTGACCGGATTCTTCCTCATCAAGCCGATTCAACTCAAAATGTCGCCACGAGTTTAGGGAAGAACAGGCCAGATACAACAAAAACAGACCACCCCCGATATGGAGGAATTGAAAAAAACCATCTCCGATCCGGCTCAGCAAGAGCAAGACAACAACAATAATCGGTCCGTCGCTCAGCAAGGGAGCCAACGCCGCCGGCAGGGTCCGTTTCCAGCCCCGCCTCAATGTCTGTGAGATCAAAAACGTCTGAAGCGGACCGGGCTGTACGGCGGCTGCAAACGCATACGTGATGCCGAAAAGAATATAGGGAACCATAGAACCTTGACCAGGACTTGGCAGCTATTTGCTGACTTTTTTCAGCTCATCAAACAGGGTTTGATTCGCTTTCAGCTTTTCCTCATTGCCATAAACACAATAGGTGTTTTGCGACAAAAAGTCAGCAATCAATTGCCGCATGGAACGAATATCTTCAGCTGATGTTTTGAGTACAGCCTTGCGTTCCTGTTGTATATCTTTGGCAGTGGTCTTTTCAAAATAGTATTCCACCGCGCGGTTACCTTCCTGAGACGCGGTTAAAGGCCGGTCCATACGAGCAATGGTTCCGATGATGAACCGCGTCAGGGTTTCTTTATCAGCATCGAATGCGTTCAAATAATCGACCGTGCCATCGAAATTTTCCAGCGTTTCCGTCAGATTGGGATCACGATAGGAGCCGAAAAATATCTGTCCGTTGGGTTGAATGCTGCTGAATCCGCCATAAGCGCCGCCGATCACCCGGATTTGATTGTTGAGCCAATCGCGTGAGAGTATTTGATTGAGCACTCTCATTTTGCCGTTCCATTCATATCCGAGCTCCTTAAAATCATAACCCTGCAACACATATTGCACCTTGGAAGCCGAGAGCAAACCTTCATTTTTCTCTTCAGCCGTAAAGATCCAGTCCTGTTTCTTCACCGGTTCATCCGGCAGCAGGCCGAGAAATTTCTTTGTTAAAATTGTTACATTTTCCAGATCATCACTGCTACAGGTCACTGAAACAATCGCGTTATTGCGGTTAAACAACAGCAAAGCCGTCTTCTCGAGCATGTCGACCAAACCTTCATAACGCTCATCAAAAGAATTCACCAGATCGGTAACAAACCAGTAATAGTCGAGACCATTGGTTTTTTCCTCGAATTGACCGGCGTCGCTGAAATAGGAGCGCATGCGCGTGATGGCGATCCCGAATCCGTTGCTTTTCACATTGGCATCAAGACGCGATTGATGCCGCGTCAGCACAGCTTTGAGCCGATCTTTATCATTGAATTTCGATTGATTGATGATTTCATCCGTCAACCGCAACATCTGGTCGACCTTGTTGTTCATGGCTTTGGCCTGAACGATGAACATGGGCATCAGCTGGTCGTCATTTTGGTCCTGCAAATAGCTGCCCAAAAACGTATTGAATCCACCCGTATGCAGGTTCAATTGTTTATCGAGTTCGCCATAATCGAAATTTTCGGTATTTAAACTCGATAAAACTTCGGACAGCAGCGCCGCATAAGGAACCAGCTCCTGTGGCAGGACCTTTGCATCGAAATAAAGGCGTGTATAGACAACGTTATTGGTAAAAGTATCATAATAGAGCAGCGGTACATTACCGACGCTTTTTTCAGCTATATCATACCACTCTGCCCGGGAATCGATATCTTCAAGATCGAGCAATGGAACGGTTGCCAGAGCTTTGGGTGTATCCTCGCGTTTTTGGTATTCGATCAGAGACCGGGTTTCTTTTATCAAATTTTCAATCTCCTGATCAGAGAGACTCGCTTTATACGCCTGTAATTCTTGTGCAATCCCGGCATTGGTTTCTTTTTCCATACCGGGTTTGGGTTCAAGTGTTAACAACACGGCATGGGAATTATTGAGCAGATGATCTTTGATAACTTTTTCGAGATAACCTTCCTGCATATCCGCTTTTATCGCCGCAAGCGGTTTTTCCCATTCCAGACTCAGAAAGGGATCTTCTGCGAAAAACCAGCCATTGAGAACATTGAAATTATAGGTCAGCCCTTTTTGCGCATCATTGCCTTCGCGTTTGCGAAACTCCAGCCGATTCAGGGTCCCCTCGACAGCTTTCATATCGAGACCTTCTTCAATCACGCGTTTCAACGTCTTTTGCACCACCGCGCCAAAGTCGCCGGTTTGCTCCGGATCGGCATTTTGCACCCGAATCTCAAAAACATTCTGTTTCATCGGATCCACAGAGGCGCGGACTTCTTTGCCGATCCCCGCTTCCTGTAAGGCCTTACGCACCGGCGCTGCTTCCTGGTTGATTAACACATCGCTCAGGATATCGAGGGCGAACACCAGTTTCTGATCGGTATTTCTGCCGCATACATACCCCAAAGCCAGATAGGTCTGCTCGTTGGTCTCGCTCCCTTCAGCAGCCGGATAATAAGCCGTCACCTTTTTCATCTTTTCAAAAGGCTTTTGTAACGGTATAAAGGCTTTGGCATCGGATTTCTCATAATTGGATAGATAAGCTTCATTGATAAAGGAAAGCTCTTTATCCAGGTCGGCATCGCCATATAAAAAGATATAGCTGTTTGAGGGATGATAGTATTTTTTGTGAAAATCGATAAAGAAATCATAGGTCAGAGAAGGAATCGCCGTCGGATAACCTCCTGATGAAAAGCCATAGCCGTTGTCCGGAAATAAATTTTTCTGCAACTGAAAGCCAAGCTCACGGGTCGGACTGGAAAAAGCACCTTTCATCTCGTTATAAACAACGCCCTTGTAAACCACCGGCGCTTCCACATCGGTTAGTTCATAGTGCCAACCTTCCTGCTTGAGAATACGGGGATCGTCATAGATCAACGGATTAAACACAGCGTCGAGATAGACATGCATGAGGTTAAAATAATCCTTATCGTTCATGCTCGCCACCGGATAGATCGTAATATCACTGCCGGTCATGGCGTTAAGAAATGTATTGAGCGACCCCTTGGCCAATACATCAAAAGGACTTTTAACCGGAAAATTTTTGGACCCGTTCAGAACGCTATGCTCCATAATGTGTGGCGTACCTGCATCGGATTCAGGAATGGTCTTAAAAGCAATGCTAAAGGTTTTATTGGGATCGTCGGCCGCGATTTTTAAAAGCCGGGCTCCGCTTTTGTTGTGTTCAAAGAGAAGACAATTTGCGTTGACCTCTTTGACGAATTTCTTTTCCCTGAGCTCAAAACCGTGGTAGGATTTACCGGTTTCAAAACCGGCAAAGACGGTACTGTTAAGCAACAACACCAGTAAGATACTAAAAACCTGAAACAGCTTGAAATCTTTCACAAATACCTCCTTGTTTTTAAATTTTATATAGTCGATCAAATCTATATAATGTTTGCCGGACTGCCTCGAGTGTGTGCAGCCACTAAAATCTCAAAATCATGACGGTTATCGATCATGATGTAAAAAAATGGTAATCATTAGATGCCAAACCGAACCGGGAGATTCAACCGATTTACCTGAATTCATCAACCTTTTATAAAACGCAAAAATGGAGAGAATTGTTTCATAATCTTGAGGTAGAGTCGGCTTTTGGCCAATATATCCCCTGGTTATCAGCGGTCGTAATCGTGCCGTTATCCTCTGGTTTAATCCTGAAACTTTTCCTGCATCACCTTGAGGAAAACCTGACTGTAAAGATTGCGAATTTCCTGCTGTGAGGCAACCGGCAACTCGACGGTAATAAGATGTATATCGTTTTCATTCGCCCAGGTTCCAAAGGAACCGGGAGTATCATAACCGACGTCACCGACCAACGGCAGATTGGTTTCATCGGCAAGTCTTCGGCCATAGTCAGACAACCGCGGATCGTCGATACAGGCAAGCGGCGCGTGAAGACTGAGAATGCGCTTGGGTCGTAAACGGTCGATTAACTCGAGCAATGCAACCGTTTCAGGTTCTGAAGCCGCATGTATTCCCGGACTGAGGCGTGTGTTCTGCGGCTCTTCCGTATTGAACCGGTACATGACAGGGTTCGGACTCCAGTCACTGCTGGGAAAATTTCGATTCAAATCCACGCCGGCAGCATTACACCGGGTTCCGCGAAAGAGTCCGTCCGGATTGATTGCCGTGATCACGCCGCACCTGAGATGTGCCGGCTTGAGCGTCCTCAGCATACTTGACAGCAATACAGTGCCCTCCGCTTCGGAGCCATGGTGTCCGGCGATAACAAGCGTATCAAAATCGGCCGGGTCCGGGGGTAAAAAGAGTTCCAGGGGCGCCCCCAGAATGCTGCGTCCATAAACCTGACTGCGATGCCGGATAATACCGCGTTCGGAACGGTGATAAAAAAACTGGTCGGAATGAGACATGTCGATACCCAATTAAAATTAAAAACTTGATTTTTGCTGACGGCTGATTCATTTCCTATTGTATAGAATCCAGTCCGAAACGAGCCAGACTGATCCGTTCATAGGGATGTCTGTCGCCGTTTTCATACAGACAGGCGACGCGACCATCCGGCAACATGGCCAGACAAGAATAAGCAGATGCTCCTTCATATAAGCATTTTTCCCGGTCCCAGGTTCGCCCGTCGTCTTCGCTCAGGCGTACGGTCATCTTGATTCGCTCGCTCCTGTGCGCCGGATTGCTGTGTAAAACCGGTTCATCCGGCGTTCGTTCGACGCCACGGTACTTGATCATGCTCCCCTGGCAGCGCGGACCGATGAGAACTGAATCGAACGTTGAAGACGTCCAGCTCATGCCGGCATCCGGACTGATGCTGGTAAGGCGAAACGGCTGCACGACGCCTCGCGCCCGCCGCATGCTCATGAACAAAGTACCATCCCGCCGCTCGATCATCTGACATTCATTGGAACCGTCATTGGTGCTGCCACCGATATGCCAGGTTTCTCCCCCGTCATCCGAGTAAATCACATGAGAGCGGTACTCGAGACTGTCGGTGGTCACTTTGTGATCACAGGGGATGAGCAAACGCCCCGCATGCTGCCCCTGCCGCAATTGAATACCCGCTCCGGGACCGGTGGCATACCAGCTCCATTGCGGCTTTTTCGTCATTTCCGTGATCTCTCTGGGATCACTCCAGCTCAAACCCTCGTCCCGGCTGTAAGCGATGAAAACCCGCCGGGTATCGTCGCTGCTTCCATTAACAATTTCATGTTCCGGATCATCACCGCGATTCCAGGTCATCAACAAACAGATGGTACCGCTGTTGCGATCAATGACCGGACAGGGATTGCCGCAAACATTGACGCTGTCATCCCAAATTACCTGATAGGGGCTCCAGGTAGAGCCGTTATCGGTGGAGCGCTTGACCAGGAGATCGATATCCCCGCTATCTCCCTGGTCGTTTTTGCGGCCTTCACAAAAAGCAAGCAGGGTACCGCCCGGTGTCAGCAGCAGAGCCGGTATGCGATAGGTGTGATATCCGCCCTTTCCACTGATATAGACGGCCATATCTTCAGAGGATTGCTGACAGGCGAGAAAACTGCATAAAATCAATAAAAAAATGTTTCGCATTGGTTTTTTCCCTGTTTTTTAGGGTTAATAAATAGTGATTTTGAATCCCGGATCATCACGTGAGCGATCGCCTCCGATTCGGGCTAAAAATCATCCAGCCTGTGTTCCATTTGCTCGATAACGGTACGGATAGCCTTGATGCGCGCATATCGCTTGCAATTGGATTCAACGATCGTCCACGGCGCATAGGTTGTACTGGTGCGCAAAAGCATCTCATCTACCGCCTCCTGATACTGGTCCCATTTTTCGCGGTTATGCCAGTCGTCTTTGGTGATTTTCCAGCGCTTGTGCGGGGTTGTTTCTCTGGCTTTAAATCGTTGCAATTGTTCTTCCTTGTCGATTTGCAGCCAAAATTTTACCAGCAATACACCAAAATCCGACCACTGTTTTTCCATTTCATTAATTTCCCGAAAAGCGCGTTGCCACTCTTCAGGGCGGGCATATCCCTCCACCCGCTCAACCAATACACGACCATACCAGGATCGGTCGAATATTGCGATATGCCCGGCTTTGGGCATATCTATCCAAAATCGCCAGAGATAATGATGTGCTTTCTCAACGTCATTGGGTGCACCGATGGGAATAACGGTAAATCCCCTCGGATCGAGAGTTCGGACAAGGCGTTTAATATTTCCGCCCTTGCCGGCGGCATCCCATCCCTCATAAACAATAACCACCGGAATGCGCTTGAGGAAAATTTCATGTTCCAGTTCGACCATACGGTTCTGATAGACATCCAGATTCTTTTTATACTCCTCTTTTGACAGCGAAAGAGCAAGATCGACGTTATGCAAGGAAGAAGAGGATTCAATAACCTTTACCCTGTCATTAATCCGCGGCACGGTTACATTGGCTTTCTTTTTGCGTTGCTCGACCTGGTGCTGGAGTTGATTGATCAGGGTTTGAAAAATCTTGACAGTTGCAAAGCACCGGTCATGTGCCTCCACAATCGTCCAGGGGGCATAATCGGTATCGGTTTCAGCCAACATCTCTTCGATGGCCCGGACATACTTTTTATACTTTTTATGATGTTTCCAGTCCGTTTTGGTTACTTTCCATGCTGTGGAAGAATTTTTTTCCAGTTTTTTAAAACGCTTTTTTTGTTCTTTTTTGGAAATGTGCAGGAAAAATTTTACCAAAACATGGCCGTCATCGCAGAGTTGTCGTTCGAATTCGGTAATCTCCTCAAAAGCGCGCTTCCAGATCATAGTACGGGTCAATTGGTCGACCCGCTCAACCAATACACGGCCATACCAGGAGCGGTCATAAATCGCGATGCGCCCCTTAACAGGCAGGGTTTTCCAAAAACGCCATAAAAAAGGATAGCGCTTTTCCGTATGGGTCGGGGGATTAACCGGATAGACGCGATAACCGCGCGGATCCAGGGCCAGCATCAGGCGGTTGATCAATGTTCCCTTACCGGCGGCGTCCCAGCCCTGAAAAACAACAACCACCGGAATCTCTTTATCCCGGGCCTGGCGTTGCAATTCGGCGAGCTTG
This sequence comes from Candidatus Zhuqueibacterota bacterium, assembly GCA_014728085.1. GTDB lineage: Bacteria > Zhuqueibacterota > Zhuqueibacteria > Residuimicrobiales > Oceaniaggregativiventaceae > Oceaniaggregativivens_A. The sequence continues at coordinate 9,524 of WJMF01000038.1, forward strand.
ATTTCAAGAGCCGGCATCACCTTTTTATAGTCGGCTTTGGACAGGCTTTGAGTGAGGTCAATTTTTTCAAGCATGATTTTTTCCTTTTGCAAATTGTAATAAAACAAGATCGAATATACAAGGATTTTTCTTGGCTGTACATCCTCGGATTCTACCTTTTATTCAAGCCGGCCGAAATTAAAACATTGAAAAAAAAGATGGAAACTCTTATGTTAAAAAGAGAATAATAACAAAAACACCTCAGGTGCAGGTAGACGTTATGGCCCAAACAAGAGTATTATATATAGATGACGAGCAACAACTGAGAGCAAAATTTTCGAATTTACTCCGTCAAAAAGGTTATGTGGTACACACTGCAAAAACAGGGGAAAAAGGAATAGAGCGCTTAAAAAATCGTGATATCGATGTCGTCTTTTGCGATCTCAATATGCCCGGCATGAATGGTATGGAGGTGCTCAGAAAAATCAAAAACATCGATGAGGATGTGCCGGTCATCATCCTGACATCCCACGGTTCAATTTCAAGGGCGGTTGAGGCGATGAAACAGGGCGCATATCATTTCATTCTCAAGCCGTTCGAAATTGATGAAATCGAGGTAACACTTGAAAATGCGATTGAATCGCGCTCGCTAAAAAAACAAATCATCAACAAAGAAAATGACCTCCTGTCGATCCGGGAACAACATGCCGGAGAACTGGAAAGCCGGGTTCAGGCGCGCACTGAACGCCTGAAATATTCAAACCGTCAACTGTTGACCTTAAATGAGGTTGCAAACCAGTTTACCGGCATTTATGACACCAAAACCCTTTATCAATATGTACCGCAAATTCTCGTCCATAAATTCGAATACGACCGCGCTCTCTGTTTTGTCTATGAGGAAAACAAACTCAAACTTGAATCCTGGAATCTAAAAACCGCGCCTGCAGAGACACTAAAATCCGATAGTAAAGCCCTTTCCCGGGATCCGCTGAAACATCTGCCGCATCTGAAAAAAATTATCAAACAACCCCAAACAATCGTTAAAGAAAAGCTGCCACCGGCAACAGGGCCATCCACCAAAAGCCGTGCCGGATTTTTGATCGCCACCCCGATTATTATTCAGGGAAATCTGAATGGAATTATACAGGGTGAGCTCTATAAAAGTGGAGCCGTGAGAGATGATTCGGACATTGCCCGTTTTGAAATGTTTGCCAGAATGGTGGGACTGGCCCTCGACAATATCCTTGCTTACCAATCTCTGGAAGCCAAAGTAAACCGTAGAACCGAATCGTTAAAACGGGCCAACAAAGAACTTGGAGATAAAGCCAGGCAACTTGAAAAAACCACCTATAATCTTGGAAGGGCAAATGTCGATATGCTTGCCGTCCAGGAAAAGCTGGAAGAAAAAAATATAGAGATGGAAAAGCTGTTGCGGCGTCTTTCGCAGAGCAAAGATGAGTTGCAAGCCATACTGGATACGACCCTGAACCTGATCGTTATGGTCGATCTCAACGGCAATGTGACTGCACTCAATCGTCAGATCAAAGAATATTTTGACCTGGATCGCGATAAAGTTTTACAAAAACCGTTTCGTCAATTTATCGGTCATATCAAGGACCAATTCGAGAATCCAAATCATTTTATTGCCCTGATTAACGAACTGGAAAAAGAGCTTGGCCGAAACAAAGGGCGCGCGCAAAGTGCAAACAGTTTTTATGAACATACCCTGCGCTTATGTAAACCGGTTCCCCGTTATTTGTCTATCTTTTCCCTGCCGGTTCTGGATACACAGCAGGATGAAAAACTGGGTAGTGTATGGATGTTTTTTGACATGACCGAGCGCATCGAGGCGGAAAAAACGCTCTCTACCCGCCTGCGCTATGAAGAGGGACTTGCTGCCTGCTCTCAGGCATTGTTAAAATACGATGACCTCAGAATGGCGCTGGAAAATGCGTTACAGGCCCTGCTCGATTCCACGGATGTCAGCCGGGTCTATATCTATGAAAATTTCAAAGAGGGTAAGCGGAGCCTTAAAATGAAACTGGCCGCCATGGCTGATGCCGAGGACGTTCAGCCCTATACGGACGAAAAGGATCTGAGCGGATTTTCATACAAACCGGATTTTATCCGCTGGCACCGTCTGCTCTCTTCCGGCAAGGCCATTTCCGGTCCGGTGCGCAATTTTCCCGAACGTGAGCAAAAAATGCTTTCATCACATCAGGCCAAATCCATGCTTATATTACCGATATTTACCGAAAATGAGTGGTATGGATATATCGGCTTTGATGATATTCTCAAGGAACGTCAGTGGGGAGAAGAAGATATTCGCCTTCTGAGAACGGCTGCAGAAATGATCGCCGGTGCCATAACCAGAAGAAACGCAGAAATCGCTTTGCAGGTAAGCGAAAAGCGTTTTCGTTCGCTGGTGGAAAATGCTCACGATATTATTTATTCCATGAATCCGGACGGTACTTTTTCTTATCTGTCTCCTCAATTTGAAGAATATACGGGGTACTCTCCCCAGAGTTTTATCGGCAAGACATTTGAAGAGCTGATACATCCCGACGACCTGGAAAAAGACCTTTTTTCACCTGCCAAAGCCGGCGGCCGGATTCGCGAATTGGAATACCGCATCAAACATAAAGACGGAAGTTGGCGTTGGTTCGTATCGCATTCGACCAAAATTTTGGATGAAAACGGTCATATTATTGAAATTATCGGTATCGCGCACGATGTAACCGAAATCAAAAATGTACTCAGGGATTTAGAGGCGACCAATCGCGAACTTCGCGACACACAAACACAGCTGGTGCAGAGCGAAAAGATGGCGTCCCTTGGAAACCTGGTTGCCGGAATTGCGCATGAAATCAATACACCTGTCGGCGCTATCAACAGCATGCACAATACCCTAATCCGCGCAGTAGCCAAACTGCGAAATCATTTGGAAGAAAAATTCACAGAGGAATTTATCAAGGACCGTCAACTGGTGGCCACCTTAAAAATTATCCAGGACGCCAACCGCGTGATTCACACCGGAACCGACCGGGTCATCAATATGGTCAAGCGCCTGCGCAGCTTTGCGAGGCTCGATGAAGCCGAACTCAAAGATGCGGATATTCATGAAGGCATAGAAGATACCCTGGTTCTCATACACCATGAGATTAAACACAATATCAAAGTTGTTAAAAAATTCGGCACCCTTCCCAAAATCGCCTGCTATCCCGGCCGCTTAAACCAGGTATTTCTTAATCTTCTGATCAACGCCAAACAGGCAATCAAGGGGAGCGGACGCATTACCATCCAAACCTATACGAAAGAGGGCTATGTTCATATCGCCTTCAGGGACAATGGTGTTGGTATCGCGCCCGAACACCTGGATAAAATATTTGATCCCGGATTCACCACAAAAGGAGTTGGTGTTGGTACCGGCCTCGGGTTATCGATCTGTTATCAAATTATCAGGGACCACCGCGGGAAAATACTGGTTGACAGTGTTAAGGGCAAAGGCACAACCTTTACCGTTGTAATTCCTATGGATCTGGACAAGCGTATACAGCAAGTTACTGAATAATGATATTGAAAAAATGTGTGTTTTGCCACTGGCGCAAAATCTTGATAAATTTCTCAATAGCCCTCTTACTCTCATCCGCATACCTGCCGGCAGCAGAAAATGCGCTTCCATCCCCGGCAGTTGTTGATAGTCTGACGAGAGCTTCGTTTTCTTTCGAACGGCATACACCCGACAGCGCCTACAAATATGTCCGCGGACTGGAGCGGCAGGCAAAACCCGGCTTCAAGTCGGTGAACAATGCGATAATGTTTCTACCCGGCCTGGTTATCGATGGCGTCCGTTCCGCCACAGCCTTTGGAATGCACCTGGTGAATGATCCGGAAATCAGGGCCCGTATCAATTCATTTGTAGAAAGCGAAAACAAAAGCTTTCGCTGGTATCCGGTAGCCGATATCACCTCCGATTACCGGCCAAGGATTGGAGCTGATTTTTTCATCCCCCTGCACCTGGTTGATATGGCCTTCAACTGGAATTTTGCCGGACGGGAAAAGTATAAACTTGCCGGGAATATTTCATATCATTACAAAAATCAGCCTTATACCTGGCGTTGCACTTTATCCGGACTCTTTGAACATGACGATGACAGAAAATTTTACGGAATAGGGGTAACGCCGCGTAACGACCGACGAAACGCCATATTACCCTCTGCTGCTGCAGACTATGGTATTTATAAAGAGAAAAGGAGGAAAATCCAGCTTGTTAGCAGTATTGGATTTCATTCACATCTCAGTCTCTCTTATAGCGCTCTTTTGCAAAAACGCACTCTGCGGAATGCACCCACGTCCGAAAATGCGATAGGAAACCTGTTTAACCTGGATAAAATGAAAGAATTCAAACATCCGGTGCAACCGTTTTATCATGAACTCAGTATTCGCCTGGATAGCCGCCGGCAGGAGCGCTATCTATCCAGTGGAATCAAATTCGAAATCTATTATGGCCGCTCCAAAGGCATCGGACAGGATTCAAGCACTTTCAGCCGCTGCGGTTTTGATTTCATGATGAATATTCCAATTCTTGATCCGGATCGATTGCTGACCCCCCGGTTGGTCTATAACCGGATAAAAAATAATTCTCTTCAGACTGCCATACCTTTTACAGAATATCCGCAACAACCTGTCTTTCGCGGTGTCTCAGGCCTTTATATGTTGCGTACAGACAATCATTCTTTTGTTCCCTCACTGGAATATCATTGGCCGCTAACCTATTATCTCGGTGCTCATTTGTTCATCGATTATCTCCTGGTCAGCGACCAGCTGTCGCATTTATCCTGGACACGGGTTCCCTGGGCAATCGGACTCGGCGCTGATATTCATGCGAAAAACAAAGAGCTGGCAAGGGGGTATATCGCTGCCGGCTCGGAAGGTTTCCACCTGACCTTTACGATCGGACTGGATTCCGTTGTCAATAGCCGGTCGGCCTGGGAGTAACAATGCTGAAAAGTGCAACAACAACTTTGTCAGTATTACTGGCGGCAATGATACTGCTTTGGAATTGCGCTCCGACGCCGGCGACGTTTACAGATGGTGACCCCGTATACCATCTGAACGACAAAAAACCGATTCCAATACCGAAAAATCCCCGCAGCGTCCGGTCCCTGCGGGCGGACAAGAACGCCAGAGACGTCAATCGCCTGGACGATGTACCGGCATCGAGCTGGTACAGTCCCAGATTGGGGTATCAAAATATATCCCCTGCAGAGCTGGTAAACGGTCCCGCCGAGACTGGTTTGCCGGTGGTACCCATAACCATAATCGCGATCAAACATCACCGGCGTCACTCATCGCTTGTTGTCCGCGATAGCCGCGGTATTCAGTATCTGCTTAAATTCGCTCCTCATGATTTAAATGCCATGTTCACAACCACCTCATTTATCGTAAATCGCCTCTTTTGGAGCTTTGGTTATTTTGTACCGGAAGAGCATATTTTTCAATTCAGTCGCGGGGATTATAAAGTTGATATCCCAAATAAAGATAACATTAAAAACATTCGGGATTTGCTCGATACGAGTACAACGTCAAACCAGAAACAATACCGATGCATTGCCAGTCGTTTTGTGCGCGGTTATCCCCTGGGTCCGGCCGCACAACAGGGGGTGCGTAAAGAGGATCCCAATGACTGGTTCCCGCACCAGGACCGCCGGGTGTTGCGGGCGTTGCGCGTATTCGCTGCGTTTACCAATATGGCTGATATGGGTCCCCATCATACACTGGATGTCTATATGGGAAAACCAGACCAGGGGCACATCAGACATTATCTCATTGATTTTGGCGATGCATTTGGAGTTATCGCATCAGGAAAAAATCGCGGCTGGGCTGGTTTTCATCACATTTTTAGCCTGGCGGATATCCTGACCAATCTGGCAACTCTGGGATTCTATCGCCAGGAATGGGAAAAGAAAAGTAAAACACCTTGGAAATCCGTGGGCCCTTTTGAATCGACACTTTTCAACCCGGAAAAATGGAAAGAAATCTATCCCTACGCGCCGATTCGCAAAAGTCAACCTGCAGACAATTATTGGGCTGTCAAAATTCTGGCCGGATTGACGGAGGCCCACATCTCTGCGCTGGTTCGGGCTGCCGGTTATATAAACAGTAAAGCGCGGGATTATATGATCCGCACTCTTGTTGAACGTCGGAAAAAATTGTTGCAATACCATTTCAACCAGGTCACCCCTCTCGAATATATCGATATGAAAGAGGATACCCTCTATCTAAAAGATATCTGCCGAGGTCTTTTTACAGAAAAAAAAACAGAGTATTACAGAATAAAATTTTATGATCAGAGGAACCGGCAAGTTCATCCGGCTACAACGCTGGGTTGTGACGAGTCGGTGGTAAAGATTGCGGCATTCTGCACCCTCATCGATAAAGCCAAAGGGTATCTCAGGCTGGAAATCAATAAACTGACCAAAACCCGGCCACCGGTAACTCGTTTTCATTTTTCACGTCAAAAAAATGGCACCATAAAGCTCATCGGCGTGGTTCACGATAACCCTGTGTGAAAATCACGGATAAAATTTTACTTGCATAGCGGTAATGAATAAAATAAATTGATCCAATCGCTCTTTATGGCGAATAGCTCATCCGCTCAATACCGGTTTCAAGCCGGGCAATACAGCTCTGCATCACCTTCCCGGTGAACAAAGTGGTTCGGTTCGGAATGGATACAGTAATGATCGGAAATTTGATTTCTGCAATTATTTTTCAATTCAGGATTAACCGAATCGGTTGAAAAATCCTGAATTTTTTATGAAAAAGGATTGTTTAAAAACATATAAAACCATAATGACAAGGTAACACTGAAATAATACAAGTTAATCCTGGAGAGCGAGAGGATCATCATCAAAAGAGGCAACCCTTTAAAAATTCTTCTGACGTTCATTTTTTTGCTTTTTTTCTCCGGTTGCGCCCAGCGCGGTCTGATCAGTGAAAAATCCGATAAAATCTACGACATACCCGATCTTTCAGCCACCATCGACCATAACCAAAACCCGGTTTTTCTCGTTTACGGCGACACCCAAACCGGCTGGCGACTGGCGGAAAAATTTATCTGGAGTAAAAATTGGCTAACCTGGAAAATGCTATGCTTTCCGTTTTATGAGCTATACTGGTTATCCAACGGCTTTATCGGAACAATTAATTTTCTTCGCTATCAACCCGATTATGGCATCGAACAGCAGCGCCGGGTTCGCGATGCCATTCTGCAATATCATCGAGATAATGACCTGGATTTTATCATGCAACTCGGAGATAAAGTTGCTGACGGTCGTTATCCATCTCACTGGCAGCCGTTTTTAACGCTTAATCATATCGAAACCTCTCTGCTCTCCACACTCCCCTATTTTACGGTTCTGGGAAATCATGAAGTCACAAACGATACGGTTTACGGAAAACCGAATCATCGTACACTGTTCGATCAACCAGGATTTTATACCCTTGACTTTCCCGGCTTGCGCTTGATCGTGGTCAATTCCAACTTTATTCTGGACCAGGACGGCTTGTTTGATACGGAAAAACAAAATGCACTTTTCAAACAGTGGTTTATCAGCAATAATCCCGACACACCGGCCTGGTTGCAAAAGCAGCTCTCTAGCCATCATACCTTCAAAATTATTTTTATGCATCACCCCCTAGCCTCTTTCGGCAAGCATCATTCAAACTGGTATAACAAAGCCTACGGACAATCACTGCGACAAAAACGCCTGGCTCTGCTCAGATTATTCGACAACCATGATGTTGATATTGTTTTCAGCGGTCACGAACATTACTACGCCCATAACCTGATTCGTACCGGCAATAGCAAAGACACTCTGCACCAGATCATTGCCTCGGCAGGGGGAGTACCACTACGAGATTTACCCGGCGAGCAAAAAATAGCATCGGCATGTAAAAGATACAAAGCCGATAATATTCATGTACGCGTTATGAAACAGGAAAAAAAATATCATTACTGTATCGTTAAGGTCGGAAATACCAACCTGACTGTAGACGTTTACGCTATTGATGACGATTCATCCGTATATCCTGTTGATAAAATTGTACTGAAAAACAAACAAGTTTTTCATTCACCTATATCGGAGCAAGAATGAAAAAGAACAAGAGTATTCTCGATAAATTTTTAAATATTTTCACCGATGTGCGCGCCGGGGAGGGGATAAACGCATTACTGCTTTTCTTTAATCTTTTTATTATCCTGACTGCCTACTATATCATCAAACCGGTTCGGGAAGCATTGATTCTGTCGGGAAGCGGAGCCGAAGTGAAGAGCTATGCCGCCGCCGGACAGGCGATTCTATTGCTGGGATACGTTCCCCTCTATGCCTTGCTGGCCGGTACATTTCCCAGAAAGCGGCTGATTAATGTGGTCACCACCTTCTTTGCCCTCTGTCTGGGCGGTTTTTATTTCCTCGCCCTGATTAACAATTCATCAGCGCTGACGCTGAATATCCCTCTGGATATTATTTTTTATTTATGGGTGGGTATCTTCAATATATCCGTTATTGCACAATTTTGGTCGTTCGCCAATGACCTCTACACTCCGGAAGCGGGAAAACGCCTCTTTGTCATTGTCGCCTTTGGTGCATCGCTGGGTGCGGCCATGGGCAGCGGAATCACCACTCTTCTCATAGAACCTCTGGGTGTATATCAATTGTTGCTCCTGGCCGGTGCCCTGTTAATCGTCAGTCTGTTCATTACCAATATTGTCGATGCGCGACAAAAACAGCAGTTGCTGATGACAAATCACGAGCAAGTCGAGAAATTCTCAAAACCGCTGGATAAAAGCGGAGCCTTTCGCCTCGTCCTCAAGCATAAATATCTTCTGCTGATCGCCTTGCTTATGCTGTTTATTAATTGGGTAAACACCACAGGGGAATATATTCTCGGCCGTATTGTAACCGAAACCGCAAAAGAGGCGGTCTCGATGGGCACAGCCGGGGGACTAACAGTGGGTGAATATATCGGTCGTTTTTATGCGGTCTTTTTTAATATTGTCAACTGGACCGCAATTCTACTGCAACTATTTCTGGTTTCCCGCATCATAAAATATTTGGGAATTCGCATTGCGATTCTTATTTTACCCATAATTGCTCTGGGTGGCTATATCTTTATTGCGATCGTTCCCGTTTTGGCGATCATTCGTTGGATTAAAACAGCAGAAAACGCAACAGACTATTCGCTTCAAAACACCGTGCGAAATATTCTGTTTCTGCCGACCACAAGAGAAGAAAAATACAAAGCCAAACAGGCAATCGATACCTTCTTTGTCAGGGCAGGTGACGTGCTCTCGGCCGTGTTGGTATATGTCGGTACTGCTATACTGACTTTTGGCATCAAAGAATTCGCCCTGGTGAATACGATATTGGTATTCGTATTGCTGCTAATTTCATTCATCATCGGGAAAATGAACAAAAACCTGGTCAAGGTCGATAAACCTATATGAAAAATCTATTCAGAGAACTATTTGATATCAGAGAAGGTGAAGACCGGCGTGCAGCACTGATGTTCAGCTATATTTTTTTGGTTATTTGCTCGCTGCTTATCGTCAAACCGGTACGGAATTCTCTGTTCCTGACTCATATCGGCATAGAACAATTGCCGGTGGCTTTTATTCTCGTTGCCATTGTAGCGGCCCTGGTGTCCAATATCTATTCCAGACTATCGAAATCGATTCGGCTTGATCAGCTTATCATCAGCACCTTTTTCGCCTCCATCGTATTGCTTTTCTTTTTCCGCTATTTTTTGTATCTGAAATACCAACAGGACTGGTTTTATTATGCGCTTTATGTATGGGTGGCTATTTTCGGGGTCATTACCACCTCACAATTCTGGTTGCTGGCCAATTATGTTTTCAACGCCCGTGAAGCCAAACGCCTTTTTGGCCTTATTGGGGCTGGAGGAATTTCCGGTGGTATTTTTGGCGGTTACCTGACCAAATTTCTTGCACCGGTTGTGGGCACACATAATTTAATATTATTTTGCATCTTGTTTCTAAGCCTCTGCGCTCTGATTGCAGCACATATCTGGCAGCTCTGCGGCAAACAAAATTATTCCGAACGCATCAGACAACAACTGCGTCTGTCCCGTAAGGTCAGAGAAGATAATCCTTATAAACGCTTGTTTCAATCCAAACACTTTCTCTTTCTCGCTGCTCTGGTGGGAACCGGCGTATTGGTGGCCAATATTGTTGATTTCCAGTTCAGCGCCGTTGCCAGTAATATCATCAAAGATGAGGACAAGCTTACCGCTTTTTTTGGATTCTGGCTCTCCAATCTCAGTATTCTCTCGCTTTTTATCCAACTCTTTCTAACCGCCCGCATTTTGAGCCGTTTCGGTATCACCACTTCCCTCTTCTTCCTGCCGGTAGGTATTTTAGCGGGAGCGATCGCGATCTTGTTTCAACCGGCATTGTGGTCCGCCATCCTGGTCAAAGTCAGCGATGGCAGTTTTAAACAGTCAATCAATAAAGCCGCACTCGAACTCCTGGTTGTCCCGCTTCCGCCGGACATCAAAAACCAGGGAAAAACCTTTATAGATGTATTCGTGGACAGCCTTGCAACCGGATTGGGCGGTGTTCTTTTGCTGATTTTTACGATCACATTGGGATTGAGTGTGCAGCAAATCAGTCTCTTTGTTATCGCCATGATCGTGTTCTGGTTTTATCTCATCGTGCGGGTGAAAAAAGAGTACATCAACTCGTTCCGGCTGGCTCTTGAAAAACGCTCTATCGACCTCGATGAACAGACGATAAATATTAAAGATGCATCCGTCTATAACAGCCTGGTCAAATTGCTGGAAACGGGCAATGAGCGCAAAATACTCTACGTATTGCAATTGATAGAGAATATCCAATATGATAAATTTATTCCCTATTTGCGAAAGTTGCTCTCGCATCCGTCTGATGAAATCAAATTACAGGTGTTACAGCTGATTAAAAACTATAGTTCGGAGGATTTTTCACCCTCTGTTAAAAAATTGTTGTTTCATAATAATTTCGACATTCAGGTCGCAGCGATGCGCTACCTTTATCATCAACAACCCGATCCGGAATCTCTTAAAACCTACTTTGAATATAAAGAGATCTCTATCCGCACTGCTGCTCTCATGTGTGCGGCAATGGAAAACCGGGATGACAAAGAATTCAGAAAAACAGGAAAATTCAAGGAAATTTTCGACGCCTACATAGAGACCGATAGCAACAGCATCAACGAACCAAGATTTCGCGCCCGCGTTGCTCAGGTCATCGGTATTGCCCGTGATGAAGAGTTGTACCCGTTTTTGAGAAACCTGCTCAGAGATCAAAACACCACGGTACTACGGGCAGCCATCATTGCCGCCGGCCAGACCCGGAATCCTGTTTTTATCAAACTATTGATCAATCATCTCAACACCAAAAGAGTAAGGCGTTATGCCCGACACGCATTGGCAGCATATGGTGAAACCATTATCGACCAACTCGAAAACTGTTTAAAAGAGAGCGATAAAGACCCCCGCATCCGGCAGGAGATTCCAAAAGTTTTGGCCCTTATCGGTACCCAGACCTCTGTTAACACGTTATTTACATACCTCGATTTGAATGACCTGAGAATACGCTATGAAATCATTCGGGCGCTTAACCGATTGCGCATCAATTTTCCCATCCTGCGCTTTGATGCTTCACGAGTGAAAAAGAGAATTCTCCTGGAAACTGACCGCTACCTGAATACGCTCACCCTGCTGAGACTTCAGGACCGCATTATCGGTACATACGAAAATCGCGATATAGGCGATAAGAACGTCAGGCAGGCCAGATATCTGCTCAACCGTGCCCTCGAAGAACGCCTGGAAGATAATCTGGAGCGAATTTTCCGCCTTTTGGCTCTTGTTTATCCCGCCAAAGATATGCATAATGCTTATCAGGCCATCATCAGCAGCCAGAGCCACATTGGTGCCAATGCGATTGAATTTTTGGAAAATATCCTCGACCCGGATCTCAAAAAGCATATTATACCTATTGTCGACAGATTCCCGACATTGGAAAAAATTGATGAAAAAATCAACCGGAATCTGCATCAATCATTTGAATTTGAAGCCTTTAAACGGATTCTACAGTCCGATGACAACTGGCTCAAAGCCTGCGTCCTCTACCTCATGGCGGAATCGCTGACCAGTGAGCCGGAATGGATTATCAGGGAGCTGACATTCGACCCGGATCCCATCGTGCAGGAAACCGCGCGGTTTGCTGTGAATAAAATTAAAAAATGAACAGCCGGATTGTTTCAAGAGGAAAAAATCATGCTAACATCCATCGAAAAAGTACTCTTCTTACAGGATATTGATATTTTTGAAAACACCGCAACCGAAGACCTCGCCTTTATCGCAGCGATAACAGAAGAGATTGAAGCCAAAGCGAATACGGTGCTCTATAAAGAAGAAGAAAAAGCCGATTCCATGTATCTGGTTATCGAAGGATCAGTAAAGCTGCATCAAAAAGAAAGAGAGGTCATGACCGCCAAACCAAAGGACTTTTTCGGTACCTGGGCTTTGTTTGATGATGAACCTCGCGTGGTCAGTGCGACAACACTGGAAGAATGCCGTCTGTTAAAAATCGACCGTGAAGAATTCTATGATCTTCTGGCAGACCATACCAAAATCACCCAGGGTGTTTTAAAAACCCTTTCCAAACGCCTGCGCAGCCTGCTGAACAAAGTCAGAGTTGATGTTGAATCAACCTGATTTGCATGTCTGCAGGCTCGCATTAAAATTTCTCTCTTGAGCTTGATAAAAAAGTTTATTATCTTTATAAAATAATGTCCTGTTGAGCTTAATTCAGGAGTGCTTCATGTCAGGTGAACAATCACCTTCGGATATTGTTATCGTTGATGACGAAGAAATGGTATTAACCAGCCTCAGTTCTTTTCTGAATCTGGAGACCGATTATAACGTTCATACCTTTCTATCCGCCAAAAAAGCGCTTGACTATATCAAAAAAAACAATGTCGATTTGGTGATCTCCGACTATTTAATGCCGGAAATGGACGGTATTACGTTCCTGGCCAAAGTACGGGACTGCAAGCCGGAAATACCCCGCATCATTCTAACAGGGTACGCGGATAAAGAGAATGCCATCAAAGCCATTAATGAAGTGGGCCTGTTCCAGTATATAGAGAAACCCTGGGATAATGATGATCTGCTCATCATCCTCAGAAATGGCCTTGAAAAACAAAAATTGATGAAAAAATTGCAGGAAAAAATCAGCGAAATCAATTCCGCCTACTCTGAGCTCAAGAGTATTCAGGACGAAATTGTGAAAACCTTTATCTAAATTATAGCGATAACTTGAAGGACCCACCAGCTACAGTTTTATCACCCTTTTAATTTCTGCCTCAACTTGACCAAAACCTGAAACATTGTCCATTCTCAGGATAATGGCTTTTTGCGGACAAACTTCTACACAACGCCCGCAACCGCGGCACCGGTCGCTGATGACGGCTTTGCCGTTTACCATTCTGATGGCATTGACAAAACAAATCTGCTGCAAACAGCGGCCGCAACCGTTACATGTTGCGAGCACCTCTACATGTACTCCCGGCGCTTTGGTGATTTTGGATTGTATGTGCGGTGCCAAATCGGGTATCATTTTCCACAAACAACAACACGGACAGCAATTACAAATTGTCAGCAACTTGTCTCCGGGACCGATGTCAAGCCATACCGTATCCAGACGATTTTTCCCGATCAGATGAACCAGCCCGGCCTGCTGACACGTTTGTACATACTCCAGCGCTTCCTCCTGAGAAACCAGACGACCCAGAGAAGCATCGATGCGAAGAACCGCTTCACCGAGAAACAGACAACCGAATTCTATGGGATAATCCGTACACTGGCTCGCCTTCCGGCAAATACAAAAATTCATAATAAAACGATACGGTGTCTGACGGATAAACTGTTCTATAATCCGGCCGGGTAAGACAATATTTTCCGGTTTTTCGAGCTTTTCACCGATGCTAATGGTTTGAACACGGGGAAGATAATAGATGCGATCACCGCGAAAAAAGAGATAATCGATTACTCTACCCAGCAAAGGAAGCCGTGATAAACGGGCGAGGGAAAAGCGCTGTGAAAAAAATCTCGTCGCTGCCCTGATGTTCCAATCCGCAAGAGACATTAAAAATATATCTCCACCATTATCAGCTCCCCTCTTTTTTCCTGATCGTCTCGATTTCACCAAAATAGACACGGTGATAATCCTTCAGCGGATATTGCTTTTCGATATCATCGCTGGTGAAATTCTGCGGTTTAAAATCGTCGTAATATATTTTTCGGCACTCGACGATCAGCTCCGCCTCGTCAAAGCCCGGTGCGTCCACCTTATCGGACGCGATGGGAGTCAGCCCGGATTCGGCGATTTTGTCGCTGTCGCGACCGGATTTGCTACCCAATAGCTGCAATGCAGGCCGGTATCGTTCAGAAAAAGCACAAAGGGTAAAAGTGTCATATTTCTCGGTAAATTCCCAGGTATAACGACTCGGCCGTACCACGATCTGTGCAAACGGTTTTTTCCACATGGTGCCAAAGCTGCCCCAGGCAACCGTCATGGTATTGAAATGCCGCCCGGCATAATTCCCTGATGTCAGCAATAACCATTGATTATTCCACAAATCATGCGGCTTTACCATCCAGTCGCTTATTGAAATTTTTCGAAAAGACATGTTCTTCTCCCAGACTCGTGAGCATGCTGTTTTTAACTGTTCTGTTTCGTTGCAGATTATTAATAAAATAACAAAATTATTTCTGCTGTGCAAAATAAAAGTAAACAAATCTGTTACCGGAAACGTATATAAAATCTGAATTGACAAGTGCTATCCGGCTATGACCATTGCTTTGTATGACATGTTGATAAAAGACGGAGATAAAAAATCCGTTTCGTACCGGGATAAAGTAACACAAAGCACTCGCGACTAGATTGCTGCACACCAGGAGCCATGTCATACAGCCAAATTAAGTTTAGTTCTAAACACAACTACAATCATCATCATTTAACCAAACATAAAGAGCAGGGTCATGCAAAATAAAATCTTTCGGCTTTCCGGACTCTTTTTGCTGGCGGTTATTTTTTCGACCGGGCTTATGTTTGCCTTTACCGAATTGCCCAGATTGGCCGACCAATGGTTGCAGACAAATATAGAAACGCCGCACTCGGATCCCGCCTATGACGCCGTGCGTCATGAGCTGTTCTTTGACGCCTATGCGATCAGCCTGATCGGTTTTATCTGTCTCGGCGTCATCCTTTTCTTTATTATTCTTGGATTCGCGACGCATAAAACCGGCTGGGCATTGGCGGGGAGTGTGGGCCTCTTTCTTCCCGTTTTCGCCACTTTTGCTCATAGCATGTTTTACCTCGCCGGTTTGGGACTCTTTAATGTCATCCTTTTCCCTTTTCTGGATATCTCACTGGCGCTGGTGGACCTCGGCAAGGTCGTGCTGGTTCCCTACTGGATTTTGATATGGCTTTTGGGGCTCTTCAACTGGTATGCTCATGATTTTATCGTCTATGCGTTCATGTTGATTGGAGCCTTTATATTTATTCTGGGAGTATTCACCTGGTTCCAGACACGCTACAGTAAAACAAACGTCGCCACCAGTTGGATATACAGGTACTCCAGACATCCCCAGTATCTGGGTTGGATTATCTGGAGCTATGGGCTTATGCTCTATGGTCCCTCGCTAAATCAGATGAAGAGAAGCTGGGGATGGAACGGCACCCTACCCTGGCTACTATCCACTCTGGTGATCATCGGCATCTGCTTGCTGGAAGAGATAAAAATGCAGAAAAAAGCCGGTAAAACTTGTAGAGTATACAGAAACCGTACCCCTTTTCTTGTCCCGCTTCCGGCTTTGCTAAATAAAATCATTAGCGCCCCCATGAGACTGGTTATTCGCAAACAGCATCCCGAAACAAAAAAACAGGCCGGAGTGGTGGTCGCGCTCTATGCCATTATTTTTATGGGATTATCGTTGTTTTGGGTAGACTTAGCCTGCCAATGAGGAGGCCACTCTGATCAATAACCCCTATTCGCAGCAAAAAGCAGACTCTTTGGTTACGGAGATCCGCAAACCGAAACCACGACGCTATCGGACCCTCGAACCCTTTAGCCAATTGGTGGCTATGGGAAAAAAAGCTACACCAGCCCTGATTAAATTAATTGAAGATCCCGATATTGATGTCAGAGCTATGGCAGTACAGGCTGTTTACAAATATAATATCAGACAAGCTATACCCTTTTTGATCACAGCTCTACATGATCCTGAATTTAAAGTTGCGCAATCTGCAATCCGAACCGGGTACGGTAAAGGCTGTAACGTCCGCCGGCAATCATAGCCCATTGCGGATTCAGGGGATATTCATCGCGCAAATAAAAACCGGTGCTATTGTATTCAGCGCCATCCGGATAACGGCCTCGAATATCCTTTCGGGCAATGCCGCCCCTGACGCGAAAACGCTCGCTGAAAACATTGTGATATCAGATCATTTGATTCTTGCAGCGATTGAAAAAAAAAAAAGAGTCGTTGTCCGTTATGACTTGAGCACATCTGTGTAATATGGATGTCCTCGTTGACGCTTCATTTATCCGAAAAGGGGATAGCGTTATAAACTAAAAGTAAAAATGTAACGCAAAATAGCAATAATAATATTTCTTACTGGCATTTTATATTTTTTTTTGCTATCTTGCAGAAATTTAAGGAGGATATTTATGTTACGCAAATCACTATTCATTGTTATTATCGGACTCTTATTTGCATGCGGTGGTCAGGATAAATCAGGTGTTACATTAACGCCGGATACACCGGTTTATTCTTTTGCCCGGCAATTATCGGAAAAATTACCCTATCTGGATCCGGACGAGAATAATCCACTCATCAAAGCAGATAATTTTACCATCTCCACGGGTGAAGTTATACAGGCAATCTTTTCGTCCATGGGAAATCGCATTAATCAGTTTGAAAATCTCGATGCCGGCCGTCTGGAACAGATCATCGGACAAAATGCAACTTTACTGGCGGAACGAAAATTGATTATGGCTCAAGCCGAAAAAGCAGGCTTTACCGTCACCCAGGCGGAGGTTGACAGCGTTATTCAGATGCAGTTCAACCGTGGCGGAGAGGAAAATGGTTTTCAACAGTGGTTAAATCAGAATGGACTGAATGAGGACTTTGTCCGCAACGATATCCGCAGGGGATTGATCATCAATCAATTTCTGGAGTCAAAGCTGGACGAAAAAACAGAGATCACAGAAGCGGATATACAAGAAGCATACGAGGCAGACAAAACCGCTACCGTTCGCCACATTCTTTTCAATACCACGGGCAAAAGCGATTCCGCCCAACAGGCAATCGAGGACCAGGCACAAGAGGTACTCGAAAAAGCACGGGAAGGTGCTGACTTTGCCGAACTGGCCAAAAAATATTCAGATGATCCCGGTTCTAAAGAAAAGGGCGGCCTGTATGAAAATTTTGGTCGCGGACGCATGGTTAAAGCTTTCGAAGAAGCCGCCTTTAATCTTCCGATTGGATCGATTAGCGATCTTGTAGAAACCCAATATGGCTATCATATCATCAAAGTCATTGATCGCGAAAAAGAGGATCGACCTTTGGAAGAAGTGCGAACCCAGCTGCAGGCGCAGCTCAAACAAGCCAAGGAAAAAGAGGCTTACCAGGCGTATATCGACAGCCTTAAAGAAAAGGCAAATATGGAAGAGGTCGAATTTTAGGAATAAAAACGCGTTAGCTTTTCACCCCAAGCTCAATTTCAAAGGTTGTTGCTGATTCTCCGTATACGCGTTCTTTCATGATCCCCGAACCGACTCGATACATCATCACGACCAACCTTGTCAACGTCCGGAACCGGTGGTTCCGGACGTTGACCGTTTATAAAGCAACGAAAACAGATATTTCAGGTACACCCGCGAAAGACGGAATATTCGCACGAAAAAATAGAGAAAATGCAACGCTGCGGGCAACGGGATACATTTTCGATCGCGTTCGTTTGGCAGGAAAAATTCCGCAATAAGCTTGTCGCCGAATCGCTCCCGTGAAATAATGATAAAGAGATAATTCAACAGATTGTCGCTCAGAGCCAATCGTTGTGAAGAGTGGGTAAAAATATTGGAAAATGCCATTTTTTCGAGTATATATACCGGTCGCGTACGGCATTTTTCCATCACCGGATACGGCACCTCAGCCTGTAACAGATCAAAAGCGAGAGCCAAACCGGTCTGCAAAATTCGGTAAATATGATAGCGCTTCGATAACCCGATCAAATGCGACCATTGCTGTGATTCGATGTCCTTAACCATCTCCGAGATGTCGCAAATCCATTTTAACGACGCAAAAGAGTGCTTGGCGCTGTGCATACAACTGAACAGAAGCAGATGAGAAAGATCAAAATTTTTAAACTTGATTCCGTCTATTTCAACCTGCTGAAGATTATCCCAGTGCTCTTCAAGGTGAAAAGCGTGTTTCAGGCGTTTTTGTTTTACCAAATCCCAGTGCAATTCAACCCGGTACTTTTTTTCGCCATGATAGTATGACCAGTGAACATCATATTTAAAACTGTGAGCGAGTTCCTCGTCCGGTTTCTTCATCAACGTAAAACCATACTCCAGCAAAACTTGATGAGCCTCTAAAAAATCATCCTTACATACCAAAATATCCAGATCGCAATACTGCCGGTAAACCGGATCGCCGTAAAATTGCCGTGTGAAAACAGGGCCTTTATAGGGGATCGCTCTCAGGGATGCTTTCTGCAGGAGCTGAATCAACTCCAGATGCTCTTTGAGTAAAACGGTCGAGGTATAGACGTAAGTATAGAATCGCAATCTGAGATCCCTGACCCCCGATTGGGGCCACACAGAAGAATCTATGGAATTGATATTTTTGTAAAAAAGCGGGAAAATACCCTGATGTTGTGCCAGCTGAACCAGAGTCTGCCAATCAATCCGGTTATTGAGTAGCGAAGATATGCTTTGACGTTGTTTATCGCTCAATCGGCTATGTGCTGATGCCAGCAACATGCGGATTTCGGGATTAAAATCAAATGACGGTTTTCTCTTTATAAGGTTAATCATAGAGACGATTCTCTGCGCAAAAGCAATTTTTATTGTTTTTGGATAAATTCATTTGCTCCGACCCGGCTGTATCAGAGTTCCCGGATCCAGATATTGCGATAGCTTACCGGATCGCCGTGATCCTGTAGCATCAAGGGTTCCCGGTCGCTGTGAGGTTTATATTCGGGCTCTCCCTTATAAACAGTGGAACCCCTGAGCTCTGAATGGTTTTGAATCAATACACCGTTATGCAACACGGTCATAACCGCCGGAGAAACAACCTTGCCACCGGCATCAAAGCGGGGCGCCGTATAGATAATATCAAAAGTTTGCCATTCTCCGGGTTTTCGGCATGCATTGACCAAAGGGATATATTGTTTGTAAATACTTCCTGCCTGGCCGTTGGAATAGGTGCGGTTTTCATAAGAATCGAGAACCTGCAATTCATAACGGTTTTGCAGAAAGATGCCGCTATTTCCGCGACCCTGTCCGTTTCCTGAAATATTTGCCGGTGTACGCCACTCTACATGCAACTGGCAATCTCCGAATCCCTGCCGGGTATAGATAGAGCCTGTCTCGTCTACCACCGTCATGGCACCATCTTTCAACTCCCATTTGACCGGCTCGCCATCTTTATGCTGCCAGTGAGAGAAATCCTTGCCATCGAACAGGATAATGGCATCGGAGGGCGGTGCGGTGAGTTTTCCCGGTATAACCACAACCGGTTCGGGTTGCCAAACCTCGGTCGCTTTGGGATCCGGCCCCTGATCATCCTGTGCGCAATGGGTCACAAAAATTCCCCCCAACAATAACAGTGACCATTGCAGCAAAATCGGTTTTCGTCTCATTTCATTCTCCTTTCTCACGCTCATCGATTCTCTTTTTCCGCTTTCATTATGATTTATAGTAACCATACAAGAGAAAAAAAGCAATGTAAAAAAGCGAACAGGCGGAATTTATAAAAGGAAAATTAAAAAAATGGCATCTTTATTGCTACTTTTACACAAAGTGCAAGCACCGACATTTTGCTGTATATTTTATAATGTATTTTAACGACTTGGCCCGTCAAAAATATTGTGCCGGTGGAATATTGTAACAAAATCATGACAGTTGTCCCATTATATTGTAAAAAAAAGGCCATTACAAAGGGAGGATAAAATGAAACGAATCGGAACGACTTTTCTTGTTTTGCTGGTCACATATACCCTCACCACGGCACAACTAATTATCAAGGATGAGGCAGGTAATGTGGTGATGCAAATCGACAACAATGCAAACATGGTTGTCGGTTCTGCGACCAAAAGCGGTAAATTGACCACCAATACCCTCACCATACTAGACGGTGCCGGAGACGGTTTGGTGTTAAAATCGAATGCACTGGGATTGGCCGGCTGGGATACGGATAACGTGGACGACGCCGA
Organism: Candidatus Zhuqueibacterota bacterium; assembly: GCA_014728085.1. GTDB lineage: Bacteria > Zhuqueibacterota > Zhuqueibacteria > Residuimicrobiales > Oceaniaggregativiventaceae > Oceaniaggregativivens_A. The sequence continues at coordinate 30,078 of WJMF01000038.1, forward strand.
TGCGAATCCAAACAACGAACGGCAACGATTGTCCTATGAGGTAGAATCCGGAAGATTGACCATCAATAACGGTGGTGCAACGAGTGGAAACTATGTCGATATTCCGAAGAATATCTATGAATTCGCCATCGGCGGCATGCAAAGCATTTCTGTTCTTTTTAGCGGAGAAACAGTTAATGAGGTTTGGTATAAACAGGGAAATGCCGAAGGATGGGCGGCACCGAGTTCGGGACAAGGCTGGTCGCTGGCTAGCGAAGGTGCTGAATATACTGTCGCCACCTCTCAATATGGTTCAAGCGACGCAATTGGTATTATCGCCAGACCAGCGCTTTCCGGCATCAGCGGCGATCCTGAAATAAGACTGCTTCAAATGCGAGTAGGCGGCGTCATTCCTGCTACGGAGGAATGGGGAACGTATTATATTGCGAATTCGGCATTAGCGCTTGAAAAGCAAATCGGAGACAACGGACCCGGAGACACAATACCCGAAACCAGCGGTCTGATTCTCCTGGAAAACAACCAAAATTTCTTCGCCATGTCGCAGTATCAGGGCAATGCAAACCGTCAATTATCCCATATCGTAATCACCATATTTTTCGGCGTTCGCTAGACCATCATACCGGTAAAAGCAACAGGCTAACGAAAGACTCTTCACTCACCTCCTGAAAGAAGAGTCGGGAGGTGAGTTTTTTCTTTTTGTTTTCCACGTTCATCCCTCCCGGGTTAAAAGGCTTCAATTGGGTCTCACTTCGGGCTTGCTTATTACAACACAAATCCTTGGATAAAGCTGAAATGATAAAATAAAAACTTTATTTATTTAGAGTGATTTTCTATATTCAAACAATAATATCATGTGTGCGGGCAGGAATGATTCAGACCTCATCATCTCCGCCTTGATGGAAAAAGAGAATTCTGTTAAAAAAGGAGGCGATCGTGAAAAGCAAAATCTATACGCAACTCAGCGTCATGATGTTCCTCGAGTTTTTTATCTGGGGGTCCTGGTTCGTCACCCTGGGCACATATCTCAATTCACTCAACTTTAGCGGTGCCATGGTCGGTTACACCTATCTCATGAACAACATTGCGGCCATCATCTCACCCTTTTTTGTCGGTATGATTGCTGACCGCTACTTTTCATCACAAAAAGTGATGGCAGTTTTGCATTTGCTCGGTGGCGTGGTGCTTTTTTTTGTTGCCGATATTGTTACCGCCGGATCACTCATTTTCGGACTATTGATTTATAACGTCCTCTACATGCCGACCATTGCCCTGGCAAATACAGTATCCTTCCAACAAATGGAAAATCCGGACGCCCAGTTTCCGCGCGTGCGCGTCTGGGGAACCCTCGGCTGGATCATTGCCGGGCTGGCCATCAGCCTGGTTCTGGCCAGATATTACACCAATGTCGAAGCCACCGCAATTCCATTAAAAATGGGGGCCATAGCCTCCCTGATCCTCGGCATATACTGCTTTTCATTGCCGGATACCCCTCCGAAAAACATCGGACAGGATATCACCATCGGAGATGTCCTGGGCGTCAAAGCACTCCGGCTTTTAAAAAACAAAAACTTTTTGGTATTCGTGCTCGCATCGCTGATGATCTGTATTCCGCTCGCCTTTTATTACAATTTTACCAACATGTTTCTCAACGAGCTTGGAATGAAAGGAACGGCCGGAAAGCAGAGCATGGGACAAATGTCGGAAGTCATCTTTATGTTGCTGATGCCCTGGTTTTTTGTACGCCTGGGTGTTAAAAGAATGCTGCTCGTAGGTATGTTGAGCTGGGTGCTGCGCTATATCCTGTTTGCTCACGGTAACCTCGGCGCATCGATCTGGATGCTCTATCTCGGTATTTTGCTGCACGGCATCTGTTACGATTTTTTCTTTGTTACCGGCATGATCTATGTCGACAAAAAAGCGGGAACAGAAATCCGGGCGCAGGCGCAGGGATTTATCTCGCTGGTAACCTATGGCGTCGGTATTGGACTGGGATCGGTAATATCAGGCCAGATTGTCGATTACCTGACATCCTCAGGTGTGAAAAACTGGACCAGCATCTGGTGGGTACCGGCAATATTCGCACTCCTGGTCTCCATTCTCTTTGCCCTGCTCTTTACAGATGATCGTGTTGACAAGGCAAAAAAAGAGGATATCAAAACCATTTGAGGGTGAAAGCACCCCTTCATTCAAATTCACCCCCCATGAATTATACATCCGTTCATTTGGTCATAAAAAAAAGGCGGCGAATTGCCGCCTTTTCCGGTCAGGCACTTGCATTAAGCGGATTTTATTTCAATATGCTTTCTGTTTTCCAGAGCTCGTCCTGTTTTGGGCAATTTGACATAGAGTACACCTTTTTTAAACTCTGCCGAGACCTTTTCCGTATCGATTTCTTCGGTAAACGGAATCTCACGGCGAAAACGGCCGAAATGGCGTTCAACCCGGTGATAATTGTCCTTCTTTTCTTCTTTTTCCTCTTTCTTCTCGCCGGAAATAATCAACCGGTCCTGCGCAAGCTCTAAATCTATATCGTTTTCTTCGAGACCGGGGAGTTCCGCTTCCAGAACAAACTCCTTGTCGGTTTCTTTAATATCCAGACACGGTGTAAATCCTTCGCACCGTTCATTAAACGGTGTTACCGAACCGCCTCTGAAAAAATCATCGAAGAGCTGGTTCATCTCGCGCTGCAAGCGCTGAAAGGGGCTCGCCCACTCCTCAGAACTTAAAGAGCCCTCTTTACGGCCCCGCATTGTAGGAATCAAATCACGAATGGGCATAACTTATCCCTCCTTTCATTTATATAAGAGCTATTCCAAATTAACCTTGATCTTTTTGGGCTTGGCCGGTTCGGTCTTGGCAAAGATAATCTTTAAAACGCCATCCGTAACCCTGGCATTGACTTTACTCTGATCGATGTTATCGGATAAATTAAAGGATCTGAAATAATCACCGGTACCATATTCAGACCAAACAAGCTCATACCCTTCCGGGGTCTTGCTCTCTATGCTACCCTCGATGGTCAGTACGTCATTTTCAAGGGTGATATCCACGTTTTTCTGTTCAACTCCCGGCATATCTGCGAGCAAAACCACCTCGTCATCGGTCTCATAGATATCTACCGGTGGCACAAACACATTTTGCGACCGGGATCGTTCCGTGGTTTGCATCTGATCGCTCTGTGTTTTCTCTATATTCGTTTGTTTATCAGCCATTTTTTACACCTCCTCATTCATTATGTACTTTTAATTTCAATTTTTCGTGGTTTATCCGCTTCGGCGCGAGGAAGGGTTATACTTAAAATACCATTATCGAAACTCGCCTTTACCTTATCCACCTCAACGGGAAATGGCAGCTCAAACGAACGCTCAAATTCACCGCTCATACGCTCCTGACGATGCCAGGTCGCCTTTTCTCCGTCGATCTCGCGTTTGCCCTTGAGCATAACCGTTTTGTCCAGAATAGAAATATCGATATCCTTGCTGCTGAATCCGGGAAGTTCCGCTGTCACAACAGCCGAACGGTCATTGGTCCACATATTGACAGCAGGATAGCGAAATCTATCCGACCGGTAAGAATCATCAAACAACTGATTCATCTCTCTCTGTATACGGTCCATTACACTCCAGGGTGAATATGTTCTGATTAACATGATGACAACCTCCCTTCAAGGTTACTTTTTCTTAATTTCACCTTAATTATTTGCAAGCATTATGCCAAAACAATCAGGGAAATTAAAACTATTTAAAAACAAAACCTTAAAGCCTGGTCGCGCCATCAATAACAATATGACAAAATGACAGAAGGTGGGGAATAATAACAATTGCTTGCCAATATGACAGATAGCTGGCGCTATCTTTATACCTTGATTGGGATCGTTGCAATACCATTCGGTATTTCACAGCATCTTTCTGTTAAAATGAGGTTCGGTAAGAATGAAGGCTTGATCTTTGTGACGGGCACAATTTTCATCTGGTTGATCAGCTATAAAACCGCTGAAAATGAATAAAATATGAACAATTCCAGAAATCATCTACAGCGAAAGCTCGGCCTCTTTCCGGTTACCAATATTGTCATTGCCAATATGATCGGCGCCGGTATTTTTACCATCACCGGCCTGTTGATGGCCGATTTGCACAATCCCCTTCTCATGCTTTTCTTGTAGCTGCCGGGCGGGGTTATCGCCCCGGGCGGCGCCCTTTGCTATGGCACCCCGGGCGCTGTGATGCCGAAGGCCGGCGGGAAGTATATCTTTCTCTTCAAATTGTACCATCCCCTGCTCGGTTTTCTCAGCGGCTGGGTCTCCTTTATCGTTGGCTTTTCAGCTCCGATTGCCGCCGCTGCAATTGACCCGAAACATATATCCGGCACTGCGGATGCTGATAAAATATACCGGTTGAGACGGATTGGGTTCGAAATATCTGCGCAGCCGCATTATAAAATTATCCACAGTCCTGGTATCAATTTCCGCATCAAGCTGCCAGACGTGTTTCAGCAATTCCTGGCGGGAAACCACTTTGTTCTTATGTTCGATCAGATAGCGCAACAGCATGGCTTCGCGCTGAGTAAGACGAAAATTTTGCTTCCCTGAACTTGCGGTCAGATCAGCAAAATTAACGCGATTGTTGCCAAATTTAACAACAGGTTCGGAATCACTCGCCGACTGGTACCAGGCTTTGCGCTTGAGCATACCGCGTACCCGAAGCAACAACTCTTTAAGATGAAACGGCTTTGTCAGATAATCATCGGCGCCGATCTCCAGGCCTTTTATCCGGTCTTCCGCGCTGGTGCGGGCGGTCAACATCAAAACAGGCATTTGCGGCTCATCGCCCAGTATTTGTTCAGCCACCTGAAATCCATCGATATAGGGAAGCATAATATCGAGTATAATAAGATCGAATCGATTGGTGCGGTAAAGCTCCAGCGCCTTGCGGCCGTCTTCCGCCCTCATGACGTCATACCCCTCCTCACCCAAATTGAATAAAAGCCCGGTTGCCAGGCTCTCTTCGTCTTCGACGACGAGAATTTTATGTTGCGGTGTCATACTGCTCCTCTCTTTCCTGACCAGACGACTGGCGCAATTTATGGGTCAGCTTTAGCAGTCTTTTGATATAACGCCGTTTGGTTGCCGGATAGACAGGTAGTTCGATAGTGAATTTAGTCCCCAGGTCTTTTCCTTCGCTATGCACTGAAATATTGCCGCCATGGTATTTTATAATTTCCCGAACCCAATAAAGACCAAGACCTGTGCCTTTGACACTGGGGCTGCGGGCATCGTGCAGCCGATAAAATTTGTTGAATATTTTTTTCTGCTTTTTCAAAGAAATCCCGATTCCATGATCGACAAAACAAACCGTAAAATTTTTGTCACTGGAGGAGAGAATGACGTCGATAGCAGGATACCCGACGCTATATTTAATTGCATTATCCATAAGATTATTAAAAACAATCAACATGGCCTGTTTATCAACCACAACCCGACACTTCCCCGTTCCCCGCAAAGATATAGCGTCAGCAGGCAGTTTGGATTGCTGCCGCGCCTCCTCGACAATATCGCCGATAAGTTTATCTGCATTATAAATATGAAAATCATGAGCGACCTTTTTCTGTTCGAGTTTGGCAATCTCAAGAATGGAATTGATGAGATTGTTAAGACGTATTGCATCTTTGCGCATCAACCGTAAAAATTCTTTTTGTTTTGTCTTTGATATATCTCGCTCACTCATGGTTTCGAGATAAAGCTGCATAGAGGCAAGTGGTGATTTGAGCTCATGCGTAACATTGGCGATAAAATTATCATAAAACCGGTTCAAATTAAGCTGAACATTGAGATTCCGAAAAATAAGCGACATTGCGAAAGAGATCGCCACCAGAAGCACCAACCCGCCGACAAAAACAGCAATGTTCGAAGTCCTTGACAGGGTGCGCGGGGAGATCCATTCACTGACCTGACTAAAAACGATGTGATTGGAGACATACCAGTAAATCCACAATCCGACCAGGGAGAGCCAGGCAACCTGGGCCAGTACAAAGACCAAAATGTGCCGAAAAAGAGACGTTTTTTTCTTCATCCGTTCAATCGGGTTTTACAATAGTTTTACAAATCTCTATAGATAAATTTCTTATATTAAGTTAGCAGAGTTTTTTAAAATTCAAAAATAAAAACCCAATGTTGAGGTAAAAATGAAAAAAATTCTTCTGGTCAACCCCGAAACCCCTTCCACTTTTTGGAGTTTCAAGAACGCGATCCAGTTTATCTCCAAAAAAGCATCTGATATCCCTCTTGGGCTTTTAACGGTGGCATCGATGTTACCGCAGTCCTGGGAAAAAATATTTATTGATTTAAACATTGAAAAATTACATGATAAAGATATTGAATGGGCTGATTATGTTTTTCTCGGCGGTATGAGTATACAGCTTGACTCATTTAAAAAGGTAGCAAGACGGTGTAACGGACTGGAAACGCCTGTCATCGCCGGCGGTCCCCTGGTGACCACGGAACATGAAAGGCTGGTCGGCATCGATCATCTCGTACTGGGTGAGGCGGAAAGCATCCTGCCAAAACTCGTTGAGGACATTGAACATGACAACGTCAAAGCCGTCTATCAATGCGCTGATTTTCCGCTTCTCCACACCACACCGGCACCCATGTGGAGCTTGCTGAAGCAAAATAAATATGCCCAGATGAGCATTCAATATTCACGGGGATGCCCGTTCGATTGTGAATTTTGCAGCATCGTATTGCTTAACGGCCGTAACCCCCGCACCAAGAGCAAAGCACAGCTGCTGGCGGAACTGCAGTCACTTTACGACTCCGGCTGGCGCGGAAATGTCTTTATCGTGGATGATAATTTTATCGGTAAAAAGCAAAAACTGAAAAAAGAAGTCCTGCCCGCTCTCATCGACTGGTCGCAACAGCATCAATATCCCTTTCAGTTTACCACCGAAGCATCGATCAATCTGGCGGACGATATTGACTTGCTAAAACTCATGGTCAAAGCCGGATTTACACATATCTTTATCGGCATCGAAACGCCGAATCATGAGAGTCTGGCCGAATGCGGCAAAGCACAAAATCAGAAACTCGATATGATCGATGCCGTAAAGCTGCTGCAAAAAGAGGGCTTGAGAGTATCCGGAGGCTTTATCGTCGGATTTGACCACGATCCCCCCTCTATTTTTGAACAACAGATCAGCTTTATTCAGAAAAGCGGTATCGTTACCGCCATGGTCGGCTTGCTGAATGCGCCCACCGGCACAAAACTGTTTAACCGCCTCAAATCGGAAGACCGCCTGCTCAATCTGATGAGCGGAGATAATATGGATGGATCGATCAATTTCATACCCAAAATGAAATATCAGGAGCTCATCAAAGGCTATAAACAAATCGTCACCACCATCTATTCACCAAAAGCCTATTACGAACGGGTAAAACTCTTCCTCAAAGAGTATAAAATGCCGGTAAAAATCCCGCTACGCATCAAGCCGGAAGAGCTGCATGCCTTTTTTCGCTCAATCTGGAAACTGGGTATTTTGGAAAATGGCCGGCGCTATTACTGGAAGCTCGTTTTTTATACGCTCTTTAACCATCCCAAAAAATTCCCTACCGCCATTACCATGGCGATCTATGGATTCCATTTTCGCAAAGTCATTCAGGGAATCTGAATCGACAGTGAATCGATTTTTGACCCGTAGTTTATTTCCCCGGTCTGCCGGAGCGGTCAGCGTTCCGGCAGTCATCTTTTTCCCTCTGGGCAGAGGGTAAAAGAGCAGGAATTGGAAACAGAGTCCCTTTCACATTGTGGTTGTTTAATTCCTGCCAGCAGATAGTTGTTTTTTCCCTTTTATTATACTTTTACACAACCTTATCGCTTGCTGTAATGATGAAATCACCCAACATTCCACAGCAAAAATATTGAGCGAAAGAGAAAAAAAGCGTATCTTTAGATGAAAAGGAGAACGGCAAAAGCCGTTGTGAAAAATGCCAATAACCACCATTGTCATAACCGTTCCGATGGTTCCGGATTTATGCATCGCGGTCGTATAACCAGGAGGAGAAAACGCTATGAACGCCGTCGAACTCTACCATGATTTAAAATCTTACTGTGAGCAACATGCGGATGCGGCTGTGGTAAAAAAATATTCCCGATTTTTCAAAGAGGGCTATGATGCCCATGGTGTTCGGGATAACCTGCTCCACAGCAAAGTCGATTTGCTTCTGACAAAAGAGGATATCGATCTGCCGTTGATTTACGAAACCGCCCGTTTGCTGGTCAGGAGTGGAAAATATGAAGAGACCTTTCTGGCGGTGATGTTACTGCGACCCCACCCGAAAAAATTTTCAACCACCCTCTTTGCAGAACTCACCCAATGGTTCGAAACCGGCATCCACAACTGGGCGCATACGGATGTCATTTGCCGTGACCTCTCCTCCCCGCTGCTGCTAAAAAAAATTATCGACCTGAACGATTTGGCACCGTGGCGGAAAGCGGAAAACAAATACCAACGCCGCGCCGTGCCGGTGTCACTGATTCCGCTGCTGAAACAAAGCGATGATTACCAACCGTTCTTCAAGTGTATAGAACCACTCATGCAGGATCCGGAACGCTGCGTACAACAGGGACTGGGCTGGTTTTTACGGGAAGCCTGGAAACTGAAACGGGATGAAACCGAAACGTTTTTGCTGAAATGGAAGGAAACCGCTCCGCGTGTGATTTATCAGTACGCCACCGAGAAAATGACCAGGGAAGAAAAACAACGGTTCAGAAGAGAGAAAAAAAAATAAATCCGGTTCTGCTGCAGGGCTACTATATGCCTTCGATCGTGGATATATATGAGCGATATAAAGAGAGCATCAAAGTTCTGTGCATCCTTCCTGACTTGGTCCGATACAGAAAACGACTATTTAAAAAGAACGGCGAAATTGTATTAAAAGCGATGCAGGCGGATCAGGTGAATCCCTATAAACAAAACCTGGCGGAGGAAATTGCAGACAATATCGAACATTACCTCCTGCCGGAGGTGTTTGCCTCAGACTCGTCCTATCAAACGTTTACCGATAAAGTCTGAAAACACGCCGGGCGATCTGCCTCCGTCATGATTGGCCTGAGCGCTGCTGGTTCTACTTTGTCTTTCCGCTGTTTCTGAATGTATAGCGCAAATGGATAATTCGATTATAAATTGTACCGATGATCCAACCGGTAATTGCACCATAGACAAAGCCCCAGATAAAGCCGATCAGGCTACCGCCCCATGAGACCGAATAACCGAAAAAAAACTGGCTCAACAGTCTCAGATGCGGCCCCACGGTTTCACCACCTTTGATCAGCAGCCAGGCAGTCATGAGAAAAATAACACCACCGCCGACCAGGCCACAGATGACGGCGAGTATCGTGGCGTGTATATGCGCCACGGTGGATAGAATAATTTCATCTTCATCCGTTTTTTTCATATTATTCTCCTGAATGAATTAACTCAGAATATCCTTGTGTTGCAAGGATTCGAAATATTTTTTTGTTCTCTTTGCGTATAGTTTAATACCCAGATTTCGAAGTCCGGCAAAAATATAGCCCAATACAAATCCCAGGATACCCGTTTCAATACCTCCCAATACCGCACCAAAGGGGGACACCCGGTAACCGACAAGATAATTGTTCAATAAAGAAAGCGCTGATATCAGTGGCTTTTCATGCACCAGCCAGGCAACCAAGGTGACCATAAAAACAAGGAATGCAAATACAACAGCAATGGAAATTCCCAAAGCGGGGGCATCGAGATAGGCGAACTCTTGTTTTAAAAAGTCTTCCATCAACCGATCCGCAGAGTCTTTACGCTCACTCTCTTCCAGATAACTTTTTTCCGTATTGACTTTCCAAATGTTATGGGTAGCCCCATACAAATTACGAGCAGCATATATTCCGGTCAACATAGAGTGATCCTGATTATTGTACCGGTGCAGACCATTGCGTCCGATTGTTTGCAGATTTTCGAAACTTGAAAGATAATTACGAATAATGTCGAGATTATCATCGTATTTTGCATCATAAACCGGATAGGCTTTTTCCATTCGCACGAGGGTACCATCTAAAATATCCTCAGGAGCGACCAGGCCGATTTTAACGCATTCCGACATTCCCAGTTGAATCAATTCAGCGTCGGGTTTGTTCCACAGGGGGTCATCTTTCCAGAGAAAGTATTCCAGTCCCAGTGAAGTCTTTGAAGCGTCCGGCACCATGTCGGGACTCCAGTTTTTATAATTTTGAACTCTGCCCATCAGTACATCCGCAGAATGAATATAAAGCCAGTTATCCTCAAAAATATGAGGTTTGTTGATGATTAAAATCACCGTAAAATAGTCGCGATAGCGCAATTCGCTCGCGGCTTTTAACACCTGATCCGAAGGCGGTGGATCGAGCGCAAAAATGAGATGCCGCAATGGCATAGAGTTGATGAGGTGAGAAACACAGTGCTCGAAAGTTTCACCACTGTTCGAAACAGACTGAACCCCCCTGATTTTCAGATGCTCATGGTAAATTCTGTTGACCCGGTGATCCGGTTCGACGCGGCTGTTGTTTTTCTCGAGCTTTTCCCGGCATCGCTGCCATATCATACCCGGACCGTAGCGCGGGTAAAAGAATTCCTCGATCAATGAAGTGATAACCTCTCCGCTTTTATCGGTGGAGCGATTGAAAATGGCATTTTTCAACGCTTCGCTCAGTGATAAATTTTTAATGCGCTGGGCAGCCCAATGTGAAGATAACTGATCGCAGGGAATTCCCCATACCTTTTCCGTATACGTTTTGAAAAAAATTTCGTACAACCTTTTCCCGAACCGGTTGCTCACCCACTGCTCAAAATTGTCTTCCCGGCGGTGCGGAAATCCTTTGGCAGCCAGATAGCTCGCAAAAATTCTAACGCTTTCCGCGATGCCGAGATTATGCAAGGCGTTGCGATAGGTCAGAGGATAGTCAAAAAAACGGCCGTTATAAAAAATACGCGATTTTCGCTGCCGGGTTAAAAATTCCTCTCCCAAAATTTCCCGCCATATGTTCTGAATATAGGGAACTTTGGTAAAAAAACGATGGCCGCCGATATCAAATCGAAATCCATCGTATTCCACTGTTCGCGAAATACCGCCGACGATATGATCGCTTTCAAGAATAACACACGTGTTACCATGCTTTGACAATTCATAGGCGCAGGTGAGGCCTGCGGGACCGGCACCGATGATTACAATATTTTGTTTACCTTCGATGGCATCTTCTCCCAATTAATGTCGTCTCAGGATATGATACTGCACATTGCCGATAAGAAAGGATATTCCGCTGTAGAGATAATATAACAGGTGCAGGAAAAGGGCTTTTATCGAAAAAACCATACCGCGTTTATTAAGAAAAAAACGATACAGCTTGAGATTGAACAGGATAACAGCTAAAATGACGAAAAAGGCATAGAACAGTCCACAGAGGGGCGGAAGAAAAAAGAGCAGAACGAGTGAGAACACCAGAGAGACACAAAGCCGTTGCCCTTTGCTGACATTGAGATCATTTTGAAACCGGCGGTTCTGTAACATGAGAACCGTCCATGGTATACCCCTCTGAAACACATCGGTTTTTATCAGTTGAATCAAAGTCCACTTTTTCAGGTGTTTTACCTGTAACGCCTTGACCAGACGAATGGAATACCCCGCTTTTGTCAAACGATATCCGAGTTCGATATCCTCTATCATCGGTTTTCGGTATTTTGTATTAAAACCATCCATGTTGAGAAAAACTTCGCGCCTGACGGCACCACACCCGGCCCAAAAGGTATGTGCCTCTTCACGGGCTGTCTGGTGGGTAAAGTGATGATACAGATTTTTAAATTGGCTGACCATACCATTGTGCGCGGGTTCATCGTCGTAAGATCCAAAGACGGCATCAACATTATCGCGTTGAAACGCCTGATAAACTTTTTCCAGCGTATCCTGATGGCACAGCACATCGGCATCTATGAAAAAGAGAATCCTGCCCCCGGCTTTACGCACGCCATGGTTTCGGGCGGCAGCAGGACCGGAGTTGCTGATCTGAATCAATTTGACATCATGACAACGGGCCACAGCAGCGGAATCATCCGTCGACCCGTCGTCGATGACGATACATTCAAAATCGTCAAACGCCGACAAGAACAAATGGTTCAAACAGCGATCGAGATTACGTGCGTCATTATAAACCGGAATAATCACAGAGATAGCGGCAACGGAATCTTTATCGCTCATCATATGCTGTTCTTTGTTATTCAAACCTTCTCCAAAAAGAGAACCTTATAATAATTCGTTTAATGTCAAAAAGCGACGATGCCGCCATATCAATAACGGATGCAACGCTTTCGGAACCGCACAATCTTCCGGCAGTAAAAGCGTCCAGCAGGTATGCGGCCAGGGGTCACGACAAGGCTGAGCACCCCATTTTTTTTTATGGTTATAGACGCCATCGTTCACAAAAGGCCTGCTACGTAAAAGATCGAGCACGGTAAAGTCATTCTCTTGAGCCCATTTGTCCAGTAAATAATATCCCGCCGAAAGCGCACCGCGATGCAAATGTCTTTTGAAATCCCCTGCCATACCCAGAGCCAGTATTGTAAGTTGAGCGGCATTGCGCACGCAAAAAATCGCTGCCACCCAGACACCGGATGTTTCTACCTTGAAAAGAAGTCCTTTTCCCTGCTGCAAAAGATTTTGCAGGCACGCTTTTGTTCTCACGTGACTCAGATTGCCATATCGCCAGTAGATGTAGGGCAAATAATAATTCTCGTAAAAAATATCGACTTGCTCCGGCTCCCGACTGCATGTGAATGTATACCCATACTTTCTGGCCTTGCGGCCATAATTATCTTCAATGGACCTGCGCCTGGCGCGATAATGTTCGCCGCCGAGTTCAACTTTTTGACGTATCCAGGGATAAGTGATCCATTGTGAACGGCAAAGACCTTTTAAAAAACGGTTGATCTCAATAATGGTGATACCGTCATAACGGCAATATCTTTTCAGTTGCCAGGGCGCGATGGTAGCTTTCCTCTCAAAATGATGATCTTTAAACACAGTGTTTCTCAGATAGTCCAGACTCTCCCCCTCTCCGATATATCTGACCCTGGTCTTTTGCTCATCATGAGTCCAGCTAAACACCTTCAGACGCAGCGTTCGGGGCAGCAGGGCAAATCGCTTGAAAATACTCATCACTGCCAGGTGGTGGTTTTGAAAAGGTTCAGAGACATTCATGGAGACCAGTCATCCCATTTACCTTTTTGGCAACTCTTTTCCTTCATCATTTCAGCCCAACATCCCCCCTTGCAGCTATTCACAAGAGCACAGTTTTTACAATCGGATAAAAAGGGTTCGCTGCGGCGAATGGCTTGAAAACCATCTCTCCAGATTTGCGAAAACGGCTTTTGGCGGATATTTCCCTCTGTATATCTGCGGTCATAGATTTGCTGACAGGCGAGCACATCTCCGTTGGCCATAATGGCACACCGCGTCAGGCCGGCGCCGCAAAAGGGCGGTTTACCAAAAGGTTTGTCTGCCAGCAGTTTTAAATAATAGTGTGATTCACCGAGATCGATATCCAGTTCCCGGCGATGCTGTTGAATGAACTCGATCAGGTATGCCTGCTGTTCGGCATTGAGGTAAAAACGGGAATCATCCTCTGCCCGGCCGACGTTTGTAATGGGACAGAGATGCCAGGCATTGGCCCCGGATTGTTTGACGACAGGTAATAATTCAGGTAAAGCATTCAGGCTTTTGCCATACACAGCCGTGTTGATCATCCGAACCGGAGCAACAGCGGTGAACAACTCGAGCGCTTTCAGGGCTTTGGAAAAAGCTCGTTCATTTCCCCGTATTTTATTGTGAAAGGGCTCCGGTCCATCCAGACTGGTAAAATATAAAAAATAGTTAAAAGCTTTTATGTCACTCCACAGCTCTTCTACATGATAGCCATTGGTTACCAGTCCAATTTTCAGAGATCTGGAATTTGCATAATCCATCAATTCGACGATATCCGGCCGGGTGAGTGGTTCGCCACCGGAAAAAAGCAGGCGTTTTACGCCCATTTGTGCCAAATCATCGATGAGAGATTTTGCTTCTGATGTATCCAGTTCATTGGCCTCCGGTTGTCCGGATGAGGATTCACAAAAAGGACACTTCATATTGCAGCGATTGGTGACCAGCCACTGGACAAACGTATAGGGTACAAGCCATCCCATTCTATTCATAAAGAGTGCTGTATTCTTTTTCAGGCGAGCAGCGCGTTTGAAATAATAGGGATAAATGAGTGGTATTTTTTCCAGCCACCGGTCTAAAGCATCGATAATCATAACGATTTCCTGTTTAGATAACGACTTTACTTTTCCATCCTGTTTCCAGCATGGGGCAGGTATCACAGCGATGCGGCCGGGCATCACAGGATTTTATATCGCATTTGACGTCTCGCCCCATCAAAGAGAGGGAGATACGTTCGAGCCTCTGGGTATTACGCCCTTTCATAAAAACAACATCACCATTTTGAAGGTGGTTTTTGAGAAAAAGGATCGCCCCCATGATGGAAGTACCGGCATCAAAAATCTGTTCTCTGGCCAATCCGGCTGCTGTGGCTCCGGCAGCATAACGTTGATAATTCACGCCAACGATGACAATTTGATGGAAAATAGCTGCCATTTTGCTGCCGATATCACGATAGATTGGTCCCTGACTTCCCGGCGGTTCCGACACCTCGCCCATGACAACGATCTTTCGTTCTCCCCCCATCTTTTTAAGAACTTTAAACGCTCTCAGAATAGTTTCCAGAGAGGATTTAAACTCATCCCTGATCAATACAATATTATTTTTTAATTCAACCATTTCCATCCTGCCCGGTGTCGGATCCAGAGTGCCCAGTCTTTTGATCGCACTCTGATGAGGGATGCCCAGTACATGAGCAACAGCAAGGGCCGAAAGGTTGGGATAAACCATATGTCTGCCTAAAAGCCGGGATTTTACCGGAACGTCCAATTCGTCCAGTAAACAGCGGAATTGCATTCCTTTCACAGAGGCCGCATAAACCGCAACAGCGCGAACATCATTATGCGGATGAAAGCCAAAAGTCACCACCTGTGCACGAGTATGTTGACGCATCCAGCGAACATTGGAATCATCGCCGTTTAAAAAGACGGTTGCCCGGGAAGAGAGCTGACGGATCATCTGACTTTTTTCAGCACGAGTCTGTTCTAAATTACCCAGCGAACGATGGTGCTCACTACCTATCGACGTCACCACAACCAATTGCGGTTTCACCAATCCGGCATATTTTGACATCTGTCCTTTGCCGTCAATGCCGATCTCGATTGCTTCATACTTTTCTCCCGGACGTATGCGCAAAACAGCCGCAGCGACATAACTCCAGCAGTTCCCCTGATAAAATCTTGACAGCGGTCTCCGGAGCACCGTCTTTATAGCGCGAAGAGTGGTGGTCTTGCCGTAAGAACCGATTACGACGATGATCTTGACTTTTCTCA
Source organism: Candidatus Zhuqueibacterota bacterium (assembly GCA_014728085.1). Taxonomy (GTDB): domain Bacteria; phylum Zhuqueibacterota; class Zhuqueibacteria; order Residuimicrobiales; family Oceaniaggregativiventaceae; genus Oceaniaggregativivens_A. Next base: position 45,600 of record WJMF01000038.1, read on the forward strand.
AGAAGAGACGACGATAGAGAAAAGCAATCATCCACAGAACCGGCCAGGAGCGCTGGAATATCCCATGAAAAAATTGTATTCTTCCGACAGGTGTTTTCCACAAATAATATAAATCTGAAATCGTATAACGCATATCGGCCTGTATAATTTTCAATGTTTTACAGCTTTTACAACCACATAATATCCGGTATAATCGCGGGTTGGCAATTTTTCCAGTTTTTCGAAATGACGCAACAATTTTAAAAACCACGTATGTCCCATATTAAACCGGCATATTAATCTGGCCAGCCAGATAAACAGGATTCTGGGAGCATGCAAAAGGGTCGTATGGTTGCGAATTTTAAAATCATGGCGTTCGAGTAGACGTACCAGTTGTTTACGGTTCAGCGTCTTACCCATAAAATATGGAATAAAACCCAGTTTGCGGACAATTTTAAAAGGCAGCAGGTTGCGCAAAAAAATCAGGGGATTCACCGGATTATCGAGAGTGATGATCAACATTCCACCCGATTTTAAACAGAGTGCCAATTGTTGCAGGGCCTGATGCAACTCCCTCTTGCTGGAAAAATGATCCAGAGTCGAGTTGGAAAAAACCATATCTATGCTTTGCTCTCTGAAACCCGGGGCAAGGGCATCCGTAACCACAGCCATACTCCAGTCAGGTCGTTGTTTTTGGATATTCTCTATCCCCTCTCTTGCCACGGGCCATGACAGATCCATTGCTACGGCATACTCGCTGTTTTTGATAAATGCCGGAAGCAATCCTTCTTCACTGATAGCTTCGTCGTAGAGATCAGACTTTAGCAAGATTTGAAACTTTTTACCTTTGGTATATTCTCGAAAATACGCAAGATAGAGCCACTGCATGTGTTTTCGCCATAATGATTCGTATTCGCTCTGATGCTTAACCAGACTTTGTTGCCAGTGTTCTTCTTTCATTATTGCAACCGGACGGGATTTGGAACGCAGTTCATTCGATTCACCCCTCACAACTTGAGAAAAACAAACCGAAACAGAATTAAATCAGCCTAAGATACAAATTATTGTTTATAAATAGTAAAAAAATATTTAGATTTAGCGGTAAAACCATAATATTGGCGATTGTGGTGCATGCACAATAAATCGCCGTGCATGAAGAATACGGAATTATCAGTGGTTGAACAGAGAAAATACGCTTTTTGGGGTGCCCTGGCTTCACTTGCAGTGAACACAATCGTACCGTTTGCAGGTTTTATCACCTCGGTCTACCTTATCCGCGTGCTCGGAGCTGATCAGTATGGTCTTTATGCACTGGTCACCATCGTAATCATATGGACGGAAACAGCTATTGCTGCCATGACCACTCCGGCAACGATAAAACTCATATCCGAACACGATTCCTTTGAACGCACCGGTTCACTGGCTTTTCAAATTCATCTGGGCCTGGCACTTGTTTCAACCCTGGTCATAAATCTTATCGCTCCCCGGCTTGCCGACTTTTTGCAGGAAGCAATGGTTACACTGTTGCTGCGGCTCTTTTCAATTGAAGTTTTCCTTTTTTGCCTTTCCCATGTGTATTATACCGCCCTGACGGGGCTGGAAAAATATCATCGCCGCGCCGCCGTGCGAGCAGTACGCTGGATTTCCCGGGTCATTCTCATCGTCATTTTCGTAGAAGCGGGGTGGGCAATATGGGGCGCTATTCTCGGAAATATTACCTCGGTGCTGCTGGAACTGATCAGCGGACGCATCAATATTAAAATTCCTCTAAAATTGAAAGCAACCCATTTACCGATAAAACCCTATTTTATCTGGAGCATGCCGGCTTTTCTCTTTGATATTTCTCATGAAATCGGCTATAAACTCGATCTTTTGGTTCTCAAATCCGCAGGTGCTTCTCTACAGCAGGCCAGTTACTACGCCGCGGCTCAAAATCTGGCTTATTTTCCAAATTACATCGTCGGTGCCACCTGGCTCTTTTTTTTCTCCACATTGTTGAGATTCATAAAAAAAGGAGAGAAAAAAAAGGCCGACTCGCTTGTCACCGCCATATACAAAATTTGGCTTGTACTCCTCCCCGTCTGTGCAATCATATCAGCCAACGCAGAAGATATCTGTATGATGGTCTATGGTGCAGCATTTCGTAGCAGCGGAACGTTTTTATCCATTCTGGTCTTTAATTCGGTATTCATTATACTGTTGAAATTCTCTGCGGCGATCTTTATGGCGCATAACCGCCCTTGGTGGGCGGGGCTGTCTCTGATGCCGCTATTGCCGCTTTTATTTATCGCGATTTCAATACTCGTTCCCCGTTACGGGCCCCTGGCGGCAGCATGGGCAACATTTGCCGCTTTTGCAATTGCATCCACCGTAAATGCTTGTGGTCTTATAAAACGGCTGCAAATAAAAATTCCGTGCAAACCTTTTGTTTTGAATTTGATGCTGGCGATTTGTGCTTATTGGCTCATGATCCACATAAAACCGAGAGGATGGTACGTACTGGTAGAAATATCTGTTGTTTTGTTATTAATTATTGGTTTTTATGTGAAAAGTGGTATATTGGATAAAAACACTGCCCTCTTTTTGCAAAATCAGTTTAGACAATTACGCAGCTTTCGATCGAAAAGCAAGACAGATCGATTCGATTGAAATCAGAAATGCCATCCAGGACAGGATTCAGCCAGTGCATCCAGTAGGAAAATGTTCAAACATCAAGGATAGAAATGCAAGCGCCTTACAGCAAAATAAAACTCTTCTCAGGCCTCCTGCACGGAAAAAAAGCCTTTGTGGGGCCCTACTGGCTTACCATTTGCATCTCATCATTTTGCAACCTCTCTTGTATCAATTGTTTTTATCATTCTCCCTCCGTCCGATCAAAGGGTAATCGTCCAAAACAGTTTATAGATCCTCAACCCCTGTTCGATTTGTGCCAAAGCGCAGCTACTATGGGTACACAGGAAGTCATGATATCCGGTGCCGGAGAACCCCTCATGCACCCCAAACTCGATTCGATTCTATCAGCCACCCATATCGCAGGATTGAAAACCACCCTCTTTACCAATGGCACGCTCATTAATGATAAATTGATCGATCTGTTGTTTAAATACAATACTAATCGCATTCGTATAAGCTTGTGGGCAAAATCCATCCAGGAGTATAAAAAGAACTACCCGGGAACGGATCCGGGTATGTTTACTCAAACGCTAAAAAATATAGAGCTCATACAGGGACGCAAACAAAAGGAGGATCGGCATCTTCCCATTGTACAGCTGCACCAGCCTCTCAACCGCCATAATATCGAAAACCTGGACCAGGTAGAATCCTTTATTCGATCGACCGGGATCGACCGCGTCTCTTTTTCACCGTTAAAAATAATCGATGACGATTTAGAGTCTTATTATCTTTCCGAAACTCAAAAATCGGGATTGATCGCCGAGTTAAAAAAGCTCGCCGGCAGGCTTGAAAAAACCGGTATCGGTCATAATATTCCGGAGACGCTCACGCGCTACCGGGTCGGAAAAGATGTCTGTAATGCCTTACCCTGTTACATCGGATTTATTCACGCTTGTATATCGGAAGATCTCTCGGTGATGCCCTGCCAGGGAGCAAAAACGCCGATTGGTCATTTGAGAAAGGAGACATTTACAGAAATTTGGAACAGTAAAATCCTTGCCGAGTTCCGGCAACAGACGAAAACCTGTGCAGGCATGAAAAAAATAATCGTCAAAAATCGCTGTAATTATTGTTGTCACACATATCATAATTATAAAATCAATCGATTAATGAAATTTTTTCCGGCCAGATGAATTAATAAACAGTAAAAATAGCTCTACCTGTCAATAAAAACCGGGTTCGTTTTTTGTTCACTCTAAAACATATTAAAATCGGTCTGGAAAAATCGTTTCTGGCCATAAAATCGCTCCTGCATCGCAAGGTGACAATATACTCCGATGGTATTCCTTTTACCTTTAAAAACGTACCGTTTCACAAGCTCCTGAATTGGCTGCGCCTGGAAACCGGCATTGCGCTGAAACGAAAAAAGGTATGGGGATTGCCGACACACAGTCAGATAGAACCCACCAACCTCTGTAACCTGCGCTGCGCCCTCTGCCCGGTTACCGACGGATTTGAGCGGCCCACAGGAAAGATGTCTTTAAACACCTTTACATCCTTTATTGATCAGGTCGGTGACTATCTCTTTATCATTTTATTATGGGATTGGGGTGAGCCTTTTCTCAATCCAGACGTCTATAAGATGATCGAGTATGCAGTGAAAAAAGATATTGCCGTGATCTCCAGCACCAACGGCCATCCCTTTGCCAATGAACGGGAAGCTGAAAAACTGGTAAAAAGCGGTCTGAGCAGTCTTATTTTTGCCGTAGACGGAACCACCCAGGAGAGCTACGAGCGCTACCGAAAAGGAGGCAATCTTGAAACCGTAATGCGAGGCATCGAAAATCTGGTCGCAATAAAGAAAAGGTTATCGTGCGATAAACCCTTTATCAACTTGCGCTTTATCGTCATGCATGATAATGAACATGAAATACCAGCGGTTATTGAAATGGGACGTAAACTGGGGGTAGATGCCGTTAGTCTGAAAACGCTGAATCCTCACGGTGATATCATTAATGATCACGAATTGGGTAATGTCTATTTGCCTGAAAATCCTCACTTTCGAAGATTCATTTACGAATCCAACAAAGAGAAAAGAATTAAACTCAAAACCAATCCCTGTAAAGCCATGTGGAACTGTCCGATCCTCCATTTTAACGGTACTGTTTCCGTTTGTACCTTCGATCCCAATGACCGTCGGGTAATGGGCAATATTCACGAGACGAAATTCGAAAAAATCTGGAAAAACAGACAATACAGGCAACAGCGAAATCAGTTTCGCAGCGATTACACACAGCTGAAATCCTGTGACTGTTGTACAAACGCCTTTAAAGGCGGATTGTTGAGCGAGGAAACCATCTCAGAGGTTTATTTTATAAACGGCAAAACACATCCCGGGTTGATATGCGGGGACGTGTAAAAATTACCGTCATTATCAGCACCTACAGAGCGGTTGACACTGGGACAATGCCTTGAATCTCTCCAGGCGCAAAAAACCGACTCTTCCTTTGAAATTCTGGTCATCGACAGCTCCGATGACCTTACCGGTGATCGGATCAAAGAGCGTTTTCCGCATGTGCGACTGTTCCACTTTGACGAGCGAATGTACTGCGGCGAAGCGCGTAATTATGGAATAACAAAGGCAAGAGGTGATATTATCGCATTTATAGACGCGGACTGCATTGCCTCTAAAAGCTGGATCGATGCTATTTCCAGGTCGCATCAGGGAAACTATGACGCTATCGGCGGCACAATCGCAAACCAGCAACCCAGCACATCGCAAGGATGGGCATCATATTTCTGTGAATTCAGTCAGTGGATGCCGGGGCGGAGAAAACAAACCATGTCCGATATTGCCGCCGCCAATATCTCCTATAAAAAATCGTGTTTGCAGACAATCGGACCCTATATTACCGATACCTATTGCTCCGATACCCATTTTCACTGGCGCATGCATGATTACGGCCTTAAACTGCTGTTCGATCCGGCCATACGTATAGAACATCGATCTCTTCAAGACCTGAATACCCTGTTGCGGCATGAATTTTCTCATGGCCGCAATTTCGGCCGTGTCCGTCTGTCAAAGCAGGATTTTACCGGCTTTCGGCGCCTTTTGCTTATCGTTTTCTGGTTTCTCATAGCTCTGAAAAAAATCCTTCAAATCCGGCTCGCTATATATCGTTTCCCGCTTTATAAAAAATACTTTTATCGCTCCCTCCCCTTTATTATCCTGGCCTGTCTCGGTTGGGCTTTTGGAGAATGTGTCGGTTATTGCCATCAAAGGAAAAAGTTGCCAAAACAATGGAAGTGTTGATACAGGAGAAAACAAAATGAAAACACTGGATATCGGCTTTATCGGATGCGGCGGCGTCTTTAACAAGCGTCATTATCCCACACTGAAACGTCTTCCCCGGTACCGTATCGTTGCCTGCTGCGATACGAACAGGATAAAGCTCGATAAGCTTGAAAGAGACTATGGCATCAAATCAACCTTTACCGATTATCGCGACATGTTGCAAAAAGTACCCATGGACATTGCTGCGGTTTCTAGTCCGGTAACCACGCATACACAAATCGCCATGGACATCCTCGATGCCGGACTGCATCTTTTTCTCGAAAAACCCGCAACCTTTACCATAGAAGAATGCGATCGCCTTATCGAAAAAGCAAAATCATCTCCGGGCAAATTGATCATAGGCTATAATAAACGCTATATGCCCAATATACGAAAGGCCAAACAAGCTTTGGAGCGTGGTGAACTCGGTCAAATTGAAGCGGTACAATTTCTATTTTCCACCGGCCACCGGGTTGCAGAGTTGCCAGATTGGCGCAAAGAAAGAGCACTCGGAGGAGGAAGCTTTATCGAGGAGAGCTGTCACATCCTCGACTTTTGGAACTGGTATTCGGATAAACCGTTCAACCGGGTTTGCAGTGCAACAAGCAGGCTGGGCGGCTGTGATGATAATCCGGTTGCCTTTATGGCGGAAAATCAGGACGGTGCTCTGTTTCAGGCTCTGGTATCCGATACCCTTCCTGACCAGAATCGCTTTACCATCCTGGGAAAAGATAAAGTAATGAGGCTGTACACGCATCAATTTGACGGTTTTGAGATACAACCCCGGGGTGTTTATGACGGAGATTTGAAACAGCGGCTGCAAAATGGCGTAAAATTTATCCGCTACCTGCCACAAATCGGGACATTATGGAAAGTGGGCGGCGTTTATCACCTTTCATATTATTATATGTGGAAAAATTTCCATGAGGCGATAACAAACAATGTCCCGGTTCTCAACAGCCTCGAGGAGACCCGCAATGTCCAGATTCTGATAAAAGCTCTGGTCGACTCTGCGGATCAAAACAAATGGATAGAAATAAACCGGTACTAGACCTCTTCAGGCAGGCAAAAGGGATAACGATAGAGCTCCCGGCCGCTCAGCGCATTTGCCCGGCCGGCATATGCACCGTTAAAGCATCCCGATTTATCATCAAAGGTCAACCATGGCCCAAGCCGTACCGTATTCTTGTCTGCATTAACACTGTTTTTCTGTAAATGCTGTCCAAATCGCTCAGCGGCATGCTGAACAGCCGAATCGGCAGGGAGCGCCTGCTGAAGCTCCGAGATATGAATATCATCACCGAGTTTATAAGAGATATTGGCAATATGGCAGCACATCGATGAAATATGACCCTGCATCAGCGGGGCGTGCATCCGTCCCGGATCATTGTTCTGCAGAGCATCGATAAAATTCGCCTGATGCAATCCCCCTCCATCGCCGGGGAAGGGTTTCTGTTTTTTGCCGCTGTTGTCGTAAATCCAGCCGCCGCCACGACCGCCGACAAAATAACCCTTTTCACCCTGAATCACATTGCCCATTCGCGTACCGCGAAAATGATCCATAGAATTGACACCGGTTGCCGTCGGTAAATTGCGCAAGTCGATAACGAGATAAAAATCGTCATAATCCAGCAACGCAATATGCGTATTCGGCGTTTCACCGCAATCATTCCAAGCGTAGCGGCCGCCGAAACTCATAATGCGGCGGGGATAGCCCTGCAGTCCGAGGGCAAAACGGCAATCGTCGATCTGGTGCACACCCAGGTTGCCCATTTCACCGGTCCCATAATCCCAAAACCAGTGCCAGTCATAATGAACCCTGCTGCGCGTCAACGGCTTTAGCGGCGCAGGACCGCTCCACAAGTTATAGTCAATGTATGGTGGTACGGGTTGTGGCCTGGAAAAAGTGTCTAGACAATCACGATCCTTATACCAAATCCCCTGCGCCCATTTTATGGCCCCGATATTTCCGGATTTTATATAGTCCACCGCCTGACGAAAGCCGACGTCGGAACGGTTTTGTGTACCAGCCTGCACGATACAGTTGTATTTTTGTGCCGCCTGTACCAGTTTGTGGCTCTCATCAATAAAAAGCGATACCGGTTTTTCAATATAAAGATGTTTACCTGCCTGACACGTCCAGATTCCCATCAAAACATGCCAATGGTCCGGTGTCGCAACCGCCACGGCATCGATGTCTTTATCGTCAAGAAGACGACGAACATCTCTGTAGATTTTTACCGGTTCGTTTCGTTTGCTGAATTTTTCCTTCTCCCGATTCAACACCTCTTCATCGACATCACAGAGGGCGACCACCCTGGCATTTGGATGTTGATGAAATTTTTCGATGTGTTGGCGTCCCTTGGAGTGAAAGCCGACCACAGCCATATGAATGGTTTGATTAGACCCCGAAACCTGAGAAAAAAGCGGCTTGATTATTGAAGACATCGAACCGGCGGTAACCGTCGCCCCTATACTATTTTTCATAAAATCTCTTCGCGAAATTCCGGACATCTCTTCAGTACCTATATTGTTTTACATTATCGTGTTTGAAAAAAACTATGCATTATTTACAATAAATCAAAGTAAAAATTTGCTTTGTCCTGAATTTTAGTTTAAAAATGGCAGATGACTATTTTTCGGCATAAATATTGCTTGTATATAAAAAAAGTGTGCTGATAGTGGCTAACCAGCTGTAGTTAAGCAACTTTATCCATCAAAATACGTGTCGAATCTGTGACAACCCTGTCATATGCCCTACATATTGGTTAAAATTGGCTATATCACGAATTTACTGCAATTGATAATCTACAATTGGAGGCTTAAAATGAAAGCATATCAAATTTTTTCAATTATTTTGGTGCTGATGGTATTCAACAGTGTCCTGGCTCAGTTGGAAGTTAAAAACAACAGCGGAACCACGGTTATGACTGTTGATGCAAACGGTAAGCTTACAGCAGAAACCCTAAAGCTGAATGGCAACAGTCCTGCAACCGGGAAGGTATTGTACATGGACGACAACAGCGGCAATGTGGTGTTATCGGAACAGCCATCAACCGGTGAATTCTTGAAATGGAACGGCAGCCAAACAGGATGGGTTACCGATGTCCCCCCCGCCTTTTGGAACGGTACGGTAAACACCAGTTCGGTTATTCAGCGAGGCGGTGATGTAAAAATCGGCGGTTCGGGCACAACGATGATCGGAAAACTGGATCTTCCGGAATCGCAATCAAAAAAAACCATACGAACGGTTGGCAACAAAAATCTCAGCCACAGAACAAATTGCTGGATAATTAATAATAACAATGATGATATCTCCCTTGGCAACTTTGGCCTTATGTCGCAAGTCAAAGAACCGGAGTCATCAATCGGTTATTTTAACGGTGCTATAGCCGGTAGAGTTGAATACGGGGGCAATATCCTGGCCCAAGGTGAAGTCGGAAAAGTACAGATGGTAAAAAGTTCTGATGAGAAAGCTCATGGCTGGCTTTCCGCTGTTATGGGAACTATAAATGCGAGTAATGCGCAACCCTGGATGGATGATCAGCCCGGCGGCGGTGCTGCTGCTGCAGTCAGAGGGTATGTGGTGGGAGGCAGCGATCCCCATGTTTATGCAGGTGTTTTTCAAGGCGGAACAACGATTATTGAGGAAATGGCTTCGTCTGGCGGAGATTATGCCGAATGGATCGAAAAAGAGGAAGCAACAAAAGCGGGAGATTTGATCGGCATTAATCTCGACACCGGTAAATCGCGAAAATACAGAGAAGGTGACCTTTTTGTGGGTATTCATTCCGAAAATCCAGCCGTTATCGGAAATCGTCTGAAAAACGATATGCAAGATACACACTGTCTGGTTGCACTTGTCGGTCAGGTCAACATCGACCCGTCCCAAGTAACCATCCGCAACCGAGTCGTCAGAACCAAAGATGATAAAATGGTAGGCGTGTTATTGAACAATGACAAAATCCTTCTCAAACAGCATCTGTAGCCAGGTCTTTCAGCAACAAAAGCGTTACTTTGCATGCACATCCACACCCAACCGCTGCGCCATAGCGCGCATTTTGCCATCCAGCGCCTCAGCCAGTCCATCGATATTGGGCGTACGGATGACCGGATGTCCATAGCATTGAAGATCGCCATAACCCAGGTCATCTGCAAAAAAGAGAACGATATTGGGTGGCTTTGCGGATTTCATCCGGGTACACCCCATGCCAATGAGGGACAACAAAGCCAATTCTCTGGCAGCCAGATCCAAAAAATGACGACGGTTGATCGAACGGGACATATAAACTCCGGGCTCTTGAAGATTATCTAACTGAGGATGATTCTCCTGCACGCTACGCAAATGATAAAAACACCTTTTACATCGCCCTAGGGATAGATGAGCAACAGATAAAGCATGATAAAAATATTGACCACCACCCCGACTTTGGCTTGCGGAGATCCGAGCAGGGTAATGATAAACGAAAAAAGCGTAACAACAATAGCAGCTGATTTCCACCAGTGTGGATGAAAGAAAAACGCGATCCCGACAACGACAAAACTGATCGCCGCCAGCAGCCAGGCTATGCCGAACCAAAATATTCCGCTGTCACCAAGCCTGATCTTGTCGAAAAACAGCGTTGTTTTATAGGGTAATCCTTCCACATCATGAATACGACAATAGACAAGAAATCCCAGGATATGAATCAAGCCATGAATCTGCAACAAAACGGCCATTGCGATTGAAAGCATATCAATCTCCTTTTAAAGATCTACACCTAAAAATTGACGCATAACAAATCCAATCAAAAAACTGAACGCGGCAACGCTGAGACTTAGAATCGCCATTTCCCAAAAGCGCTTTTTAAAAGATTCATCCTTGGCAACGGAAATATAATAATTGAAAAAAGCGATAACCAAAACGGCAATAAACAGGGTCATGGCCAGACAAAAATAGTAATTCTCCAGGACGAGATAGGGCAATATCAAAAGAATGACGGTAATAATATAAGCCGTACCGGTGTAAACCGACGCTTTGACCGGATTTTTAATCGTTTTCTCGGATTTGGTCGACAGATATTCCGACGCGCCCATGGAAAGGGCTGCGGCAATTCCGGTGATCAGCCCGCTGAGTGCGATCAATTGCGTGTTTTGCAATGCCAGGGTCAACCCGGCAAGGACGCCGGTGAGCTCCACCAATGCATCATTGAGACCGAGAACCATGGAACCGGCGTACTGAAGCCTCTCTTCCTCCAGCATATCGATCAGCATCTCCTCGTGCTTGTTCTCCTCGTCAATGATAGAATCGATGTTCTCGACCTTATCGGCCAGCTTTTCATAATCGTTTTCTGCTTCTTCTTCACCGCGTTCCATCAGTTTGATGGCAAAGGTGTATCCCAAAAGCCGGCTGACGATCACAAAAAACCAGATCTTCAATTTTGCCGGTTTGACGTTTTTTTGAGTGTACTCTTTCCAGACTTTGGAATGGGACAATTCATCTTTGGCGATTTGATTTAAAACATCTCTGTTGTCCTTTTTACGGGCCATTCGGGCGAGCCGCCGATAGATATGATATTCAGTAATTTCGTTGCGCTGAAAGGTAAGCATTTTCTTTTGCAATTGTCGATCAATACGCATTCCGTTCCTCCACAGGATTGCCGGCAAAAAGCAGGTTATTCCGTTGCCTCAATTTCAAACCCAACCGATTTGAGTACGGTACCATCCGGAGCGATGATATCCACCTTCCACTCCCCTGTCCATTCTTTCATGATCCGCTTCGAACTCCACGTACGCCAGGCTCCCGGTTGAACCGCCAGGGGGACGGCAGCCATCTCGTGGTCTCCACGAATCCACTTGTGCGTGATGAGCAGCGAATCTTCAGCACCTTCGATAATGCTGAAACAGTAAATCTGTCCGACTGTATCGGCAAAAACCGCAGCCGCTTCAACCGGTTGGCGATCCTCAACATCGAGGCAGATTTCCGCTTTGGCAACAACCAGCGAATCTTGTTGCGCCAAAGCCGCTGTTGCTAAAACCAGCAAAAGAAATAAACATCCAAAGCATGCTTTCATTTTGCTTACCTCCTGATTATATTGACCTTACTTTTATCCCTGATCTTGCAGGGCACATCACATTTTTTCGCTGAATGGTTGTATAATAGTAACGATATATGTATATTATACATAGAAATTAGCACTATTCAAAATGATAACGGCCAAAAACGAGCGCATTTTTCCCGTTGGAAACGCTTAAATCGAGTGCAAACCAAAATGGAGTATATTATGATATCCCGGCGTAAATTTATCAAAGAGAGTGTCGCTGCATCGGCAGCGATTACCGTGGGAGCAGGTCTTGGATGTTCCAAAGCCAAAACGCCCTCCCCGTACGATGCCAAAGGATTGCCCACCATGACGTTGGGTAAAACCGGTGTAACCGTACCGCGCATGGTGATGGGAACCGGTAGCCGCTTTTGTTCCGTCCAGGAAGAGGGAAAAGGTCTGGAAATGCTGAACTATGCCCTGGATCACGGTCTTTATTATTGGGATACCGCTTCGAGTTATCAGGTGGATAAAGTGGTCAGCGAAGAGCGGTTGGGTAAAATTCTCAAGGATCGGCGACAGGAAGTATTTCTGGCAACCAAGACCAGAGAACGCAACGGTGAAGACGCCAAACGTGAAATCGAGAGAAGTCTAAAGCGCCTGAATACCGACCATCTCGATCTCTTGCAAATCCACACGATTCAATCGTTGGAGGATGTCGAACGAATCGAACAGGATGACTCTGTTTACAAGGTGATCTCTCAGCTCAAGGACGAAGGTGTTGTGCGTTTTATCGGCTTTACCGGCCACACCGACGCCGCCGCCATGAAAGCCATGACCGAACGATTCGACTTTGATACCATGCTGATTGCCCTGAATCACTATAAAAAGGGAAATCAGCCCTTTGAAGAGCAGGCCGTGCCGGCTGCGGCTGAAAAGGGAATGGGCGTTATCGGCATGAAAGTGATCCGGCCGCGCGAAACCATTGAGAGTCTGGATCCGAAAAAACTGATTCGTTATGCCCTGACGCTGGAGCACATCGATACTGCGGTCGTCGGTATCGACAGCATGAAGGTATTGAAAGAAAATATCGCTCTGCTCAAGAGTTTTGAACCTCTGAATCAGGAGGAGATGGAAGAACTGAATATGGCGCTGGCACCGTTTCACCGCCACGAAAACCTGGCCTGGATGCAGCCCGGCTATAAAGACGGAATGCTGGTATAAGAAAAAAATTCAAACCCCGGGTGTTGCGCGTCAGCGCATCCCCGGGTGTTTGAACGAGCAGGATGTAACGAAAACACCGAATATAAAAACCCACCTCTATTAACGTTATAATTGCTTTTCCTTCGTATCCTTCCAGAGTTTTGTGGTTCGCAACCAGCCGTTTACACACTGCTATCGATAATATATAAGGGGCCGTTCCGTTTTTCCCGGCGTTTCTTTGCGGGCTTTGCGGTTTGAGTTATAAACATGTCGTCCCTAACGGGACTTGAATTGTCCGTCGACATTCCGTTATGATTCTGAATGTATGCCCCGCGGTGAAAGAAAAGAACAAGACGCAGAGATCAAGACCCGGAACCCGGAGATCAAAACATCCAACTTTTAAAAATTCAACCGTTGACCTCCAGTCTGTTACCTCTGATCTCCGTTCCTTTGCGCCAGATAATCATTCGCAACATGCCCACACCGTCGTAACCATAAAAATGACACTTGATAGATAAAAGCCTTGACAAACAATACATTTTGAACTAAATTATAGTTGAATTTGAACCAAAATTATGAATCATATGGAGACAAAATGAAATCCATCACCATTCATAACCTCGATGACCGGGCGGCAGAAAAGCTGGAATCGTTGTCGCAATCGCAGGGATCGAGTTTGAATAAAACCATTAAAAAATTGCTCAACAGAGCCCTTGGACTGGACCATAACGGCGGCGACCATCGCCGGGAGTTTGAGGAATTTTCAGGCATCTGGTCGACAGAGGAGGCGGAAACCTTTGCCGAAAACACCGTACAACTGCAGCAGATCGATGCCGGGGATTGGCAATGAAAAAAATTTTGCTCGACACCAACGCCTTCACACGGCTCTTTCTCGGTGACGACAGGGTCCTCGAGGCACTCTCAGGTGCCGAAACGGTTTACCTCTCGGTAATCGTTCTCGCAGAGCTGTATACCGGCTTTACGGGCGGCCGCCGGGAAGCGGAAAACCGGCGCTTGTTACAGCGTTTTATGAGCAAACCAACGGTTCAATTTCTGCCGGCAGGTGAAGAAACCGCATCCTGTTTCGCGTTTATAAAACAGCAACTAAAATCCTCCGGCACCCCTATTCCCCTCAACGATGTCTGGATTGCCGCGCACAGCATGGAAACCGGATCCGTCCTTATAACCTTTGATCACCATTTTTCCAACGTACATGGATTGCGCATGTGGAGTGAAGGGTAACTCGCCGTATTCGGGTTACAACAATATTACGACCCGGCCGGCTTGAATATCCGCAAAGAATATAAAGTTTGGCTACCAGGGTTGAAAAAATGAAAATAAGGTAAAAGCCATTCCATTTTTCCCGGCGTTTCTTTGCGAGCTCGGCGGTTTGAGTTATAAACATGTCGTCCCTAACGGGACTTGAATTGTCCGTCGACATTCCGTTATGATTCTGAATGTATGCCCCGCGGTGAAAGAAAAGAACAAGACGCAGAGATCAAGATCCGGAACCCGGAGATCAAAACATCAAACTTTTAAAAATTCAACCGTTGACCTCCAGTCTCTGCCCGCTGACATCTGCCCTCCGGCCTCTGACTTATACCTTGACAATTCGAAAAATTTAAGCTAAATTACCCGCATCTTTTTACATCCTGAATACACCAACAGTAAAATTATCGCCGGCAAAAGTGTAACAACAATTCCAGCGATGCCAAAACTAAGGTCAAACGAATAGTGAGGCGACGAGCCATGAAAAGATTTTTGCTGATTTTTCTGCTGACGTTCATTCCAACCCTGCTTGCAGGCCAGACAACATACCGCTATACCGATTCCCTCTTTACCGCGGTGCAGACGCATACCGACCTGGGGTACGCAACCGCTCCGGAGCTCAACAGCCCCTATATGGGGGAAAGCGCAACCCATAAAGCCGGTCTGACCATGCATATTTTTCAACCCGCGGATGATGAATTGGCTCTGAGACCCATGCTGATATGCGCACATGGCGGCGCCTTTGTCACCGGCAACAAAGAGCACGACGACATGATGGCGTTTTGCCGCGAGTTTGCCTCGCGCGGTTATGTCACCGCCACCATGCAATACCGATTGGGCATGAACCCGGCCAGCCGGGTCAGCGGTGAACGGGCGGTCTATCGTGCCCTGCAGGACAGCCGCACTGCGATTCGCTTTATCAGGGAAAAAGCCGCTGAATTCGGCGTCGATACCAGCCGCGTCTATTTTCTCGGCAGCAGCGCCGGTGCCTTTATCGGGTTGCACAATCTCTTCATGAATGAAACGGCAGAAAGACCCGCATCAACCGGAGCCATAAGTACATTCCCGCCCACATCGGACAACGGTCCCGACCTCGGCGGCTATGATGCCATCAAGAGCCAGTATAACCATAACGCTCACCCAAACGCCGTCATCGCTTTATGGGGGGCGTTGAAAGATACAACTCTGATCAAAAAAGACGACGAGAAAATCCCGGTTTTCCTGGTCCACGGCACCGACGATATCATCGTCCCCTTTGGCCTCGGTCATCCCTTTCAGGCACCGGCATTACCCGGTACTTTTGGCAGCAAAACCATTGCAGAAAAATTCAAAACCATCGGTTATCCCCACGAAACCTATTTTGTCAAAGGCGTCGGCCACGAGTTTTACGGCGTTCACAACGGCCAGTGGCATCCGACACCCAATGCCTACTGGGATAGCGTGCTGACCAAAAGCAGCCATTTTCTCTATCAACAGCACAAACCACAGGCCGCATTCGAATTCACAACAGACAGCTATACGGTTCACTTTACCGACCAGAGCAGCGAAGGTACGCTCTCCCGGTACTGGACGTTTGGCGATGGCGAAACGAGTACAGAACAACATCCGATCCACAACTATTCTCAGAGCGGTACCTACCGGGTACGGCTTTATATAGAAAATGAAATTTCGAGCTGGGACACCACTTCAACGCTGGTAAGCATCACTGAAACCGCCGTTCAAACAGCCCCGACTCTTCCCGTAAAAACAGAGCTGATAAACAATTTTCCAAATCCCTTTAACGCCTCGACGACCATCACCTATTCCCTGGCAAAAGCGGGGTATGTGGGATTGAATATTTACAATATCACCGGCCGAAGGGTAAAAAGCCTGGTCAATGAATACCAAACACCGGGACGTTATTCTCTTCATTTTAACGCAGAACACCTGCCCAGTGGTCTCTATTTTTATCGGTTAAGGATCAACGATCAAATCGTATCGAGTAAAAAAATGGGCTTGCTGAAATAGAAAAATGACACGACTGAACTCCTATATAACGCTCTTTGTCTGTCTGTTTGTCGTCAGCCTGTCGGCGCAGCCCTATCCGGACCAGCATTACGTCCTGGAATACGACTCTTTGTGCGCTCATAGTAAAACCAGCAGCGGCGTCGTTAAATCGAATGACGGGAAAAGATTGATCCTGGAAGAGGGCCGGACCTCCGGTTTTGTGATTTTATCCGTCCAGACCACCCGGTATCCCTTTAACCGCGGTCTACCCTCCTGGAATGGCACCGCGTCAGGTAGCGATAACGGTTTTATGATTCAGATGCGTTTTCCCTGGGGCGACGGCTGGTCGCCCTGGCTCACCGCCGGATATTGGAAGGATTACATCTGGAGTTCCTACGGCCGCACCAGCTATGGACAGGGCAAAATCGACTATGATTACGTGCTGCTCGACGCCTGTCAAAACAAATTTCAATTTAAAATAATCATGAATCGCGACAACGCACAGGCTCCCTCCCCCACCCTGCACAAGCTCTCTTTTTTCGTCAGCGATTCACGTACAACCTCGGCCATCAATATAAGCGTCATTGTCGCAGACAACCCCGATCCCATCTTTATCGCCACCGACTTTTACTACCAATACGGTCTCGATCCGCAAATCGGCGGCAGCATCTGCTCGCCGACCAGCGTCTCCATGATTTTGCGCAGCTATGATATCGGGGTAGAGCCGGTGCCCTTTGCCCGCGATACCTATGATCCCTACTGGGGAATTTTCGGCATGTGGCCACGGGTGGTACAGAATGCGTCTCAATACGGCCTCGACGGTGCGGTAACGCGGTACCGCAGCTGGAGCGAGGCGCGTGAAACGCTGGCAGCCGGCGGCCGTATTGCCATGTCGGTCGGTCCGCCGCTCTATGGCGGACACCTGATAATGCTGGCCGGCTTTACCGACGACGGCCGTCCCATCGTGCACGACCCGGCAAAATCCAACGGCTATGCCTATGTTTTCGACAAGACCCGTTTGTCGCGTTCCTGGTTCGACAAGGGCGGCATTGCCTATACCTTTTATCCGGCTGAAACACCTGCCCTGGTGGCCACATCGCCACAACAGGTACAACCAGCTGCTTTTCAGCTGCAGCAAAACTATCCCAACCCCTTTAATGCCTCGACAACAATCAGTTACACTCTTGGCAAAGAGGCACATATTCTGCTGTCCGTTTATGATATAAACGGCCGGCAGGTCACAACCCTGGTCAATAATCAAATGCCGGCAGGCGAACATGTCAGCATCTGGGATGCCACCCGATTACCGTCCGGAACCTATTTCATTCGCCTGGTTTCCCCCGACGCTCAGCAAGTGATCAAATGCGTCCTGGCAAAATAAAAATTACCCGAAAAATGCAACTAAATGCTTTTCCTGCTTTTCCGTCCGATATATCTCCGCACTACTCTGATTTTCAACAGGATTACATTTTTTAGCCCCGTTACTCTTGTATATGGCAGATACCCATACGCATGTCCTTGCGGAAGATGACCGGTATACATTCAACCCGGACATAAAAAAGCGAAAATCCAAACTCTCTAGTCTCTCGCCAGTACCATAAATTCTCTTTCCGCTCTGTTGCCATATTCGTCTACAAGGGTAAGAAGATGGCTGCCGGCATCAGGCGCAAAAGCCATCTGATGAATATCTGTGGTCGTGCCCATATAGGCTTTATCCAGATGCCAGTGCACGGTTGTGCTCGCCTTGCGGTGCGCCGCTTCAAAGACGACGCGGCCGAGCCGACCATCCATTTCCCTGGGCACAAAAATTTTCCCCTTTCTGTCGGGATAAAGAATGGACATAAAAGCGACGTGATCCGTACTCATATTATGAATACAGTCCGGGTGATAGGGCGGCAACGGCTCATAGTCCGAGTGATATTGCTTGTAAAACCACTCCATCGCAGGCGGCAGGACAAAGCGGTTTTGTGAAATCATATCGGCAACAGACGCGCAATCGGTATTGACTTGAAAGCAGGCACTGCTGTCGAGATGGACGATACGGCAATAGGGGCAGGCAGGTGTTTTGAGCGCAGAACGCGGAACCCACTCGGATTTAGCCGAGCGACAGTGCATACCGGCGCGATAACCGCTTTGATCACATATTTTTGCCTGCATCAAATCGGCCTCCGGCCGCGCAAACCAGGAGGTCGGCGGCAGCATATCAAACAGCGCGAACAAAACCGGGGCAGCAGTATAAAGCCCGACCAGGCCGGGACGTCCTTCACCATCGGCGTTGCCGATCCATACACCGACAACATATTCCGGTGTCACACCAATCGCCCAGGCATCGCGGAATCCAAAGCTGGTGCCGGTTTTCCAGGCGACGCGACGCGAAGAGGTAAATTGTCGCCAGCCGCTCTCAATACCGGGACGGGTAACCTCGAGCATCGCCCTGAGCGTCAGCCAACTCGCCCCGGGCGCAAACAGGTTCATAGCAAGCGGCTCTTTTTGTGACTCATCTCTGATCACGGTTAAACAAGAGGTTTGCGGCAGTCGGCGGTGATGAAAATGGTTAACCGCCTGCGCCATGTTTGCATACATTTGACACATGTCCCATAGCGTCGCTTCTGCGCCGCCGAGGATGAGAGAGAGTCCATAGTCGTCCGCTCTGCGAAAAAGCGTGCTCATGCCGAGATCGCGCAACAGGGTATAAAAGCGATCGACATTATAGCGATACAGCAGGCGTACGGCCGGTACATTTAACGATCGGGCCAGAGCCATATCCGCCGGTACGGCACCGCGAAAGGTACGGTCATAATTCTCCGGTGCATAGCCGCTGATCCGGGTAGGGATATCGCTGACCAGCTGTGAAGGCAGCAATTCACCGTTTTGCAGCATGGCGGCATAGAGAAAGGGTTTGAGAATACTTCCCGTACTGCGAGGGGCGGTGATAACATCCACATAACAACCGTGTGCCCGGCCCGCCGGCATTATATTGCCGACATACGCCAGCACCTCACCGGTTTGCACATCGGCCAGCAGAGCAGCGCCGTTGTTGATGCCATTGGCCGCCAGCCGCTGGTGATGGTGGTTCAGGACGGCAATCGCTTTTTTTTGCAGTTCAACATCGATTGTTGTCTGATGCAGGGATACCTTTTTCCCGATTCTGCCGGTTTTGGCAGCATTCAACCGCTGCAGCAGGTGTGGCGCCATCGCCGGAAGATCAAACGGTGCAGCGGGTAATCGTTCCGCCTTTGCCAGCCGGCAGGTCAGAGAATCAATATGGCCTTTTTCGTGCAGCCGTTCAAGCAAATGATTTCGTTTCCGCAGGTATCTATCCTGATTACGACCGGGGAAGATCAAAGCCGGACTATTGGGCAAAACGGCAAGCGCCGCAGATTCAGCCCAGGAGAGTTGCTGCGGCTGCCGGCCAAAATAGCGCCAGGCAGCGGCTTCAAGACCGACAACATTACCCCCAAAAGGCGCGTGAGAGGCATAGAGCCTCAATACTTCTTCTTTGCTCTTGCACATTTCCAGGCGCAAGGCGAGAAACATTTCGATCAGTTTTTCACCCGGCGTACGCTCCCGACCCATTCTGGAAAGTCGAATCACCTGCATCGTCAGCGTGCTGGCACCGCTGACGATATGACGCCGGCTGATGTTCTGCCACATAGCCCTGCCCAGAGCCAGGGGATCAACGCCGGGATGATAATAAAAACGCTTGTCTTCAAAACAGACAACGCTCTGCCTGTATTTTTGCGGTATCTTAGCCATCGGCGGAAAACGCCACTGTTCATCAGCCGCAATGGTTGCACTCAAAAGCGCACCGCTCCGGTCTGTGAGCACCATCGAATAAGGCACCTCAAACACCTTACCCGGCGAAAAAAACCAGACCAAAAAAAACAAAACCGCAGCTGCGAGGACGACCAGAGTGATCCATCTGACTTTGAATATCGTTTTTGGTTTCAAAAACATCACCACAACTCTATTCGTCCGTTCCAGGTTTGACCACCCTGATCCACTGACCCGGTTCCCTGGCGTTAATGGTGGCGTCGTACATGGCTTCGACCTGTACCATGGGCAAATAGAAACGACCGCTATAGCCGGCATTGAGCAATACCCGAAAGGTCTTGCTCTCTCCTTTTTTCAAATCAAAATAGGTGTATACCCGATCGTCGCGAACGTCCTGATAGGTAAACTCTGAATCCTCCGCCCGCATTGAGGGATCCATTCGTTCATTGCGAATTTCCCATCCCGATGGGAAAAGCTGAGACAGGGCAAGTCCCTCATAAGCCGTCCGGGATCCACTATGTGTTACCGTCGCATTGGCCACAAAATCCAGTCCCTGCGGTAGCAGCGACGGATCCAGAGCCTCGCCTTCAAGGGTCTCATATTGTACCTGCAAATTCAAACCCTGTTGGGCGGCTTTTTCCGCTCCCATCGCCGGTGTTCCGGTTAAAACAAGACGGGGATAGAGCGGAAAACGGTTTTGATTTTTCAAACGAAAGGAGGCCTTTGTGGCATCATACACAGACAGGGATTGTTGTAAAACCGGCGCTGCTGTGGTTGCTGTTTTCTCTTCATTCTGCCAGCTATAATGGCACTCCATCTCGTCATCCCCGACGCCGACGCCGGCATAGCGCGCCAGGGCAATGAGGGCATAGGCGGTGGTCTGGGTGCTGAGCCAGACATCATCGCTGAGGCGATTGCTGATCTTTTGAATCAAGGGTTCCGCCCGTTCAGAATCTTTCATGATCAACAGCGATTCAAGAATCATCGCCTCATCTCTTAACGCAGAACCATAAGTATTGCCGAGCTCATGATAGGTCTCAACGGACAAGGGTGCATTATCGACCAGTTCCGTCGCAGCCTCCGGCTGGCCGGCCAGATAATAAGCCGCAGCCAGGCGCCAGCGCGCAACCACGGGAAGATTGTCGATCTCCCGCAAGCGGTTCATGGCACCCAGCTCGGGATTGCCATAGAGCGCCAGGGTAAAAAGACGATACGCCTGCTGCAGTTCGGAACGGGGTGAACCCGTCACCCAGGAAAAGGCGCGATTGCGTTGGTATTTTTGCCATTGCGACAAGGTTCCCATCGGTACGGCATAACCGAGTTTTTGTGCCTCGACGAGAAAATGCCCGGCCCAGGTCGAGGACCATTGATCAGCATCGCCTCCCGGCCAGGTTGAAAAGCCACCCTCAAAGGTCTGAAAGTTTTGGATACCTGCAATTGCATCTTTAACATTCTTTTCGATCTCTTTCTGCCGTTGCAGCGACAAATCCAGCAACTTTTTGAGATAAAGCTGCGGAAATGCCGCAGAGGTGGTCTGCTCGATACATCCGTAAGGATAGCGGACAAGAAATCCCAGTCTCTTTGTCAGATTGAGCGGTGGAATACGGGAAATTTCCAGCATCGCTTCATTGCTGCCCGCGATACCAGACAGGGCGATCTTTTCCGACCAGGTCTCCCCCGCCTGTAAAACCGTATCCAAAACATCCACCACCGGCTGCATGGGATTGCGGATTTCAATTTCAATGCTTTGCTCCGCTTTTTCATCTTTGCTCTGAGCGAGAATACGGACGGTCCCAATCCCTTCGTTCTCAGCCTGCAGATCAAAATAAGCCATCTTATCGCCGGTCTGGGCAAAACCAAGGTTTTGATTTGGGTTTCCCTTAACGGTTAATGGCTCCGCGGTGCGGATATTGACATCAACAGAACGGATATTTTCTTCCAGTGCAAAAACCGTCACCGGCAAATCGACGCTTTCCTGCGGTCCCAGCACCCTGGGAAGCGTTCCCAGAACCATAAGGGGTTTGCGCACGGCCACGGTTTTATCGTCTGAGCCAAAGGCATCCCGCATACCGGCCACAGCCATAACCCTTACCGAACCAACGTACTGCGGCATATCAATGTCATGATGCCGAACCTGGTTTTTTTTCAGTTCCACCGGTCCGAAAAATTTAACCATCGGCGGAAAACGGTTTGCACGGCGGCCTCCCTGAACCTGCTCTTCGCTGCCATCGCCGCCGACAGCCAGCAGGCGTTCCAGCCTGCCGCTATGTGCACCGGCGATCATATCGTAAAGATCCCAGGTTTTAACCCCCAGGGCCTCGCGTTGATAAAAGGCATTCCATGCATTCGGGGTCGAAAAACGGGTCAAATCGAGCAATCCCTCATCCACCAGAGCGAGGGTATAGGTCATGGCCCGGCCGTTCTTTTCGCGTATCGACACGCGAACGCTTTCCTCGGGACGGAACACATTATCGCACTCGATAACAGGAGTCAATATCGTTTCAGGGTTGAACACTTTGATCGGAATGACGCCATACAAGCGAATGGGTAAATCATTGCTGCTTTGCAGATGAGGTTGCAAGTAGGTAATATGCACATAGACATTGGGCGCCATCGCCGTGGTGGCCTGAAATGAATATTGAATCGATTCGCCGCCGGCGTTAATCCAGTCGCTAAAAAGGATACCTTTGCCCGTTTCGAGAGAAAGCAACCCCCTGCCATCTTTTGCCGTTGGAATGGTAAGGGAAACCGTTTCACCGACTCTATATTCACTCTTGTCTGCAGAAAAGCTTAACACTGCAGCGCCACCGGACAAATCTTTCTGTCCGCGACCTGCCCATCCCGGCCAATCGATATAGACGATTTTTCCGGTGCTGTGATCTCCGCCGATATCATGTGCCCGGATTAAAAACCGGCCCCACTGCGGATGTGATAGCCGCAACTTGTATTCACCTCGTCCGTTAGCCAAATGAACCGTATCGATATCAATGGGCTGATAGGAGGAGGTCCCGACATAATCCGCCAGATTCTCACTGCCTTTTTCCCACCACCAGCGCCATTTGATCTTGTAGAGTTTGATCATCACATCCGCATTGCGAATCAAATTGCCTTTATGATCGAGAGCCACCAATTGAACCGCATGTGTGGTATCGGTGAGCAGCATGCCCCTCGCCTTGTCGCCTTTCGGTGCCAGAATGCCGATGTATCGATTATAAGGATGGAATGGCATATCGGTGCGATCGATGCTAAAGGCGCCGCTTTGCTCAAAAACACGGGTGATAAAACGGGCAGTCAGCATGCCGGAAGATGCATCATCGCTTTTCACGATGGAACGAAAGGTTGCTTTGCCGTTTGGATCGAGCCGGCCTTCATAGATCATTTGATTTTGCGGCTCATAACGCTTTACCGGGTCATCAAATTCAAAGGCGCCATAGCCTTTGAACTGTGTATTTCGCGCGCCAAGGGCCAGCTCCACATCGGTTTTCAAGTTTTGCGCCACCGCGCCGTGCAGCCAGGCGGATTGAATCGTACCGACAATAGTGCCTTCGGTTAATTGCTCTCCGGAACCAAAATCAACCTCGATCTTGAGGCGATTGGGGCGCACGGTTTCAATACTCAAGGACTTTTCAAACGTCACCCCGCCCGCTTTTATGCGGGCCAGCCATTTACCGGTCGGTGCATCTGTTGCAGTATTGAGCTTGAAGGTATAGAATCCATTCACAGACCGAACTTTTTTACTAAAATTCACCCGTTGACCGCGAGGATTCTCAAGTTCGAATTGAATGGGATAATTTTGCGGCAACGGTTTATTGGCGTTGTATAAAATAAAAGTTAAATAAATAGTGTCTCCCGGCCGCCAGATACCGCGCTCTCCGTAGAGATACCCCTTTAAACCTTTTTCAATGACCTGACCGTCGACATCAAAGTGACTCACCGATAAAGATGACCCGTCATCCAGCTTTAAATAACCTCTCTGTCCATTTTTTTCCGCAATCAACAGAAAAGGTTTATGGACGGCAGATAAAAAAACGATTCCGTTTTTATCGCTTACCGCATTATCCAGTACGCTTTGTTGAAAATCACCAAGTTGTATATGTACACCCGCAAGCGGCCTGGCAGTACGCAGATCGGTGACCACGGCCATGACCGAATCGCTCTGTCCCTTTTTAGCGATCAAGCCGATATCGGAAATGAGAAAATTTCTCGCTACCCTGATATCGTGATCATAATAGTGGCGATAATAGGCGGGATGACAGGGATTGCGGCGGTTGCGGTAATACTCGCCGTAATCATAAGAGCCATAGCTGTCCCAGTAACTGCTCGCATCATCTTCCCAGGATTGCTGCAGATCCAGTTCTTCGTCTTCGGCTTTATCGGGACAGTCATAAACGATATGTTTGCGAACAAAGGAAAGCTCAAGGCGGTACAATCCGCCGGGATGTTGTTCTATAAGAGGAGAAACATCAAGGCCGTACTGTATCCAGCGGTTTGCCATATCGGGCGTAAAATTCAATGAAATCTCCTCATGCCAAACGATTTCACCCACTCTTCTCAATTCACGCTCTCCCCCCAGATCATTAACCTGGAGAAACTGGGGCAAATTGGTCTCTTTTATGCGAATCGCTTTAACGATTACCGCTTTTAAATTGACCGTTTTGATGGGAATTGTGGTTCCCAAGGTGGATGGAATAATGACGCGATCACCGGCAAAGCGAACCTCTGGTTTGATTTTCTGGAAGAAAAGCGTGTAGGTGCCGCCCGTTTTCAGGCGATATCCCGCCATATTGCGAATTCCGGGCTCTACAGAGACCTTTGCTTCACCGGTCCAGCTCTTTGAGCTGTAGATACGTATGACATTCCCGGAGATACGATATTTCAGGTCTTCTTTTTTATCGTCGGTTCGTAAAAGTCCGGACAGGTTTTGAGACGGTAAGAGGGGATCTGAAAAACGCACCTCAACGTATTGTGTCTCTCCCTGTTGTGCGGACACTGATATCAGCTTGAAATCGCTTTGTGCCGGTACCGGGATGATACGATCACCTCTCTTGTTAACGCCAATGGGCCGGCCGCTCCATTCCAGCCGGACAAATGAGGAATCCTCTTGCCGCTTAATGCCTTTAACCGTAAAAATGTGATGACGCTGATCATTGCTGTGCTGCCAGCCGATATCGAGCGCCCGCTTTTCCTGTTTTGCGGTTATCATTTTTTCCACATCTGCCGCAAATTCAGCATCTGCGGTAATGATTTCCCCCTTGATGCGTTGAATTAACGGCTGGTCGGAACGGGGGGTCTCAAGACCTTCAATAGAAAGATCAAAAGAAGGTTCGATCGTGGAAAAGGAGAAACGAAACGTTTCCTGACCGGCAAAGGTCTCCATAAAGCGCTTTAAATGAAGGGTCGCCTCATAAGACTTGTTGGCGGGAAGGCGTTTTTCCGGCCTGAACTCGAGTGTACTCGTTCCGGTCCAGATGGCAATGCCGTCGATAGAGGGATCAAAATCAAAGGGTGATTTCTTCATCGGCTGCCGGACAGTGCCGGAATCGACAATTTCGGCGGCGAACTGAACCCGAATGGGACTTGTTCGCGAGATGGTACCGGAAGTGTAGGCGGATATCAGGGTGTGCTCGGTGTCACCTGTCTTTTCTTCCTTTTTTGTACAAAAACAGAAAAGAGAGATGATTAAAATCAGCGATAACAGAAAACGAAGTCGGATCATTTTTTTCCTCAATTTTTTTAGTTGTCACAAAACTGATGAACATATTATAAATTCGATCGATGATCTGTTCTGCAGGACTGGATTTCAGGTGCGCAAGTTTTCATTTTTTTGCAACAGCCAAAGCGCACCAACAATGTGATGGTCCAGAAATTCGCACTCTTGTTGCTGAAGGAGAATATAAGAATTGATTTTATCCTTCAACTCCGGTTTTTGCAGGATCAATTCCGCGCCTCTTTTGCTTATCGAGTCGAGATACGCTCTGTTGATTTTTCGGCTGTATTGCGTCGTGTCGATTTCTGTGAGGATTGTATCGCCAAGGGCGGTCAGTTCCCCGAGTGTGGTTTGATGATCACGGTACTGTTCATAGTGTTTGCGCTGCAAAGGGCCGGAGGTGCGTGCATATCCATCATCGATAACCATATAACCGCCGTTGCGGATTTGTCTCCTCAGCTGCGCCACCGTGTTTTGCAGCGATCCCCAAATGCCGCCCACAGAGGCGAAAATGACAAGGTCAAAATCATGATCGGCTTTAACATAGTCCATAATATCCTGACAGATGAACCGACACCGTTCAGCAACGCCGTATTCTGCAGCTTTGCGATTGGCGTCTTTGAGAAAGGAAGACATGGCATCGACACCGGTTATTCGAGACTTAAACCGGGAGGTGATGGGAACGGAGACAGCTCCCTTGCCGCAGCCGAGGTCGAGAACAGTGCTGTCAGAGGAAAGACCGAGGTTTTCGACCACGCGTAAAATATCTTTAACCGAGCTGCCCAGAGCCCATAGATCCTCAAGCAGGAAGGGCATTTCGGGCAACATCTGTTCGTCTGTTTCCAGGGAATCGGAAACGAGCTTTTGGGTTTTATCAGACATGGCTCATTCCGGAAATGGAATCATAAAAAAACAATTTATCCTCGCACCGGTTTCTCTACATGAAGAATAAAGGCAACTGCTGGAATCAAGGGTTTGACAACTATCCTGTAATAAAATAACCATTTATTATAAAACCGGACATTTTTTTAAAATCCTGAGGAAAATATCCGTATTGAGCGCATGACTATGATGATCTTAAACATCATCAAATTCAAACTACACAAACTCGTGTTATTTCGCAACTGAATTTTTAAACCATTTCAATATTCCAGCCTGCAAAAAAAATGATAAAAGGTCTTCAACCCTCTTTTTTTCGAAATTCGACAACCTTTTTTGCGCACCGTCAACCCGAATAAAAGTGATCTTCGAAAGCTGTCCCGGCAGGAATTTTGATGTATTATCCGTTTTGATACAGTCAGGGCAAAATACCGTTGCAAAAAAAACACACCCAAATCCATCCCTTTACACACAACTGCATTAAAAACAGCCATAACTGTCTTGACCGTAATTTTGGCATGTGATTTGAATATATTCAGGTAAAACCGGATGAAGGATGCCCCTTTCAGATAATATTTTCAGGAAAGTGTAACCACAATCCTGAACCATTGTCCTTAACGCTATCCGCATCCCCTATAAAAGAAATTGAGATTTCGACAGTTAAAAACCGGGACCCGGATAAAGGGTTTATTAATGGATTCGCTTTCAGTGAAACAGCGGATGATAACCTGAATTTTTTAAAGCTTTTATTGTTTTTTTGCAGCGATTTTCATACACTTAACCAGGCATAAAACAATAAAGGGGTTATCGACAGGGATGAAAATCACATTCACTCTGCTCCTGGCTTTGACCGTATCTGTTCATGCTGCCAATGACCGGGATCATTTACCCTATACCGCTGTCCAGGTTTATAAAAATCCGGCAAAACTCTATACGATTGATATAGACCAGGATGGTTATGATGAATTTATGGAAGTTCACCAAGCCGGCGTCAGACAACAATCACTGCGGATACGCAAAAACATAAGCGGCGCCTCGTTTTTTCAGAGCAATTTTGCCAATGCCGTAATGGATAACTCACCCTATGCCTTTCACGACAAAAACGGCAGGCCGGTGATTATCGTTCCGTTTACAAAAGGCTTTAAGGGATTTATCAGAGTCATTCGCCCGTCAGATGCATCGGGTAAAGAAGAATACCACATCGGAACGGGTAAAGACCGCAACAACAACAACCACTGGGATTGCAGCATAAACATTATAAACAATTTGGATATCAATCAAGACGGACACGACGATATTCTGATCAATCTCCTGTCGACCTATGACCTCGAACCGAGAGCGCTGATCGCCTTTGATATACTCAACGGGAAAAAACTGTGGGAATTTGCGCTTGGTGCAGGGTTATATCGCAGGGCGATTCGCATCGGAACCCCTGACAATCCAAGGCTTTTAATGGGAACGGGTGCTTATCACAACGGTGTTTACGTCAACAATCTGACCGACAGTCTGTCATATATATTGCAATTCTCACTGGATGGTACCCTTTACAGCGCTCAATCGATGGCGGGTCCGCAAACCCATACGAGAATTGAAGACCCGGATTTTGATGGCGACGGAAAGCCGGAGATCGCCGTGCTTTTGAGCAGTCAAAATTTTGAAAAGAACTGGCCGGGATATTTATCGATTTGGAACGAAAGAATGACCTTTAAAACAAGACAATACACCTTTGCCACACCTGTGAGTGAACTGTGCAGCGGTGACATTCACGGCGACGGCCACGATGATCTTTTCATCGCTTCCATAAATGACTCGAAATTATATGTGGTCAGCTCAAAATACGATTCCGTTTTGTCGATCGATCTCCCCCTCTCTCCCGCCTATATTGCCCTGATCAACCTCAAGGGCGATCTGCGACCGGAAATCGTGATCGCAGAGAGCTACCAGAGCATCGTGCTCGATCAAAAATTCAATATTATCGCCCATATACCTGCCGGCGGCATTCTACAAGCCATTCACAGAGGATTTGAAAATCCGGCGCTGCTGGCATTGACCTCGCATAATAAAACCACGGTTTTTAAAGTAAGCAAAACTGAAAATCCGTTCATGCTGCCGAAAGCGGTAAAACTCGTATTGATTGTCTTTTTTGTCGTTACCCTTGCCGGTGTGTATCTGTTGGTTTGCTTCTACCGGCGTTCGACAAGCATACGGCAGCTGCAGATGGTGTTTACCCATCTGCCGACCGATATGATTTTAATTGACCGAAAACAGCGAATAGTGGCCGTTTCGGACACCTTGCAGAGCCGGCTGCAAAAGCCAAAATCTGGTTTTATGAAAAGAGACTATAAAGAGGTATTGCCGGCGGCGCTGGCCGACCGGGTAGCCCAAATCCTTGACCAACTCGAATACAAAAAAAGTGACGTTGTGAAAGCGGATGCCGAACACGGGCAGCGAAAACTGAAAATTCAGGGAATCACATGGCAAGCCATGCCCGGCGCCAGACTCATTTTGATAAATGATGTCTCACTTCAAACCCAATCCGAACGAACCCTGGAATGGGCTGCCATGGCGCAGCGGCTTGCCCACGAGATTAAAAATCCATTGTCCATCATCCGGCTCACCCTTGAACGGCTGCAGTTGCTCTTCGAAGAATACAATCCGGAACACGGTGATCATTATCGCGAACAGGTGGATTCAATATACGAAGAGATCGACCGCCTGCGAAAAGCCACGGACGGGTTTATGAAACTGGCAAAAGCGGAACAACTGCATTTTTCCACCTGTCCGATCGACAAATTGACCGAAGAAATCAAAAAAAAATATGCCGGCAGATTACCAAAATCCGTATCCTTTCAAATCGTTAACGCAAAAAATCTGCCTCAAGTGAAAATGGATCTGGATCAAATGATGATCGTTTTTTCCAACCTGATCGACAATGCCGTACGGGCGATGCAGGGCAAGGGAAAACTCTCTCTGGAAACATCCCTGATGCAAAAGATCAATGCCGGTGAAAGAGGAAGATTTGATGATTTTATTGTTTTGGAGCTGAGCGATACCGGCTGCGGCATTGCCGAAGAAGAGGCGAAGCGTATCTTCGATCCCTTTTTTAGCAAAAACGCCGGTGGCACCGGCCTCGGCACGGCAATCGCCAAACGAATCATTGAAGAACACGGCGGTGGCATAACCCTGAGAAGCAAAATCAATACAGGGACAACCGTGCGAATCTCTTTACCGGTCACCGAAAAGGAGCAGAACCATGATGAAAAATAAACCTCAAATTCTCATCATCGACGACGAGAAAAAGCTGTTGGACAATTTTGAGGGTATTCTCAATACAAAAGGTTATCTCACCTATACCGCTCTGACCGGAGGAGAAGCGCTTGAGCTGGCTGAAAAACACCCGATCGATCTCGTTTTTCTCGATTATCATTTGCCCGACATGACCGGTACGGCCGTTTTGGAACGTTTGTGGGGAAAAAACCCGCTCTTACCTGTGATCATGATCTCCGAGCGGGCGACAGTGGAAAAAGCGGTAAAGGCAACCCGTGCCGGTGTTCTGGATTTTCTTGAGAAAGACAAACTGACGGCCAAATCCATTCTCAATATCACCGAGAAATATCTGAGCGACAGATTTTCCCGGGCTGAAAAGGCAAATTTATCGGAAACCTATTTTCAAACTTATGGCATGATCGGTATCAGTGGTGCTATTCGACGAATATACGATATGATCGACAAAGTCGCCCCCACAAACGCATCGGTTCTTCTGCTGGGAGAGTCCGGTACCGGAAAGGAACTGGTGGCATCAGCCATCCATCGACAGAGTCCGAGAAAAGCACAGCCCTTCATAAAGATCAATTGCGCCTCGATACCGCATGATCTCATCGAGAGCGAATTGTTCGGCCATGAAAAAGGAAGTTTCACCCACGCCTATTCCCAGCAAAAGGGAAAATTTGCTCTTGCGCATAACGGCACCATTCTTCTGGACGAAATCGGCGATATGGATATCACTACGCAGTCCAAGGTTTTGCGCGTTTTACAAAACGGCGAAATCACACCGGTCGGATCTGAAAAAAATTTTTGCGTCAACGTCCGCGTTATTGCAGCAACAAATCAAAATCTCAAAGAAAAAATCAAAACAAAAACGTTTCGCAAGGACCTGCTGTATCGCCTGAACGTCGTCACGTTTGATCTGCCTCCATTGCGCGAAAGAAAAGAAGATATTCCCCTGCTGGCAAATCATTTTTTGCAGCACTATTGTGAACAATATAATCGTCCGCTAAAGCGTTTCACATCACGAGCCAGGGAGATACTTCTAAGCCTGGACTGGACGGATAATAATGTTCGCGAGCTGGAACACGTCATTGAAAAAATAGTCATTCTTCTCGACGATAAACAAGTCGACCTCGCTGCCTTGCAAAAAGTTTTTGATCTGCAGACTTTGGAAGCTCAAATCCCGCCCGAGCTTACACTCAGAGAAGCACGTGAATGGTTTGAAAAAGATTTTATCAAAAACCGCCTCGTCGCCAACAACTGGAACGTCGCCGCGACCGCCACATCGATGGGTATCGAACGGACGAACCTGCACCGCAAAATGAATCAATACGGCATACAAAGGCCAATAAAAGCCAATACCCCCTAATTTGATTTCCGTTCCATCGTCTTTCGACAAAATGCCTTTTCATCGAATCGATACTAAAATCAGGCATTTACTGACAAAGCAACCCGGAGATTCTCGTTTTCCGAAATACCTGACGAGATAGCAAGGTCTAAATACAATCGTATACTATTTTTGTTTTATTTTAAGAATAATATCTTTTGCGATGTTTCAAAATAATCACTCTTGGCCACTGCTATTAACCGAATAAAGTAAACACCGGCGGCCAGGCCGCTTGCGTCGAATATCGTCTTGTGGAATCCGATCTCCAGATGACCCTGTGCCAGTACGGCCACCTGCCGGCCGCGGATATCATGGACGGTAATATCAACCCGAGCAGGTGACGACAACTGATAGCTGATGACGGTCACCGGATTAAACGGATTTGGATAGTTGGGTAAAAGTGCAAAAGAATCCGGCTTTTCAGGTTTTTCATCGACAACGGCTGAAACACCGCTTATTTCAAGACTGATTGAGCTTTGCACCTCACCTGCGGTGACGGTCACAATCACCCGTCCCGATCTGTTGGGTGCAATATAACGTCCACCAGAATCAATGCTTCCCTCTGTCGCCGACCACAATGGTGAAATAGTAACGGCGTTACCGAATTGGTCGTAACCGTTAGCGGAAAAATAGATCGTATCTCCCGCAAGCACCTCCAGGCTGTCCGGCGTTATCACCAGCTCGGCGAGCGAGGGCTCATAGGGGGCAACATAAAAAGTATCCCGTGCCGTTTCATCGAGCGCTTGCGACGTAGCGCTGAGTACCACTCTATTCATCACAGCAGAATCTGCATTGCCCGGAACATCAAAAAGCAGCGGCAACGATACCGATGTGCTATCGCCGGCGACCATACTGGACGGAGGGCTTGATATCCAGCTGTTTTGATCGGTAACAGAAATGGCAAATGCATCCGAAGGATTATTGAGATTAATGATGCTGACAAAAGCGGAATCGCACTCGCCCGCTGCGATATAAAACGTATCCGCATTGGCGCGTACCAGCAGGTCAGCAGGGAGCGAAAGCCAGGTAGCAGCATCAACATTGCCAATGGCATCCCCGGCAGCGGGTCCGTTTGCACTGCCCCACCAGTTTCCCGCAGCAGCAATAGTGACGGTGGCATCCAGATTTTCAATGCCGGCGGTTTCGTTTTCCGTAATATTATTGGCCCGGATCAATGGTTCAGAGCCGTTTTCGAGCAAAATACCGGCACCGTTGTTTCGGGTGATTTCATTGCCGTAAATCTCACCCGACGTATTGGACAAGTGCACACCGGTAAAAAGACAAAGCGCATCGGATTCGCGGTTAAAAGCAAAAAATAAATCTTTACAGTCCTCCGTATATATCGAGGTACAGTTGTCCAGCAAAACGTTGCCGATAATCCTGATGTGTTGACACTTTCCATACGCATAGATGCCAATACCGGTGTGTTCAAGTTGCTCGTGTTCTTCGGTGTGAGAGGTGATGTAATTATCGCGGACCAAAACATCGCTGGATCCGAATACACTGATTCCCCACAGACCATTTTGGTGAATGCGGTTGAGATGGGTAATCTCTATATGTTCGCTACGATTTATATCGATGCCCGATTGGCCGTCGTTGTTGTGAATCTGGTTTATCCGAATCTCCACGTGCTTCATATCGGAAATTTCAATACCACCATTGCCGTTTCGAATCGAATTCTCATAAATACGCGCCTGCTCACCCATGGAAAGGGATATTCCCCTATGACCCTGAATAAAGGTGTTTCGCATGATATCGACATAACTTGCTGATATCAGGGAAATCGATTCGAGGGTATTGGAACCAATCAGGATATGCTCATTGCCCAATCCCACGACCTCATCCAGTCTGTTTTTGCTAATGGTCGTCTGCTCGCAGTTGACCAGCTCGATATCGGATGCTGTGGCACCATCCGTTTTTTCATTATCCTCAAAAATGTTGTGGTCACTGCTTTCCGCCTTGACGTCGAATTTTGCCTGCCCTCTATTTCCCCTGATCAGGTTTTCATGGCTGCTTTCCATATAGAGCGTATGGGTCAAAGGCAGGCCGTTAAAGGTATTGTCGAGAATTTGATTCTTAACGGAGTTTTTGAAAGAGATACAGAGCGAAGGATTCATAATGATGTTGTCCCGAATCACGGCACCGGAAGTATTGGTCACGTAGAGTCCGGCCAGAAACATATTATCGATATAACTGTCGCTGATCAGGGCGTTATCCGCTTCATTGAGAAACACAGCGGCGGTATTTGCCGCCGCCGTATCCTTGCCGCGAATGCTGAATCCCCTAACGGTAACATCTTTGGCGCTAATCCCAAGCGTGTGCAATCCTCTTTCACCCATGATATAGGTGTTGCCTCGCCCGGCTTTGCTTTGCAGAGTAAGGGATTTATCGATGCGCACCGCCTCGTGATATTCACCCTGACAAACGGTGCAGGTTCCCCCTTCCGGCGTGCGTTTAGAGTTGACCGCCTCATTGATGGTTGTAAAATGATCGCCACGATTGTTAAAAACGCGGGCAAAAACGAGGGAATCGTTTTGGGCTTTGCCCTTTATCTCACCTTCTTCATAGGTCAGGGGCTCCGCAGCCACGCCAAAGGATTCGATGTGAAAGGAGCGGGGCCGGTCAATGGCATAGGCGGAAACCTCAAAATGGAAATTACAGGCAAGCTTAAACGGCACACACTGCCCGGCGCCGATCGTAATTTCAGGCGAAAAGACCACATCGACGGTACCATTATCGGCTGAAAACTTGCCGGAATATACCCTTGATCCGCCCTTGAACACCTCCACCGACGAGATATCATCAGCATCGTGTCCGCTACCGGATGCTCTGAAACTGATCTTGTTCAACGACCAGCCATCGGCATTGCTGGCGCAGGCCAGAAAAGGCAGCTCGATGAGCAGAGTATTCTCTTTTATTTTTGACGGACAGTAGACCTGTTTTCCGATGCTGCCGCTGACCGATAATTCGATTTTATCAAAGTTGGCGGTTACGTTTTTGTCTCTGTCCATCGTCAATGTCTGTTTCGGACTGGTGCCGCCGGCATCGCCGCTCCAGCTGGTAAAATACCAGCCGTTCTCTTCATTGCCGCTGGCGCTGATATTAACCTGTTCATCTCTTTTATACGAATGTACACCGACACCCGGTGTCGTAATGCAACCATTGCTGGCCGCTTCAGGCGGATATACCGACATGGTCAAATTCACATCACCGCATGGCCATCCCGGGATCAATCTTAAAATAAATCCCGTTTCACTGCCATCTACAAGCCCGTTCACCACCAGCCCTCTCAAAATAAACAGCAAAAATCCGGGGCAGCCGAAAGAAAAGCGGTCGTCATCAGGAATTATTTTTGCAAGAGAATGATTCAAACGCATCGTATTATCGTCAACAGGAATCTCATAGTGTACAAAGTCGAGTCCTTTATCAAAAGCATAGGCCGGACCGGACAAAATCATGCCATGATCCGGTTCGTAGCGCTGCGGATCGTAAATATCGGGGTCCCAGGCATAGGTTTTCAAGCCTTCTCCGGGGATGGTGATGCAAATCGTGCCGTTGAGGATATCCATATCCTGTGCCACCGTATCCAGGGATACAAAGACCTGGTCCTGGCGTTGCACATCGGTCGAATCCGAATAATCATAGATGTTGAGCCATGTACTATTGTGGAAAATATCGTTTCTCAACAGGGCAACATAGTTGTCATCAATAAATTGTATACGCTGGGGTTTTTCGTCCCAGGTGCCGATTTCATCCAGGCCCCGCATATTTTCGGGCTCTGTGATATCGATGATATCCACTCCGGCCATAGATGCATTCCAGGGATTATAACAGCCGGCGAATAAGAGGTTTCGCTGCGGCTGAATTTCCAGGTTAACGCCGGTCGACCGTAAGGCAAAGGTCGACAGGGGTTGCGGATTTTCCACATCGCTTATATCATAGACCGTTACCGCTTTGACCTCCTTTTGAATCAACCAGGCATAATTTCCCTTAAAGGCCATATCCATGATAGCGGCGCCGGTTTCAATGGTCGAGACCCGTTCAGGCTGTTCGGGTTGCTTTAAATCGTAAATATCGATCGCATCGGGTTCGAATCCATCATTGCCGTGAGTGACGAAAAGCCGTTGCCGGTGATGAAATATTTTATCGCCGTCACTCAAAGCAAGGGTATTGCGGATCGATGGAGAGGAGGGGTCGGATGCCAGATCATAGACTATGATTTCCTGATTATGCTTGTCAACAGCGTACAAATAATCGCCGGCCTGCACCATTCCGGAGGTAATCCGTTCGCCATTTTCCCAGCCGCCGAACTCACCGACCTTGCTGATGTCGGCCGGAAAAACAGGAGGTGCATCTTTAATATCAACCAGGTGAAGCCGGCCGTTTTTTTGATCTATGACTATAGCAACGACTTTACCGGGATAATCGGGATGATCGTTGATTATCTCCAGGCCACCCGATTTTGCGCTATCAGCAACCTGTTCGGAAAGTTCGTAGATGTAATTTATATAGCCGATGCTTGTATCGACCCGTACCAGACGAAAAAAGCCATCCAGCCAGGGCGCCGCAAACCAGAGCGATCCGCGGCCGGGTTGGGAATAGGGATCGAACGCGATTCCATAATGACGATGATCGGGCTGATCATATTCCCTAAGCGTCTCACCCGTGTTAGCATCCATTTTGAGGGTGTGTCCCCGATTAGAATCGGTTGAATAGATCACATTCTCACCGGGATCGTAGGCCAGTCCACGGTGCGGCAGATGCCCTTCATTATAGATTCTGCTGCTGCGCGAAAAATCGTTTGGATCGATCTTGTCGATATACCTGTTGGAGCTGGCCAGAATGCGGCTGCCGTCAAAGGCCAGATCGCGATATCCCAGCCCCCCCACGCCCTGCGGAACAGAACGCAGGTGGGTACCATCAAAAGCATAGGAATCAAAGTAGTTGTTGCCGATATGATCTCTGGAGGTAACGATAAATTTACGATCCACAACAGTGACGCCAAAGGAGGTATGATTCGACAAGAGCTCAATGGTTTCAAGAATCACACCCCGGGCAAGCAAACTTTGTTTCTTTTCAGTCATACGGTCATAGGGATTGCTC
>WJMF01000039.1 GCA_014728085.1 Candidatus Zhuqueibacterota bacterium
ACAAAGAGGGATACTTTGGTGTTGCGCCAGTTTCCAAAGTCCACACCGGAGCTGACCCTGTCACCGCTTCCCGACCCCGAACCGGAGGGTCCGTTTGCGGCGCCCCACCAGTTATTGCGGGCGTTAACAGACGCTACAGATCCCTTGTGATGCACACCGTATCCGCTGTTGTCCATAATATTATTTTTATGGATGAGCGGATCGCTGCTGCCGTCAACGACAATCCCGTCGCCGGCATCCCCGTAGATGGAATTGCCTACAACGGTCGCACCGGCATTGGTGAGCTGAACAGCGGTGTTGGGCTGTAGATTGTTATAGATTTCGTTGCCGACGATAATGACCTGGCGCTGTTCTACATTATCGACTTTTATGCCCTCGCCGTTTTCAAAAACGCGGTTCATAAAGACTTCCATCGGACTCTTGGTGATCTCTATACCTATTTGATTGTTGCTTATGGTATTGTTTCGCATATAGCCGTCGGAACCCTTGATGCATTTGATGCCTCTGTCCTGATCCTTTATCAAATTCCCGGTGATAAAGGTATTTGCATCATAGCTGTAAATACCATCGGCATCACTATGAGAACCACTGTCGAACGACTCTCCATTGCCATTGGTGCCGATATTGTTGCTGAGGATGTGATTGTTGCCTATATTGACCTTTGAAAGATAAATTTGATGCTGAAGATTGCAGGAGATCGTATTACCCATCATCACGAGCCCGGCCGAGTTTCTCACCTTGATTCCGGTCAGCGTATAGCTGACCGGCAGGGTACCGCTCGAGTCGGTTCCGATAAAATTTTCGGTAATGTTGTTCCAGTTATTGCCGTTTTTGTTCACGAATATTCCATCAACTTTATTGCCGGAAATGGTATTTCTTTGAATTTCGTTTGCCCTGCTCTGGCCGGTCAAACATATTCCGGTTTCATTGGAAAGCAGTACCTTGCCACTTTTATCCAGGCCGATAATATTTTTTTCGATGATCGAATTGGACACCGTGCCGCCGGAACCATCGAGCGATCCGATTCTGATTCCATATCTTGAATTCCCGGAGATTAAATTATCGTGAACATGCGTATCCGTTGCTCCTAGAGTGATCACGATACCGCTGTGATTCGCCGCCGCTTCCTGACCGTTGGCATCACAGCCGATTTTATTGTTACGGATTTCCGTTTCGAACGAGGAATCGGAGACCCTGATACCGATGTATTTATTTTTCAGAATCAGGTTGTATTCGATCAGGGTTTTCGCGCAGGCGTTGATATCTACAGCCGCTAACTCATGATTGCCGATTTTGTTGTTGTGAATTTTATTTTCAGCACCGCCCTGAATATATATTCCGATTCGCTGCAGAGCGGAGCCGGGAGAATTGTTGTTGTCATAACCGATAGTACAATCTTCGATTACATTCGAGTTCGATAATTCGCCGCTGATATAGATACCATATCTCCGGTTTCCATAGATGATATTATTGCGAACGGTGTTTGAAGGGCTTTGTTCAATCCAGACACCGGCAACCTGTTGATCTTCCGAAAGCACGTTATCCTTGAATGTACACTGTTGAATATAATTCCATTCACCGCCGCTGATTTTTACGCCGTTTCCGTTCCAGTTGGTAAAGATAAAATTTTGCAGGAAACAGTATCCAGATCGAATCTCGAGTCCGTCTGTATTGCCGGCGGTACGCCCATCCAGGAGTACGGTTTCCTCCTCCAATACGTCAAAGCGGATCGGAAATTCGATTGCCGGCAGAGGACGGGTCGGTCTGATTTCAGCATTACCCTGGCCGGGAATGCGGATATAGACCCGGGTGACATTGTCATCCTGCATCGCATTGACATTTTCGATGGCAGCGCGAAAAGTGCATTGGTTTCCGGGTTCGTCAGCATCGGTATCGCAGATGCCGTCGAGTAGATCATAATCGGATGCATCGCCGGGATCATTGACAATGATGCCTTTTGCCTCAATCGGCACGCTGAGCAACGGAACATCGCCATTATTTACAATTGTCAGGGCTCCGGTCCCCATTGATGCCTGGGTGATATTGCTTTTGGCCAATCCGCCCGGTGCATAGACCACCTGAAGATCGACCATCTCTTCCTCCTGAAGCGTTAGCGGCAGATTGGGTTGGTTCTCAAGCGAGAATTGCATAGCCGGTTCGATGTCGATATTCGTTATCTCAATTTCCTCCTCGCTGGGATTGGTGACCTGGACGGTTTGTTTTGCGATTTCACCCGGAAGAGTAAGGGGAAAGACGATCGGATTGGGTTTGACCTGAAGAACGGGCTTGATATCCATTGCCAGTTTTACCACAAAAGCATCCCTGCGCACAGCGCCTGAGGTGTCCTCTCCGTATTCGGCCTGGAAGGCATTTTTTACCGGGAAATCACGGGATTTTGTGTTGCCGGTGATATAGAGATTATTCGCTTTGTCCACGGCAATATCCCGGCACCCGTCGTCATCGCTGCCGCCGAAGGTAAAGGTGAATAGAGAATCCGTCCCCTGAGCGTTGAGGGCGAATACATGGGCGTCATCGTTTAGATAGGCGGCGATGTAGACCTGTCCACTATCATCGACCGCGATTTTCCATCCCCGTGCCGGTACGGGGATGGCATAGATAAACCCGTTTCCGCTTGGCGGCAGTTTGCAGAGATAGCGGCCGGTCGGCTGCGCAAACGGTTCCGCAGTTATGGGGATGCCTCCGCTTCCCGACAGGTATAAATAGGCATTTCCGGCATTGTCCGTATCCATATCGATTCCCTGGTCGCCCGTATCTCCTCCCAGATAGGTTGAATAGACAGCGGATCTGCCGTCTGCAGAGAGCTTTGTAATAAACGCATCGGTGTTTCCCTTTTTGCTATTTTGTATTGGATTTGGTGTTGTGGGAAAATCGGTAGAGTGGGCATAACCGGTTACGTGAGCGTGCCCCTGGTTGTCTACCGCAATGCTGTTGCCATAATCGTCGAGGTTCCCTCCGATATAGGTGCTATAGATGAGGGAATTTTCTCCCGATCGGCTCGGATCCAGCTTGGCGGCAAAGGCGTCGAAATAGTAGCTGGAATTTTTGGGCATCCAGCCATTTTTGCTCGGAAAACCGGAAGAAAAGGTGGTTCCGGTGACGTAAACACAGTCTGAAGGGTCGACATCGATATCGCTCGCCTGGTCATCATTTTTTCCGCCGAGAAATGTGGAATACACCAGGGAAGAGCCGTCGGCACTGAGAACGGTGACAAAGGCTTCCCACATGCCGCGGGTACCGCCGCCAAATTCGGGTTGATAGGCGTTTTGAACCGGTAAACCCTCATAGTCGGGGGTATTTGGCCGGTCATAGGAGGTGGTGCGTCCGGCAATACAGGCATTGCCGTTGCTGTCAACAACAATGGCTTCGGGATTGTCCTCTCCGTTACCGCCGATATAGGTGGAGTAAATCACATCTGATCCATCGGCATTGAATTTGGTGATAAAGGCGTCCCTTGAATATTGCGAGCTACCCTCTTTTTTACGGGTTTGATACGCATCTGCAACCGGAAAGCCTAAAGAGCCGGTTGACCCGGTTACATAGGCGCATCCTTCAGAATCGACGGCGATACCGGATGCCGTATCGTAATAGTCGCCACCGAGATAGGTGGCGTAGGCGATTTTTGGGTCGATGATCAGCGTTTCCGTCCTGTTATAGGAACCCAGATCAAAATGAACCCGTTTATCGAGCTGTGCAAACCGCACCTTGACCTCGTTTCTGTTTCCGTCCGAATCCTGCCAGGCCATAGGTTTTTGATAAATCAGTTTGTGGTCGTTTGCCGTCAGCACCAGATTGCCGGCCCGGTCTGTTTCGCATTGTTCTATGCCGGAAAAAAGCAGCCCAATGTCGTCCGGGTTTGCGCCGGGCTTGACGACAAAATCGAATTCAATTTGTCCATGATGAAAATAATAGACCAGGTCGATGTTGGAATAGACGTTTTTGTATTCCACCGCGGTATAGTGGGGGACGTTTGATATCCATTGATCGGGATTGTTGCCGATAAAATAGTTCGATCTGGAGGGGACCCGTCCTTTCCCTTCGGCCCCGGCATCGCGATTTGATTCAATCAGTTGCATCTGAACCGCTTTTTGCGGGCCGGCTTTTGCCTTGTTATGAAAATCGATCAGCGATCCCGTTGAGGTTAGAAAAAAGTTGTATCCTCTGTCTCTGTAATAAAAATCCGACATGCGGTCCGTCTGTCCCAGATTTTTTTCAAAATAGAGCGGCTGTTTAAACGAAGCGTATCTCGGTGCCGACGTTTCATCATTTTCGGCTCTGGGAACAAACCGTACGGAAAAGAGGAGAACAAACAGCGTGAAGAACAGAACATAAAAGATTGTTTTGGTGGGATTTTGCAATATAGATGAGTGCTTTTTCATGGTTGGGCCCTCATGTTTGATATTGATTTCATCCGGAAATCAATATTCCTGTTATCTGTCCGAAGAACAGAGGCGTGTGTAAAAAATGTCGGGTGTTGATCCAGCCTGGAAGCGGAGAGGATTTTTTGGGTGTTATTGGTCAATATACTGTACAGGGAAAGGAAAATCAAGATAAAATTAAAGAATATGCTTTGTTAGGGGGATTTTGCCGCTACCGGTTATGCCCTTTGCAAGGCCAATGCTGTTTATAAAAAGTGTTTTTACAGAGGCTGTAAACGGTTTGTTGCCGCTGTGGTTCGGGCCCGGGTTTTTCCGACAGGCGGATATTTTTAATTTGAAGAGGTGTTGTGAAATGCGTATTATGTGATTTTTTAACACAAAATGTATCCAATATTCACGCATTCAGGCGGCAAGGTTTGATTTTCCATGTCAATCGACAACCGTTTACAAACGTGCGCACGGCATTGGATTATCATTGCGGTTACTGCTCTGCTGCTGATGTCGTGCCCGGTCGCGGGCATCGCCCGGTTTGGCAATCAGGCTGCGTTTGCCGTTTTGATTTTTATCATTGCAGATACGGTTAAAACAGGCCTGCCGGGGAGAATGCGTCCGACTCTTTTGCAGGTACTTTTTTTTATGATATTCACCTTGACAACAAATAGCGGAATCTCTATTTTTAAACCGGGATATCATCAAGATGATAAACGGTGATTAGCAAAAAAAATGCGACTGTGTCAGGTGACAGGGACGTTTATATGTACATAGATATTGCGGCGGATAAAATGTGGCAGGATTTTTTCCGCACCACCTTTAAGTTTGTAAAAACGCTGGATTGAGCGTGGTGAGTTTTATCGCGCCAGCCATTAAAGGGTGAATAGATGATGAATTCAAGCCATATGAACCGAAGAACATTTATCAAAACGGCTGCCGCTTCGGCGCTGGCCCTGAACGGATTCGCTTGCCGCGCAAGAGTACCCGCTCGTAGCCAAAAGCCCAATATCGTGCTGATCATGGCTGATGATCTGGGCTATGAATGTATTGGCGCCAACGGCGGGGAATCGTATCAGACACCGGTTCTCGACAAGTTGGCTGCAAACGGCGTTCGTTTTGAGCACGCCTATGCGCAACCGCTGTGCACACCGACGCGGGTACAGCTTTTGACCGGTATCTATAATGTACGTAATTACACCGATTTTGGCGTTTTGGATAAAAATGAAACCACCTTTGCCAATCTGTTCAAAAATGCCGGTTATGCAACCTGCATAGTGGGCAAGTGGCAGCTCGGCGGGGGGGTGCAGGGCCCGAATCACTTTGGATTTGACGACTATTGCTTGTGGCAGCTGACCCCCGGCAGAACGGATTCTGAAGGACGAGACACCCGTTATCCAAATCCTAAACTGAATGTGAATGGCAGCGTCATGGATTATAAAAATGGTGAATATGGTCCTGA
Organism: Candidatus Zhuqueibacterota bacterium; assembly: GCA_014728085.1. Classification (GTDB taxonomy): domain Bacteria; phylum Zhuqueibacterota; class Zhuqueibacteria; order Residuimicrobiales; family Oceaniaggregativiventaceae; genus Oceaniaggregativivens_A. Next base: position 5,848 of record WJMF01000039.1, read on the forward strand.
TGTCGTCAGCGATTATGCCTGTGATTTTATCCAAAAAAATCAAGATACCCCTTTTTTGCTCTATTATCCGATGATCCTGACTCATTGTCCTTTTGCTCCGACACCTGATTCCGAAGACTGGAATCCCGAGGACAAGGGGTCGCTGAGCTATAAAGGAGATCCGCGATATTTCGAAGATATGGTACGATATATGGACAAGATGGTTGGGAAACTCATTGCAACGCTCGAGTCGTGCGGGTTACGGGAAAATACATTGATCATATTTACCGGCGACAACGGCACCGACGAGCCCATCGTTTCGATTCTGAACGGCCGGCGGGTCGCCGGTGCCAAGGGAGAGATGACGAATGCCGGCACACGGGTTCCCCTCATTGCAGGCTGGCCCGGTGTCATACCAACGGGTACTGTATGCAGGGATTTGGTGGATTTTAGCGATTTTTTTCCAACCCTTTGTGATGCCGCGGATATTCCGATTCCTGAAAACCTGAACATCGATGGTCGGAGTTTTTTGCCACAGGTAATGGGCAAGAAGGGAAAACCGAGAGAGTGGAGCTATTGCTGGTATTCCCGTAATGGGAAATCAGCAAACGCCCGTGTCTTTGCCAGGACCCGGCGCTACAAGTTGTATCAAACCGGTGAATTTTATGATATTCAAGAGGATGTTCCAGAGCAAAAGCCGTTAAAACAAGAAAATTTGAACGACCATCAACTGAAAACCAGGGCCATGCTCAATAAAGTCATCAAACGCTATCAAGGCATGAGGAAGCAAAGCCTGAATTGATAAACAACACGGAAATAGTCGAAATCGTTTTGCTTTATCAAAATCGGAGTAAAATATGAATGTCTTTCATTTGACCTGGCTGCGACATTTTTCAAGTTGCCTTATAAAGGTTGAATTATCAAAAGCGATGATGATTTTTATCGCCTTAAACCTCCTGGCCGTAACCGCCTGCGATCGGCAGACAAACAAAACACTGCAGGATCCGCCTCTCACGGGTATCGGAATCTATATGAATAATCCCTTTTACTGGCAATACGACCAAAAGCCGGTGATGCTGATCGGCGGAAGCGTGAAGGATAACCTATTTCAGATCAGGAATCCGGAACAGCATCTCGACCTGTTGCGTTCTGTGGGTGGCAACTATGTCCGCTGCACCATGAGCAGCCGCGACAGCGGTAATTTCAAGCCCTATTACCAGGAAAACGAGTTGTATGATCTGGATCACTGGAATGTGGGACAATTGGGATCCGACCGGCGGACAGGTGCGGGGGGTGGAACGGCAAAAAGATGAAACACATCCCTTTCTGTCCAGATCGAAAGTATCCAATACATTGAATGAGCCCGAGATGTATGATTTTGTCGATATTTCCAACAACAATGCTCAGGATGGTGAAGTTCATTACCGATCCGCTCTGTTCGTACGGGAGCGCATTCGCAAGAGCGGTATGATCCGCCCCATTAACAACGTCAAGGTCTATGGCGGCACCATCTATGAAGCGTGGACCAAAGCGTGGGCCGGTTCTTTTAAGGATGGTGAGGAGCGTTTCTGGCGCAATCTGTTTGCCGGTCACGCCTCCATACGTTTTCACCGTCCGCCTAGTGGTATCGGATTGAATCCGGTGGCTCAGCAACATATAAAAAGCATGAGAATGCTCACCGATTCGCTGGATCTGTTCCGGCATGTGCCGTTCACCTCTCTTTTATCCGCGAGAGAGCCCAATGAGGCATTTTGTCTCGCCATTCCCGGTGAGGAATATGCGCTATATTTTCCGGCTGCCGGTGAGGTCGAGATCGATATCGCAGCGGGACTATACGTCTTGCGCTGGCTGCACATTCGGTCATCGGTGTGGCGAAACGCGAAAACAACGGAGAACCTGCAGACTATTTCCACACCGGATAATGACCAGTGGGTGGTGTGGATAAGGCGGAGACGCGGCTAGATAAAAGCGCTACAGAGCGAGCAAACAGGAGGGGGGGCGCATAAAAGCCTCACCTTTTTTGTCAAAACTATACAGGAGTTGAGTTGATATGCGTTGTCTTAAAAAATTACAAAAGCCATTTACTGGTGAATGTAATAAACGCGGATTGGATTTACGGGGTGCGGATTTATTTACCACAATCATTCTTTTGCTGCTGTTTTGGTCTGCCCTGTTTTCTTCACACCCGCAACACACCGCTATTCTAGGGGTTATTCCCACTCCACAGCTGGAAAAGTATGGCGAGGACATGATTTGTTTAGCCGAACCGGCTGAACCTGTTTTTATATCTGTGTCAGGTTCTGACCCGGCCACGGGCGCGATTGGCCAGGGATTGGCATTGCTATCCGGGCGTCTGGAATTTCTCGGCAAATGGGGGATCAGGGCAAGAAAAAACGGGGAAACGCCGAATATCGTTTTGCAAACCTGTTCAGCGCAAAAATTACATAGCATCATTCGCAGTCAGACAAATGGAAAATCGATTCAGGGAGAGCGGCTGTTGCAGGCGTGCGCGCTGCGCGCACAAAGCTCACCCAAAAACCGGCCGCTGGTGACGATCCACGCCTGCAGCGATCTGGGCATTTATTACGGTCTTGTTTCTCTTTGTCAGTTGTTGCAAAGGAATGAATCCGGACAGCTGTGCCTGCCTGCGGTGACTCTGGCGGATTGGCCGGAAATCGCTTTGCGGCTGGCCCATGCCAATCTCTATCCGAGAAATAATTTGAAAAAAGTGAGGCGTTTTTACCGATGGCTCTCTCTATATAAAATCAACTGGTTTGGGTTTCATTTTTTCGGCAAAAAAATGGGAGATATGAAGCATTTTGGCGAAAAGGCCAGGAGCGATCTGTTGACGATTTTCACGGAAACGGATACGAGCGGTGTGCTACATGCCGTACCCTATTTTAATCCATTCAAGGGCCCGAATCACTATGATTTCAGCAAAGCAAAAGACAAAAGCCATTATGTACAACAGCTCGACTGGTTTCTCGACCACGGCGCCAAAGGTGTGGAAATAGACTATAACGATCATGGCAATGACATCAATTACCCGATCGACAAGCTCGTCAATTTCGTTTTTTCCGAAATAGTGAAAAAGCACAAAGATGCGATCATCATCTTCTGTCCGCCTTCAAAGGGAGCTGTCAGGTATTGGACACCGGCAACGCCTGAAATGGCGACTCTTGTGTCCAACATGCCTGCGAACATTTTAACCGTGTGGACCGGGCCTGACACCAGCATGTACCCCCTGTATAAACTCACGCCGGACCGCATAAGGTCCAACTGGACAGATATTACCGGGCAAAAGCCGTTTTTCTGGTTGAACCGGGTTTGTCTTGGATCTCACTTTTCCAGACCGCTGCAGGAGATACCGGGAGCACATGTGTTCAGGGGCGAGCTTTTGCCAACAGAATTGAGTCAATTGTTTCGCGGCATTCAACTGCATACCGGTATAAAAGCCGAACAAAATGGCACGCCCTACAAAAACCTGCCAGAGGGTCGTTATTCCGCCAAAGCGAATGCTTATTTAGCAACCGCAGCCGATTATGTCTGGAATCCACATGATTGGGATGCTGTAGAATCATATAAACGGGCCCGGCGCTTTGCCAAAATCATGATGCCGTTGATGCAGGAATAGCTCGCCCGTTTACTCTTTTTGAAAGCATCAATGTCAACTATCAGCAAGTGATTGTAATACCGGATTCCATAATTGCAACCCCGCCTGGATTGTTGCTGCAGTGTCAAATACGAGTACGTGTATCCAAACGCGCCGGAAAACGGCCGGGAGCTGTATGCCGGCTTGGAATGGTATTTTGATTTTTTTAACAATGAACGGCGACATCAAAGATTGGAAAATCAAACACCGGCTCAAGTATATTTGAAAATGACTTGACAATGGTGAAAAAATCGGCTACCTTCACGATAACTTCAGTCGCTCTACGGGCTCCTTTCGTTATCCCAAAGGTGTTCCTACACCTTAAAAGGTACCCAAAACTGTCCAAACAATGGGGAGCGCCTCAGAGGATAGACGCTTGTGCGCGTTGGTCAGGGTGATGATTCTTTTTTATCAAGACTGCTGAAAACTTTGAACGCTTGACACAATCTGTTGTAATTACTTTTCTTGCGGAATGACTCTGTGACACACCACCGCCGAAGAAGACGTTAAGGAATTAGGCTTTTTTACCGTCTGATAGCGTCTGGTGTCTGCATGCTTTTATCAGGGCGTTTTTTTAGCCCCAGTGGCAAATAATGCCCTGCAGGTCGTGACGGATTGTGCGGTTAACCCAATCTGCCTGCTAAATATGAATTTTCATAAAAGGAGGAGTGTTAGATGTTAAGATTGTTTAATGTTTTGATCATTCTGGTCTTTTTGGGCAATGTTTATGGCCAGCTCGTTGTAAAAAACAGCAGCGGCGATGTGATCATGCGGGTGTTGGACAATGGAAATGTGGGAATCAACATGAGCGTCAATCCAACAGCGGCATTGGATGTGAATGGCAAGACGCAAACAGATGAGCTGCGCATCGGTTCATCAGCCGGCAACGGTCATGTTCTGGTTACCGATACCAACGGTAATGGTAGCTGGGGTCAGGTCGGTACCGCTGGCATTGCAAACAACGCCATAAACAGCAACAAAGTCGCCAACAATACCCTGACCGCAGCAGACCTTGCGGTTGATGTGGTCAGCCGCATCGATGGCGTGACCAACGACGGCGGCAATATAGATCTGGTGGCCGGCAGCAATGTCACCATTACGCCGAACAACTCGCAGAACCGGATTACCATTGCCGCCAGCTCAACCGCGGACAATCTGGGGAATCACAATGCAACCAAGCGGATCGTTCTGGGAGGGCATCCTGTCTCCAACAATCATGCGGATTCACAGGATAGATCAACATGGGGAATAACGGTCAAGGATGATGGTATTGTAAACATCTGTGATGATTCGCGAGCCGGCAAGCTGGTGGTCGGCGGAGCGTGGCCGCAACACACCACTGGTATTTATCACGGAATTGTTGCAAACAATTTGGGTGATGACTTTTCAGATCAGTATGCCATTGGCATCGTCAGCGGCTTCCCGCCGGTCTATGGGGATGATGCAATCGAGCACATTGGAGTGTCGGGCAGTATGACAGATTTTCGCACCGATGCCAATTATACGGAAGGCGGACTTGGCTGGAGCCGTTGGATTGAGAACGACTGGACCGGTCTGGGTTCCATGCATGAACTGGCTGCAATCGGCGTACGCGTAAACCACCGGGATACAGGCGGTTGGCAATTTCCCTATTCCAACACCAATACGTGCCGCACTTCAGCCGGATGGTTTGCCAATTTTAACGACCAGACCAACGATTACGGGCTTTATGTCTGGGGCGGCTATAGAAGCTGGTTTACCAATCCCGTGGTCATCGGTGTTGGTGTGCCCAATAACGATCCCGGACCCTATGCATTGTATATCGTCGGCTCTGCTTTTGCGCTTGGCGGTACCTGGAATCCTTCTGATGTTCGCTATAAAAAAGAGATCACCGTTATAGGCGGCGCTCTGGATAAGATCGATCAATTACGCGGTGTAAACTTTACCTGGCGGCAGGATGAATTTTCCGACAAGCAATTCGAGGATGGTACGCAAAGCGGTGTGATCGCCCAGGAAGTGGAAAGTATCATACCCGAAGCGGTCAAAGTTGGCCCGGATGGCTATAAAGCCGTTTCCTATGACAAGATGACCGCTTATCTCATCGAAGCGGTGAAAGAGCTCAAAGCCCGGGTTGAAGAATTGGAAAACACAACAAAATAAAGCCTGTAAAAAGGATATAAAACCGGATCTGCCGTTAAAAATTTTTCTGCTTTTTTCACTTTTCTCTGTAGTATTAAAGAAAAGCCGGGAGGAAATGTGAAAAAAACAACTCTTTTTACGTTGTTTCTCTTTTTTATTCTAGTATGCCAATCTCTCTGGGCACAACACCGCGGTGCTGTTGAGGTTGGCGGGGCGTTTTCATTTCGAAATAAATCTCTTTCCAATCAAAAAATCAACAACCTGGCCAATCTCGACGGCTTGATGGGGTATTATATCAACCAGGATTTTTTACTGGAATTCGAGCCCAAGATTGAAATGTCCTTTAACAGCGATTCCACCGGTATTTCAACCATTTTTTTACTTGGACCGGCATTTAAAGTCATTGATATGGCTCCAAAAAATTACCGCAAACCGCGATATCGAAAATATGATCTCGGTGTGGTGGCCGCTGTTTTTACCACTTTTAGCGCCGGTGTGTGGCTGAACGGAAAGTCAGACGGAGCGAATGAAAGCGAATCCGTCCTCGGGGGTGCCTTTGCTGCCGCCATTGCGACGCATTCCAGCTTTGGTAAACGCACGATTTTGCGCGTTAAAGCGCAATACGTACACCTTATGCCCAGCGGAAATATTTCAGAAGCACAGAATATTTTTGAAATCGGAGTGGGATTTAGCGTTTTTGTGAGATAATGGAAAAAAGCGCACTTTTTCTTGATTCTGAACAATCTATTTTTTAAATTTGATCAAGCCATAACCGTATAGCACTATAGTGATATGGTGATCTCACTTTAGCTGGAAAGAGGACCATGAAAGTAATCAGGATTTTTGTGTTGTGCATAGCAATGGCATCGCCGGGTTCCGCTCAATTTACCTATCGCTCTACAAGCAAACAGGACTCAAAACCTGTCTATTCAAAGGTAGAGCTCTATTTGAGCCAGCCGTACGAGCTCATAGATATCCCGACCGCAAGTCTTGTTAACAGCGGAGATTTTATCGCCGGACTGCGGTTCTATGAAAACGGCAGTCTTTTGGGCCGTTTGTCGGTCGGTTTGTCGAGAAAAATGATGTTTGGCGTTTCCTTTAGTGGTGAGCGCATTATCGGTGGCGATGCTGTTGATTGGAACGACACCCCCGGTGTCCAGATCGCTTATCGTATCGTTGATGAGAGCCTCATGTTTCCTGCCCTTACTCTTGGACTGGATACCCAGGGTTACGGTAAATACTGGCAGCAGAACGATTATCGCGATATGGGGATTATAGGTGAAAGCGAAACGGTCGATCCGAATCAATACATGGTCGACCGATACGCGATCAAGCCGCGCGGCTTTTATCTGGTGGGCTCGAAGGGATACCAGTCTTTTCGCAATGTCGACCTCCATGCCGGCGTCAGCTACAGTACGGATACCAATGATCCGGACAAAGACCCGACTATATTTATGGGTATTGATATCGAACTGTCCCGGGAAGTGGCTCTGATTTATGAATATGATTTTGGCCTCAATGATGATACCATTCATTATGCCAATAACGGCAATGGCTATATGAATATAGGTGTCAGGCTTGCTTTTCCCCAGAGCATTACGGTGGAATTTGATTTGAAGAATTTGCTGGCAAACGAGAGTCAATTTTCCGGTTTGAGACGGATCCTCAAACTCTATTATCACGGTTATATCGTCAAATAGATATCCTGACAAGAGCCCCGGGGGGTGTTCGATTTTTAATGTTTTATTTCGCTGAACCTTTGTATTTTCGGCTTTTCAAATATTGTCTCAACTTGACCAGGGGAATACCATATCTGGACATGAGCAAATACAAGAGCGGATATCTGATCAACTTGTAGCGGCCCAGGCTCATCAGGGTGGTTTCTACACGTTCGCCGAATTTTTCTTTTTTCGAGGCCTGCGGGGGCATTCGGTCGTAAAGAGGAGCGGCTTTGTTTTTCTGATTGAGCCGGGTTACTCTGAGCGGTGTTTTTAATCCTTTCCTGCTGGTATGGCGCTGATGCGTTTTATAGTGTTCGTTGCTCGAGACATCCTGGGCCCGGATGGCACCTTTAGAAACGGCCTGTTGCAGAATTTCGAGGCCTCTTTGTGTTCGCGCCAGTACGCGGGAATTGGCTCTGAAAAGATAATTACCGGATGGATCCCGCGTCCAGGCGTCGCTCACCGAAAGATCGGAAAATTGTGAGGAGCCGTCTATGCAGGTTTGGCAGCGTCGCGGGCTGTATAGAAACATCAGATAGTTAAACGCCCCGTCTTTATAGTTTGAATAATGCAGATCATGGATTTTTTTGTCCGTGATGGCTCTGAATTTCCCCGGCCACTCACCACCGCGGAATTGGAAGGCTTTTACCTCTTGCGGTCGGATTTGATGAACCTGTAACAGTTCTTTGAGCATATGGGGCTCGAGCGCCATACCACAAAAAAGTCCGATGACAATGCGGATTTTTTTCTTTATTTCTTCATCTTCTTCACTCAATAAGCGATAGCCATGTATATGGCAGGGCAGGCCGATATAAGCATAGGTTCCCGGCAGAGTTTTAACATGTTGAAAGATCGAGTTGACCGGAAGCGGGAGATATTTGGATTGCTGGCTGCTTAAAAGGTCGTCGCGGCTGCGGGCGATGTAAACCTTGCCGCGCAGGGGGTCATTCTCATCCATACGTGTCACGATACAGCCGTCCACCAGCTTTTCCTGCAAAAGAAAGAGGGCGAGTGCGGTGATCATGCCGCCGCCGGCACCGCGCCGGCGGATTTCTTCGTCGCCGGCATAGCCGACAATCGTTTTGGTAACATGTCCGTCGAACGTGTCGAGATCGTCGTTGTGCCCGAAGGTTATTCGAGTTAAATCACGAAAGTTTAGGCGACCTCCCGGACAGGTCTTCATGCAAAGCCCGCAATCGATGCACTTTTCCGTATCGATGACGGGAAAGTAATTTTTACTTACAGAGAGCGCATCGGTCGGACAAATTCCGATACAGGTGCCACATCGGGTGCAAAGGTCCTGATTGGTAAAGGCGATTGAGAGTCTTTTTCTGTCTATTGATTTTGCCATTTTCCTCTTTCAATATTTTTCAGCATTTGATTCTTTAAAAATCAGATCGATGTTCTTGTTACTCGTACCTTGCAGTGCTCCTTTTGCTGCTCCTGATGAGTTGTAAGCGTTATTTCAGGCGATGTATTTTATGCTGATCTTACATGGCAACGGGCAGGCCGCAGAGCGAGATCATCAGTAACAGCGGAATCATCAAAAGCACGCCGGAAAGGATAACCGTGCCCACACCTTTCCACAGCGTAAAGCCGTGCGCTTCGGAGACCGTGTTATAGAGAATAATCAGTACCCACAGCCCGATCACGAGATCAACAAAGCCGATGAAATCGTAGAGCTGTCTCAATACCGGCTGAGAATCGATGAACGGGGTTTCAATAGTGAACACTTCATCCCTGAACAGGAGCCATTTTACGATCCAAAGAGGCAGGGTGGAGACAACGGGCACCCACGACCAGGCAATAGCACGGCGCAGATCCTGCAACGATCCGTGGCCGGATAATTTATCACCGACCCATTTTAAAATCCAGCCGCCGATGAGTACGGAGAGATAACCGCTTAGCGGGCCGAGAATGAGACAAATGGTAATGATTTGAGCGGTGGAAAAGAGTTTTCCCATTCCCTGAGCGGATGCATTGCTCAGAGCCTGGCCGATGCCGCCGAATATGATCAGAACATGATAATGGTATGAAAGCGGAGAATTGAGAACCATTCTCATGGCCTGTCGGGGCTTGAACCACATCAGGGTCCAGATGTTTTCCGGATGTTTATGTGTCATAATAAAAGGTAAATTGAGTTATAAAGAGCGGCAGAATCCCCATCCTGTCAAGGGGCATTTGGTTTTCTATAAGCTGCCAGCACATCATTTTGATTAATCATACCCACGAGTTTTTGCGGATTATCTTTTTCCACGACCGGAACATAGGTTATATCGCTGTATTTCTGGAAGAGCGCCATGGCTTGTCCCAGGGTTTGATCCGGGAACAGGGCAATAGGCGAAGGTGTAGACAAATCTCTTGCCACGATCAAATGTTCCAGAGACGCATCAAAAATAATATCCCGTATAACGCTGTAATCCACCACGCCGATGAATCTGTCTTCTTTGTCGAGTACCGGGAACCGGTCGTATTTACTGTGTGCAATCGTTTGCAAAATAATATTAAACGGTGTATCTTCGGATAAGGTTTCAATATTCTTTCTCATGACATGTCGAATTAAAATGTCATGAGCGCTGTCGAGTTTATGACCTTCGGGAATACCGAGTGACTGGCGGAACTGGTTGATAATAGCGTGGAGACCGTCATAGGCATTTTCCGCAGATCGCTTTCTCAACAGTGTCAGAACCGGAACTTCACCGGCACGAACCAGGCCTTGCCGGATGGCAATTGGTCCGATGAGCTCAAAGACAACAACAGACCCGAGTATGATGGTTTGGATTTTACTGCCGATTTCAGGCCAGATATTGACCATTGTGTTGGCCAAACCAATCGCCACACCGGCCTGGGCCAGCATGGTCATGCCGATACAGCGGCAGATGGTGGTATCAAAAGGTGCAACCCGGGCACCGAGGTAATTGCCGATCATTTTTCCGGCCGTTCGCATAACAATATAGATGATTCCGAAAAAACCGACATGAACCAGGGCATCCAGGTGCAGGTTGGCGCCGGCGATGATAAAAAAGATGACATAGAGTGGATAATCTACACCTTTGATAGCGTTGAATAGTTGTTTTGATTTGGGTGAGGCATTGGCTATGACCATTCCCATGGCGAAACTGGAAAGGAACATATCCAGTTGAAAGGTTCGCGCCAGCGCCAAAGATAAAATAACACCACCGAACAGCAATAACAACCATTCTGTTCGAGATTCCAGAATCTGAGCCCAGAGACTGATAACAAACCCGATAGCAATACCGATCAGCGGCGAGATCAGGATTTTAAACAGAAACATTTGTGGATCCTGAGTCGGCAGCAAAAGGACCACGCCGATATCAAAGGCAAAAATGGTGATCAGATTGTTCAGTCCCACCAGGGCAAGGACAATATCGGTCACCATGCCTTCGGATTCGTACTCGCGAATAACCAAAAGCGTTGCCGCCGGTGCCGTGGCAATCGCAATGATTCCGGTGAAAAGAGCAAACGAAAAAATGTTTTGATTGCTCTGTAAAAACGATTTGGCTGTTACCAAAGCAAAGAGAAAAAAGGAGATGGAAACAAGGACCAGGGTTGTCGTGGTTTCGATACCGGAATGAATGAAGAGCCGGCTGCGCCAGCGGCTGAGGTATTCTCCCTTGAACTGGCTACCAATGACAACCATGATCAATGCCAGGGCGATATCCGAAAGGATACGGAGATTTGAAAGGATTTCAGAGGTGAAAAGGGTAATGCCCGTCAGTTTGGAAAACGAGGGCCCAAGCAGGAGACCGGTAAGCAAATATCCGGTGACCTTGGGTATATGTATTTTTCCGATTACCCTTGATATAAACAAGGCGGCAAGATAGGAAATTCCTAGAATCAGTAATATTGAGCCATATTCAGTCAAATCAATCTCCTGAGAATTTGGATTGATAAATTATTAAAAAGAGAATTGAGAAACAAGATAAATAAAAAAAGTATTTGGAATCCCGCCTGATTTTTAGTATTTAAATTTAGCCAGGTGATCGCCTGGCACTCTGTTTGGTGCATTTGGGGGAAACAAAATTTGATAACTGGTATTCGAACGGGTTGCAGATTACCTTTCGATTCAATCTGACGAGTAAAGGTGATTCGGTTTTGGGATATTATCGCTCTTTTTAATCGTAAACAAACGAATATTGAGAATCAAGGAAAGGAAAATGATGCAGCAACAGGAAATTCTCTCCCCGCCGGGAAAAATGTATCGATGGATCGTATTATTCTTCATCAGCATGGCGATGTTTGGCAATTATTATGTTTATGACAGTATTAGTCCGCTTGCCGATCTGCTCGAAAAGCAGCTGGGTATGGCGGATAAAAATATCGGGTTGTTGAACGGAATTTACAGTTTTCCCAATATTATCATGGTATTGATCGGCGGTCTTATGATTGACCGTCTCGGTACCAAACGGGCCTCATTCATCTTCGCCGCCTTGTGCCTTGCCGGCGCCGCCATCACCTCTCTGGAAGGCGATATCGTCGTCATGGCTGCCGGCAGATTGATCTTCGGTATGGGTTCGGAAAGTTTGATCGTGGCAATAACCACGGTTATCGCCAAGTGGTTTAAGGGTAAGGAGCTTTCCCTCGCCTTTGGCCTCAATCTGACGATTGCGCGTCTGGGCACCTTTGCGGCCCTGAATTCTCCTTCGTGGGCCAGGTCATTATATGAACACTGGCAATACCCGCTCTTTATTGCAGTGGGCGCGGCCGTAATATCCCTGTTGTCAGTGATCGTCTACTTTTCCCTGGAAACCAGAGCGGAAAAGAAATATGATCTGGGAGAACGAGAAAAAGTGGACAAGATCGATGTTAAAACGATCTTTCGCATGAATTCTTCTTTCTGGCTTATCACAGCGCTCTGTGTAACCTTTTATTCCGCTATTTTTCCTTTTCAGACCTTTGCGGTCAAGTTTTTTATGCAATATCACGGCCTCAGCCGCGAGGCGGCGGGATTTACCTCCAGTATTATTACCTTTGCTTCCATGGTGGGAACACCGTTATTCGGTTATCTGATCGATCGTATCGGCAAACGAGCCAGCCTTATGATGTTCGGCTCTGTTTTGCTGGTACCGGTATATTTAATGCTGATCTATACGTCGCTGCATCCGCTGGTTCCAATGATTATGATGGGTGTGGCCTTTTCATTAATTCCTGCGGCCATGTGGCCATCGGTCGCCCTTATTGTCAAAGAAAACCGCCTGGGTACGGCCTATGGGTTAATGACCATGGTACAAAATATCGGCTTGATGTCGTTTAATCTGATTATCGGACTTGTTAATGACTGGAGCGGTGGTTATATTGCCGGCATGTGGATTTTTTCGTGTCTTGGATTCGTCGGTATGCTGTTCTCGTATCTGCTTAAAAGAGCGGATAAGAAGCACAATGATAGCAAACTGGAAGCCTCTATGATTTAGCTGCTTATTAAACGGTTTCATGTGAAAACCGGCCAATGAAAGACGGTTTTTTCTGGAAAAATGGGTTGGGGGAATTGGCGGGAAGAAGATGAACAAATCCGCTGTTAGAGATTTGTAAGGTTTAAATGTATATTTTAGAGGATAATTTCATGGCTATTGTATATTTAACCCGTCGGTTTCACTTTAGTTCGAGTCACAGACTCCACAGTGATATGCTGGATGAAAAAACCAATATTGAAATATTCGGTCAGTGTAATAATCCTTATGGTCACGGCCACAATTATGAGCTTGAGGTAACCATAAAAGGAACGCCGGATCCGGCAACGGGCATGATTATCAATCTGTATGATCTTAAAAAGATCGTCAACGAAAAATTGATCTCAAGCGTTGATCACAAGCATTTAAACGAGGATGTCGATTTTATGCGGGGAATCGTTCCAACGGCTGAGAATCTGGTGGTCGAGTTTTGGCAAATTCTCAAGGATGCCTTGCCCGCCGGTGAATTGTATGAATTAAAATTATTTGAAACGCCAAATAATGTTGCACTCTACAGGGGGGAGTGGGAATGAGCAAATCTTTAGCCTCCATTACCAGGGAATTGCTGCATATCATTGATGAGGACCCGGATCGCGAGGGATTATTGCGAACGCCCGAGCGCGTCGAAAAGGCCTGGTCTTATTTGACCCGGGGATATCGTACAGACCTGAATGATATCCTGAACGATGCCATTTTCCACGAGGATTGCAATGAAATGGTGCTTGTTCGCAACATAGAGTATTATAGTTTATGCGAGCACCATCTCTTACCCTTTTATGGAAGGTGTCATGTTGCGTACCTGCCCGACAAGAAGATTATCGGTTTGAGTAAAATTCCCCGTATCGTCGATATGTTTTCATGTCGCCTGCAGGTACAGGAACGGATGACCAACCAGATCGCCAACACATTGGTGGAGGTGCTGGAACCGCATGGCGTGGCCGTGGTTATGGACGGAACTCATCTCTGCATGATGATGCGCGGTGTTGAAAAACAGAACAGCCGTGCCACCACCAGTGCTATGCTCGGAGATTTTAAAACCGACCGGCGTACACGGATGGAATTTCTCAATCTAATCCAAAACCGAACGTGATGTGGCTGAAAATCTGAGATAAAAGGTCGCCCATCTTTGAATTCATAATTCAATCAAGGGAGGATTTTATGTCAACACTTACCTTTTTAGGGCATGATGCTTTTACAGTTGAACATGAAGGGAATCACCTGGTGTTTGATCCTTTTATAAGCGGAAACCCGGTGGCTACTGTCGATCCAACGGTTATCAAGGCGGATTTTGTTCTGCTGACACATGGTCATGGCGATCATTTAGGTGACGGTATTGAAATCGCCAAAGCGAACGATGCTGTTGTTATTGCTCCGTTTGAATTGGCCACTTATTGTGGCAATAGAGGGTGTGAGGTGCATCCCATGCATATCGGGGGGAGTCATGAGTTTGCCTTTGGGCGGGTGAAATTGACCATTGCCCATCATGGATCCGGTGCTGATCTGGGTGGCGATGCTCTTGCCTATATGGGAAATCCATGTGGTTTTTTGCTCACTCTTGGCGGCAAGACGATTTATCACGCTGGTGACACCGGTTTGTTTCTCGATATGAAACTGATCGGTGAATTGAATTCTATCGATATTGCGCTCTTGCCGATCGGCGACAATTTTACCATGGGAATAGATGACGCCGTTAGAGCGGTTGACTTTTTGAAACCAAAGCTGGTGGTGCCGATGCATTACAATACGTTTGAGGTCATCCAGTCGGATCCAAAGGATTTTAAAGAAAAAGTTGAGCAAAAAGGGGTTCATGTGCGTATTTTAAAAGCTGGTGAGAGCATGGACTTTTAGCCTTGATTTCAATCTATATTATCTATACCTTTCATGTTATGCTTTGTTATAAGAGGAGCTGATGACGCCATCATGCTCTTCTCTGACGACTTGTGATCAATACAGGAAAAAAATAGTGACAGAAAAAATTCTCTTAATCATCCTCTTTGCCTTGTTTGTCCCTGCTATGGCACAAAACGGTGGATGGGATCTGGATATTATGCCGCTTTCGAAGGTTAAGCCGGGTATGAGCGGTTATGGTAAAACGGTTTATTATGGAACCCGAATTGACACCTTTGGTGTGAAAGTACTGGAAATCCTTAAAAATCTTTACCCCAAACGCGACGTGATTTTGATACGCCTGAGCGGCAGCCAGGCAGAGCGCTCGGGCGTGGTCAGTGGCATGAGCGGCAGCCCGATTTATATTGAAAACAAATTGATAGGGGCGTTGGCGATGCGGGTGGGTCAATTTATGAAAGAACCCATCGCCGCTGTCATGCCGATCGAATACATGCTGGAAGTCTCACACAAAGAGGCGCAACGCCCTGACCATGAAAATGTCTTTTCATTTTTTAGTGATTATCTCGATTTTTATCTCTGCCGGACGCCGTCGGATTTTTGGAAGCTGATGCTTAAAAGACAATTCTCCCATCTCGCTTCCGGTGGGCCGGATCATCTGCAACCGATTGCCACACCGCTTGTGTTTTCCGGGTTTCAATCATCCGTGCTGCAGCCCTACCATGATCTGTTTCGCTCCCTCGGTTTTGTGGTGACCACGGGCAGTGCCGCGGCCAGGTCAGACGACGAAAGAAACAGCGGGATCACAGCAGGATCCGCTATTTCTCAAATATTTGTCGATGGTGATGCAACGATCAATTCAACCGGTACGGTGACCGCTGTTGAGGGCCATAAATTGCTCGCCTTCGGGCATCATGTTTTTAATCTCGGCCCTGTTCATGTTCCCATGGCGAGAGCTCAGGTGTTGGCGACGCTCCCCAGTATGATGGCCTCCAGTAAAATGGCAATGTCAACCGATATTATCGGGGTGTTTCGCCAGGATCGGTTGGCAGGTGTTTATGGCGAATTGAACCGGGCCCCCTCGATGATCCCCGTTCATCTTGATATCCATTCGAATGTATTGGGCGATACGCAGTACAGGTTTCGAATGACCGATGATCCGGCCGTGAACAACCTGACTCCCTTTTTCCTCAGGATTGCTCTTTTTCAGGCTTTTATCGCATCGCGTTTATCATCGGAATCGGCAACAACTCACCTGGAGGTTGATTTTTCTTTTGCGGATGGTGACACGCTGCACCTGCAGGATTTTTTTTCCACATACAACCGGCTGGGGGTATTGGAGACGGGATACGATGTCGCCGCTATTTGTGATTTTATTACAAGTGCGTTGGGCGTACTGCTTGTAAATGATTTTGACGCTCCTGCGGTTGAGAAAATCGATATCCGTGGAAACATCAAGCCGGGTGAAAATGTGGCCAAACTCAGCTCCATACGTATCGATCAATCCTCGGTTGAACCCGGAGATTCGCTACTTCTCAAAGTGATAATGCAAAAGACCAATGGTCAACGGTTGAGTTTTTTGCGACACATACCAATTCCGGATCAAAAAGACCCGGGACGTCTGACGTTGATCGTCGGCAGTGCCAGCTCTATCTTGCGATATGAGATTCAGTTGAATCCTGAAAAATATCGTCCCGTCGATTACGAACATCTGAGAACCCTTCTGGCGGAACGCCGAAAAAGCAATGCCCTTTATGTACAGCTTTGGGCCCGCGATGGCACCATGTTGGTACAGGGGCAGGAGATGAGCCAGTTACCCCCCTCGATAATGAATGTGATGGATTCCAGGCGATCGCGGGGAGAAAGCAGGAGGCTGAACAGCCGGATGCTCGAAGAGTATAAAATTCCTCTGGATTGTCTTGCAATCGGCGCGAAACATTTGATCATTCAGGTAAAGGATTCAAAAGATTCACAAAACTGGCCCGAGTTTGAGGATGACGAAAGCTAAAGAGAGACAGGAAGGATACATGAAGAAAATAATTTTTCTAATGATGATATTGGCCTTGCCGCTGTGGGCGGTTAAAACCCGGTTTCGTACCCAGGAAACCAGGCTTGATTTTGCCGCCGGCAAAGGCACCCATGTGTCGATTCTCAGAGGCGGCAAGCTGGTGCCCGGTCCGGCAATCCAGCCGTTGCTCAGCAGTGTCGATCCCTATATTTGGCATTCAGTTGTCAACCGGGATGGCGATATCTTTCTGGGAACCGGAAATGATGGTCTGGTTTACAGAATCGATAGCAACGGTGACAGTTCGATATTTTTTAACGCACCCGAGCTGGAAATTTTTGCACTTGCCATGGATCATCGGAACAGACTTTATGCGGCCAGTTCACCGGACGGTAAAGTATATCGTTTGCGAGGCAGCCAAAACGCTGAGGTCTTTTTCGATCCGAATGATAGATATATCTGGAGTCTCGTTTTTGATAAAAGCGGAAATCTGTTTGTGGCAACAGGGGAAAAGGCACGAATTTATAAAATTTTACCAAACGGCGAATCAGAGATTTTTTTCGAGGGCGACCACAAGCATATCCGCTGTTTAATCACCGATGAGCAGGGTTTTCTTTACGCCGGCAGCAGCGGAAGCGGATATATTTACAGGTTCGGCCCAAAGGGTGAGCCCTTTGTATTATATGATACACAATTGGAAGAAGTTAATACGCTGGCGATTTGCCGGAAAGGGGAAATTTTTGCCGGTGCTTTTGGTGATGCGGCCGCACAATCCAAAAGTGTTATACAGCGGTTGCAAAAGGAATCCGGCGACAGTGATCAGGAAAAAGAGAACTCGAAAAGCAGCGAAGTGGTCCTTTCGCGCCAGTCTATTATGCCGGAAATGTTTATGAATGCCGGCTCCCAGCAGAATGCCCTGTTTCGCATTGATCGGTTCGGACATGCAGAGGATATCTGGCCATTCAGGGATGAAACCGTACAGGCAATCATGAGTGTTGACAGCAGTGGTATTTATGTTGGAGCAGGAGCTTCCGGGAATTTGTATCATCTGAGCCGGGAAGGCGAGGCTTCGATCCTGCTGCAGGGCCGGGATGCTTTTATTTCTCATCTGACCTATACCCGGGAACGCGCAATTTTGGTCTCAACCAGCAATATGGGAAAGTGTTTCCGCGTCGAATCCCATCCGGTAGATAAAGCTGTTTTCGAGTCAGAGCCTATTGATGCGATGGAAACTTCAGACTGGGGGAACCTGGATTGGCGAGGCAATGAGGGTGAAGGGCGGATTGAATTTTACACCCGATCCGGTAACAGCGAAGAACCCGGGCAAACCTGGAGCGAATGGCAGCCTGCGGTAAAAGAGAATACTGTTTACAGAATCACCAGTCCCTCTTTCAGGTTTCTTCAATGGAAATCTGTCCTCTATTCTTCGCAAACCTTCCAACCGGTGATCGATAAAGTAACCATTTCCTTCCAGGAGAAGAATCTGCCGCCGTCGATCAGTACGATTATTATTCATGAACAGGGGGAATATGCACAGCCGGAAAAACGGACGGGTTCAAATCCTGATGAAAAAGGTATAGCATTTCCGGAAAATCTCCCTTCCATGTCTCAGAAAAAGGGCTATAGAACCGTGGACTGGATATTCAGCGATCCCAATGCGGACCGTATGATATTTGATATCGCTTACCAACGCCGGTCTTCCGGATTTTGGCATCTTCTTGCAGAGGCGCTTGAGGTCAATTATTACAGCTGGGACACTGCACAGATGGCTGATGGGCATTATCGCTTGAAAATTTCAGCCAGTGATCATTGCAGCAACCCTGTTCAAAATACCTTTCGTCGTGAAAAGACGAGCGATATTTTTCTGGTTGATAACAGCGGTCCGATGATCTCCGAGTTCGACGCTGCTTTTAAAGATCAAAATTGGCAGATTTCATTCAAAGTACACGATGAATGGTCTTACCTGACCCGGATCGAGTATAGCGTTGATGCCGGCGGCTGGAAATTGCTGGCTCCTGTGGATCAGATCACTGATGCCAAAACCGAATGGTTCGAGCTCGACCTTGCTGCAAAAAAGAATGTAAAATCCATCGCTGTGCGGGCCACAGACAGACTTGGAAATATGAAGGTGAGCCACTATTCGATAAAAGGAGATTAATTATCAAAAGCGAGCACTGGAAAGCATTTGAACAGTTCATTGATCATCATCAGAGTTTCCTCGTCACCACGCATATAAATCCGGACGGAGATGCAATTGGCAGCCAGATTGCACTTGGGCGTTATTTGAAACAACTCGATAAAACCGTCTACCTCATGAATTGTGATCCAACGCCCAATTATTTTTCCTTTCTGGAAGCGGATGACAACATCGTACGCTATCATTCGCCAACTCATCGCGAACTGGTCTCTGCACTCGATGCCTGTATTGTGGTTGATATCAGTGACTGGAAACGTCTGGGGGATTTGGGCAAAACCATTCGCAAATTCGGCATCCCGGTAGGTTGTATCGATCATCATATTCCTGCAGAT
This sequence comes from Candidatus Zhuqueibacterota bacterium, assembly GCA_014728085.1. Classification (GTDB taxonomy): domain Bacteria; phylum Zhuqueibacterota; class Zhuqueibacteria; order Residuimicrobiales; family Oceaniaggregativiventaceae; genus Oceaniaggregativivens_A. The sequence goes on from WJMF01000039.1 coordinate 25,165, forward strand.
CTGCACGCGGATGTTCGACTGTCGGACCAGACCGCATCCTCTACGGGAGAGCTGTTATATGACTTTTTGACCCGGGTCGATTCGGATTTTGATCAGATTATGCTTAACGCTCTCTATACCTGTTTATTGACGGATACCGGTTCATTTAGATTTGCCAACACCACGGCGCGCACCCATGAGGTTGTTGCAGAGTTGTTGCGGCGCGGAGCGGCTTTTCGTACGGTTTACGAGCAGGTTTATGAGAGCTATTCACCCAACCGGACCAAATTAACCGGTCACCTGCTGGTCAACATGCAATTCAATGCGGACGGTCAATTGGCCTGGTTTGTATTGAGTCAGGAATTGCTAAATCAATATAACGTCGAAACCTGGGAAATCGAGGGGCTTTCTGAACTGCCGAGAAGTATTGCTGATGTTCAAATCAGCATGATGTTTACCGAGCTTTCCGATGATCGAACCAAAGTGAGTTTTCGTTCCAGAGGAAACGTTGCCGTTCATCAATTGGCCAGTCAATTCGGTGGTGGCGGTCATCCTTTTGCTGCAGGAGCACTGATCGACCATTCTCCTGACGTAATCATCCCCAAAGTGGTACAAGCCGCCAAAGCATTATTGAGTCGCTAGGTTTCCGGCCGGCGGAAGGAAAGAGTCAATATGGAATTGTTGGACCGAAATAATCTGGACATTCTCAATCATATTGCTCAGACGATATCATCCGTCCAAAATCCGGTTGAACTTTTTCAAAAAAGCAAGAGACTGCTCAAAATACTCATACCCTGTGATTTTCTATTGTACTTTATTTACGAACCTGATCAGGATCTGTTTACGGCTCCTTATGCTCTGAATGAAGAAGAACGGCAGATTACGAATCAGGACGCCATATTTTATGATATTTTGAATTCTCGCCATGCCCGGGTCAGAAATGAAAACAAAGTGCCGGTTTACCCTGGTGTGAAATGCGAGTTATACGCTCCAATCTATGACCATTTTCGGGTTTTTGGATGCCTTTATTTTGGCCGTACCCGGAACAACTATTTTTCCTATGCTGATATTCGATTGGCTGAACACGTTTCTATTCTTTTTAGATTGCCTGTCGACCGTTTACAAAAGGCATTTCTGGAGGACAACTGGGGTGAAAAGGCGGAATATTGGCAAAGGATGTATCATGATCTGATCGATGCCATCCCTTATCCTGCTGTTATCATCGGGGATGATATTCAGGTGAACCGGGAATTTCTCAATATCAGCGGATATTCAAGGGAGGAATTTTCACTGAAATCGCTTGATCAAATCTGGACCGATGCTCACATTGTAAAGGAAAATCCTCCGGCGTTATATCCGACTCATATCAACCATGCCAACGGAACGAGCATTGCCACACAGGCTTTGGTGAGGCCGATTGCGGAGCAGTCAAATCGATATTTGGTCACATTTATCCTTCAAAAGAGCGGTTCCTCCCTCGCAGCGAATATATTAAAACTCAAGCTCTATGACAGGCAAGAGGCTGATTTTGATACGCTTTTTCCCTATTTTGCCGGCTTGTTGAGAGCGCAATACATCGTTTACGTGGATTTCGGCGAAAACAAAGCGGTTCATGCTTATACCTCCCAGGGCAGTTTGGCTCATGAAAAGCTCGATCCGTTGTCGAAAGGCCCTTTTGAAGCGGTGCTGAAAAAGAAAAAAACAATGTTTATCCCCGATGTTCACAATAACTCTTTTTATTCACCCTGGACAAGGGCAGCCTTGAAGGCAAACTATCGATCTCTTGTCATGCTACCGGTTTTTACCGAAAAAAAAGCGCATGGATTGATCAATATATACTGGCAAAATGAACAGAACTGGACAGAAAGCGACAAGAAAGATTTTACTCTTTTGCAAAATTATCTTACCCTTTATATTTTTGCCAATATGAATTTATCCCGGGCCGACAATTTCCTGGCAAAAATGAACTGCTTGCTCGGCATACAAAAGATATTTAACCGGGAAAAGGATTTGCAGACGCTGGCCCGTTTAACGGCAGAAAAATTGTCCGATGTTATCCCATTTGATTATTTTTCTTTGAGTCTGATCAATCCGGAAGACCAGTCTACAACTTGTTATGATTACGCTTTGGAGAGATTTCACAAGCACTACCCGAATAAAATAAACTGGAAAGCGGTACCCGGCACCTCTTTTGGTATCGTCCGGTCACTAAAGCAGGGCTCCGAGCGGTTCCCCTTTTCGCTACCCGCAAAAACCAGTATTTTGTTGATGCATCAGGAAACCTATCTCGGGAATATTGCTCTCGGACGTATTGAAGATATCCCTTTTCAAAAAAATCAGGTTCGTTTCCTCAGACAACTGGCTATGCTTTTTTCTTTGGCTGTACATCAGAGTCACCAGCAAGAGCAATCTCCGGCTGCCCCGGAAAATCAGGTTAAAACGCTGGATGAAGATTTTATCTTTTCCATTATTCATGATTTAAAATCACCTCTACAGAGTTTGAAAAGTTTTCATGCCTTGCTGTACGAACGCACAGAATCCAATCTGTGCGACGAGGAAAAGTATTACTATGAACGCATTGTTGCCAACCTGGATAATATAGAGAATATCATCAACGATATTTTGGTGTTGTTTCGTATAGGTCATGAAAAAGAAGGCGTTAGCGACTGTGATCTGAACTGTATTGTCGACAATGTTATAGAGTCGATGGAGGGAGCGCTGGAGAAACATAACATTCGGGTAGAGAAAGAAGAATTACCCGTTATTCGATACAGTCAAAGCGGCATTACCCACATTTTTCAGAATTTGATATCGAACGCGAGTAAGGCTGTGAGCAACCGTTCTTTGCCGCTCATTTCCATACAAAACAAGGAAACACAGGATCATGTAACTGTCCGTATTCGGGATAACGGCGTTGGTATCGGTGAGAAAGAGATGGAATTTATTTTCCGGCCGTTTTATACCAAATCCGTTGATGGATTGCCCTCCGGTTCCGGTTTTGGCCTGACCATCACTAAAAAAATTCTCGATTTGCACGGCGGTCATATTGACGTCACATCCACACCGGACAAGGGTACGACATTTATTCTTTCATTTCCCAAAGAGATTGTAAAATCTGTATGAATAAAAAACCCTCCAAAATACTTATCATAGATGATGATATCGATCAAGCGCATTTAATGGAGTTGATACTCGAACGCGCCAACGAAGATTTTAGCGTCGAGGTTGCGAATTCCTATAGCAAGGGGCGTCTGCTGTTAAAATCGATTCATTTTGACGCACTGGTTCTCGATTATCATTTGCCGGACAAGGATGGCCTGCAGATGTTACGGGAATTTAAAGAAAGCGGAATTACTCTACCCGTGGTGATGGTTACCGGTCAGGGAGATGAACGCGTTGCCGTAGAGGCCATGCGTCTCGGAGCGATGGATTATATTGTCAAGACCAAACAGGATTTGAATATTTTACCCCGTGTCGTACAGCGTGTCATAAAAGAGCACAACCTTTCAGCACAGCTTAAGTTGAGTGAACAGCGTTATTTTGCTCTTTTTGACAAGGCCAACATCGCTATTTTTATATTATCGGCTCAGGACTATACCCTTTTAAATGTCAATAAACAATCATTGGACCTGACCGGTTACAAAAAAGAGGAAATTTTGAACCGGTCATTTTCGCTGCTGTGTTCAAAATCTTCTACTGAAGAGATCAGAAAATTTTTTGATAACCTGATTCAGAGCGGGCAATCTTCTTCTGACCAGATATCATTGGTCAAATCCGACCGGCGGCTCGTTCCCTGCGATATCAGCGGCAGCGTTGTGGCTATAGGGGAAAACCGGGTTATTCAATTATTTGCCCGCGATATCAGCGAAAAAGTTAAAATGCAAAGGCAGCTCTATCTCAGCCGGCAGCGATTGATTTCTCTTTTTGACGGTATTACGGATTTGATTTCGGTTCAGGATCATCATCATCATCTGATCATGGGCAATAAGAAATACGCCCAGATTGCCTCACAGCACACCAGCCGCGTTGTCGGGGAGTTTTGTTATAAAGCGCTGTTTGGTCGTTCGGAACCCTGTGAGAATTGTCCGGCGGCAGAGACCTTAAAGAGAGGCAAGGCGGAGTTTGTGGAAATTTTTCATAAAGGGCGAACATTTCATATTTGGACATATCCAATGGCCGGGCTGGATGATAAACCTGAATTTTTGGTGGAATATGCCCGGGACGTGACCGAACAAAAGGAAATTGAAAAACAGCTCATAAAATCCGAAAAACTGGCTGCCGTCGGATTGCTCTCTTCCGGCATTGCGCACGAGTTGCGAAATCCGCTCAATATTATCGAAACGGCAAGATATTCCATTGAAGAATTGCTCGGTCACAAAGATCAGGCCCTCGATCACAAACTCGGACTGATCAACAAAAGTGTACGACGGGCTTCGATCATCATCGATAATCTGCTGCAATTCTCCAAACACTCGGAATATGAAAAGGAGAGAATTGATGTTGAGAAATTGCTCGATTCCACTCTTTCTCTGGTGGAAAAAGACGTGGGGTTGCGCAACATTAAAATTAATCGCCAATATAGCGGGGTTCCAAAAGTCTTTTTTAGTCTTGACTCTCTAAAGCAGGTATTCCTGAATATTATCATCAATGCTGTTGAAGCAATGCCTGATGGAGGTAATTTTAAAATCGTTACCCGCCATCTGGAAGAAGAAACGGCCATATACATCGATTTTATCGATAACGGTGTTGGTATTTCCAAAGAGGATATCAAACATATCTTTACTCCGTTTTTTTCGACAAAAAGCCAAAAGGGCGGAACCGGTTTAGGCCTTTACCTCTCCTATACGACCGTAAAAAAGGAGGGTGGCGATTTGTTCGTTAAAAGCCGCAAAGGCGACGGAACCTCTTTTACGGTCAAGGTGCCGGTAGTGGTCGAGTCAGCCTGATTGGAAATATCCGGCTCCCTTCGGGAATCGGTCGACATAGATATTGACATGAAGATATATAATCATTAAATTAACCGGGTTTTACAAGAATAAAGGAATAGAGTTGGATATCGATACGATTGTGCGCCCTGTTGAGGAAAATCTGGCTCAATTTGAGAAAAATTTTACAAAATTACTTCATTCCAGCGTACCCTTGGCTGAACAGGTGGTGCAATACATTGCCGGAAGACGGGGGAAAAGAGTACGTCCTTTGACCGTGTTTCTTGCAGCCCGATTGCACGGCGATATCAACGATCAGACAATGAAGATGTGTTATGTGGTGGAATTGCTGCATACCGCCACGCTGGTGCATGACGATGTGGTCGATAATTCCAATGAGAGACGGGGATCCCCCACCATCAATCATTTGTGGGATAATAAAATTTCGGTTTTGGTTGGAGACTTTTTATTCTCCAAAACGCTAACCACGCTGCTCGAGATAAAAAACCATACCGCTCTTGATATTTTTTCCCAAACCACCAAAGTAATCACCGAAGGTGAATTGTTGCAAATCGAACGGGCAGAGGATTGGACAATCGATGAGGATACCTATTTTGATCTTATTCTAAAAAAAACCGCTTCCCTCTTTAGCGCTTCATGTCAATTGGGGGCACTATCTGTTGGCAGCGATCAACAGTCGCAGGAGCGGATAAATAAAGTCGGTGAATATTTTGGTATGGCATTTCAAATTCGCGATGATATACTCGATTATACAGGCGATGAAAAGGTGCTGGGAAAACCGGTGGGTAATGATATTCGGGAAAACAAAGTGACTCTTCCCCTGATCTATGCTCTGAAAAATGCACCCCCCGAAAAAAACGCAGCAATGGTGCAGCTATTGGAAAAAGACCATATAAACAAAAATGACATTCATTCACTGGTTACCTTTGTAAAGAATGAAGGGGGAGTGGATTACTCGATGCGTCTCGTAAAGTTTTATGTTAAAAAAGCCCTGACTTTACTCGATGCCTATCCGCAATCTTTACCGAAACAAGCGTTCATCGATTTACTTGAATTTACCCTTGACCGACAAAAATAGATATTCCTGATCATTACATCGTGTTGTTTTGCTACAGTGGATGAATCATGATATGTTATGAAAGGATATAAATATGCCACGATCACTCGTTACGGGCGGTGCCGGATTTTTGGGCTCTCATTTATGTGAATATTTATTAAAAAAGGGTCATCAGGTCATTGCCATGGACAACCTCCTAACCGGTACGGTGGGTAATATTGAACATTTGCAAAGCGAGGATTTTCAATTTATAAAACACGATGTTACGGAATATATTTATATTGCCGGCGCTGTTGATTATATATGGCATTTTGCTTCTCCTGCCAGTCCGCTGGATTATATGCAGTTACCGATTCATACGCTAAAGGTGGGCGCAATGGGTACGCATAAGGCGCTGGGCCTCGCTCTGCAAAAAAAAGCCAGTTTTTTGCTTGCCTCAACATCAGAAGTATATGGCGATCCGCTGGTTCATCCGCAGCAGGAAACCTACTGGGGCAACGTCAATCCGGTTGGGCCGCGCGGGGTTTATGATGAAGCAAAACGGTTCGGAGAAGCTCTGACAATGGCCTATCATCGCCATAATCATGTTGATACCAAAATTGTCCGCATTTTTAACACCTATGGTCCCCGTATGCGTCCCAAAGACGGAAGGGCGATACCCACATTCATACCCCAGGCCCTGAACGGAGATCCCCTGACCGTGTTCGGCGATGGACACCAAACGCGCAGTTTTTGTTATGTAGCGGATTTGATCGATGGTATTTACCGGTTGATGATGTCTGAATATCACCAACCGGTCAATATTGGAAATCCGCATGAGATGACGATCCGGCAAATCGCGGATTTGATCATCGATCTGATCAAAAGCCCGAGTAAAATCATCAAAAAACCGCTGCCGGTGGATGATCCCAAAGTGAGGCAACCTGACATTAAACTGGCCAAAGAGTTGCTGGGCTGGGAACCGCAATTTCCAATCAAGGATGGATTAGAAAAAACGATAGACTGGTTTGCCGCAGTACTCGGTCCCAAAAGCAATACCAGTAAAAACAAGTGATTTCATCCCCAAAACACATACTTGTTATTCGTTTTTCCTCGATCGGGGATATTGTTTTAACCTTTCCGTTATTGCGGATGCTTAAAAACAAATTTCCCAATGCCGGAATAGATTTTGTTGTCAAAACGCAATATGCAGAACTGGTTGAAAAAAATCCGTTCGTTGATGCGTTATATCGATTTGACAAAAAAGATGGATGGTTCCCTCTTTTACGGATTCGAAAGGCGGTTCAAAAACAAGACTATGACTTGATTGTCGATTTGCAAAGCAATTTTCGCAGCTTTGTTATCAAGGTTTTTCAGAATGCCCGGGTGGTCTCCTACAAAAAGCCATTTATCAACAGATTACTGCTGGTTCTTTTAAAATACAATCGTTTTACGCCTGCCAAACCTGTCTATCAGCGTTATATTGATACCCTCCATGCAAGCGAAAAAGCCGAACCCGATTTTATCCCGGACAGGGCTACATGTGTTTTGGCAGCTAGCCGGTTGACAGAGCAGGGATTTCAGCAGAGAGAATTGAATATCGCTTTTATACCGGGAGCCGGAAAAGCGACAAAACGGTGGCCTGCGGATTATTATGCTCAATTGGGTGGGTTGTTGAGTCGTCAGCCGCTGATAAAAATCTGGGTGCTCGGCGATGAAGGGGACAGAGAGCCGGCCGCAGAGATATGCCGCGCCATTCCCGGTCGCTGTATCGATCTGACCGGAAAATTTTCCCTTATGGAATCCGCTTGTGCGCTGTCGAAAATGGATGCTGTTGTCAGCAATGACAGCGGTTTTATGCATATCGCCGATGCCCTGCAAAAGCCTGTGATCGCTATTTTTGGTCCTACCACAGGGGAATTCGGCTTTTATCCCCGGAACGCCAACGCAAGGGTGATTGAGTGTAAAGATCTTTACTGCCGTCCCTGTTCTCATGTGGGACCGGATCGATGTCCGGAGAAGCATTTCAGGTGTATGCGGGATATCAAGCCGGAGGTTGTTTACAATCGAATCGTCGAAGATATTCTGCCAATCACCGGAAAAGTATGATCATTATCACGGGTGAACACAGGCGCGAAACCGAAGGTACCGCTTTTTTAACAAATTGAGACAGGGAGAGCATCTCTATGCTTTTCTATTACGAAAAAAGTTTGTATATTTTATGCTAAACAACTAAATAGCAGGAGGAACTACACATTTGAAGTCTAAGGAACTTGCCGACCATGTGGCACAAGCCGTTTTGGAGAAAAAGGCAACCGACGTCATCATTATGGATATAAGCACATTAACCTCGATGGCCGATTATTTCGTCGTATGTACGGTGGACAGTGATATTCAGTCTAAAGCGGTGGTCGAACATGTTTTGGAAAAATTGCGACAATATAGGATTAAACCGTGGCATAGCGAAGGGCGTATGAGTTATCAGTGGGTTTTAGTTGATTTTGTCGATGTTGTCTTGCATGTTTTTTTACCGGAAAAGCGAAAATTTTACAATTTGGAACGGTTATGGGGAGATGCCGTGATAAAGGAGATTAAGGATTCAGATGGACTTACAGAACCACATCAGAAATAAACTCGAAAATGCTATTGAGAAGAGCGGATTTGGTACAGCCGTTGAAGACTATATGCTTGTGCTTGAAAAGCCCAAACAGGAAAATTTTGGTGATATTTCCACACCGGTGGCAATGAATCTTGCCCCTGTGGTTAAGCAGGCACCCCGGCAAATAGCTCAGCGGATTGTCGATCAATTTGAAATCGATCCCTATTACATAGAAAAAATTGAACTCGCTGGTCCGGGGTTTATCAATTTTTTTCTTTCAAAAAAATGTTTACAGAACGCGGTGGCTCAAATTAATGAACAGGGACGTACCTATGGCCACAGTGATTTGCACAAGGGTAAATCCGCCCAATTTGAATTCGTTAGCGCCAACCCCACCGGGCCTTTGAATATTGTCAGCGCCAGAGCCGCTGCTGTCGGAGATGTTTTGAGCAATCTGCAGGCAGCGATTGGTGTCGATGTGGAGCGTGAATTCTATGTCAACGATGCCGGTCGACAAATCCGATTGTTGGGTGCTTCCCTGAACAGCCGGTATATGACTGAACTGGGACATGATGAACCGGTACCGGAGGATGGCTATCATGGTCATTATTTAAAAGAGCTGGCTGAAGAGCTGGTGCAAAACGAAGGGGATAAATATGCCGCTTTGGATAAGGAAAAGCGCCTTGAAGCGTTGAGCCGGTTGGCATTGGAAGAGATGTTAAAACGGCAAAAAAAGAGTTTACAGCATTACAGGTTGCAGTTTGATAACTGGTATCGCGAGAGCAGGTTGCGTCAGAAAAAAGCCCATCTCAAGCTACTGGATTTGTTTAAAGAAAAAAAGCTGGCCTATGAAAAAGATGGTGCAATATGGTTCCGGTCCGGTGATTTCGGTGATGAAAAGGATCGGGTGTTGGTAACCCGGGAAGGAGAGCCGACCTATTTTTTGGTTGATATCGCCTATCATCAAACCAAATATGAACGTCGTTTTGATAAAGTATACGACATCTGGGGTCCGGATCACCATGGCTATATCGGCCGTATGCAGGCCGCCATGCAGGCGTTGGGTCATGGTAAAGAGAGCTTTCAGGTCATTATTGTACAGCAGGTCAACCTTTTTCGGGATGGTAAAGTGGTTAAAATGTCCAAGCGCGCCGGTGAAATCATCGAGATGGATGAATTGATCGAGGAAGTCGGGGTTGATGCGGCAAGATATTTTTTTGCTGACCGGCGTTTGTCGCAACCGCTCGATTTTGATATTGATCTGGCCAAAAAACAGTCCGATGAGAATCCGGTTTATTATGTTCAGTATGCACATGCCCGCATATGCAATATTTTGAGATTTGCCCGCGAAAAAGAACTCGAGCCGGACGAAGAAGCGCTTTCTTTGCTGAACAACGAGTCGGAGATGTCCTTGATTAAAAAAGTAATCGACTTTGTCGATATTGTCGAAAAGGCGGCTTTAAATCTGGAGCCGCATCGGTTAACCAATTATTTGCACGAGCTGGCAACTGTTTTTCACAGATTTTATCACGACAATCGGGTTGTCAGCGAGGATGCCGCCTTGACCGGTGCTCGTTTGGCTCTGGTGACAGCGGCACGGCAGGTTTTTGCCAATGGATTGGAAATTCTCGGCGTTTCAGCGCCTGAAAATATGTAAGTCATAAACAGGTGAGGTAAAAATGAGTGTACTCGTGGTAGGTTCAATGGCTTATGACTCGGTCATCACCCCCCGGGATGAACGCGACCAGGCTCTTGGCGGTTCTGCCATGTTTTTTTCGGCTGCAGCCAGTTTTTTTACAGGCGTGGATCTGGTGGCCGTGGTGGGCGAGGATTTTGAGATCAAGGAACTCGACTTTTTAAAAAAACGCGGCGTGAATCTGGACGGCCTGGCTTTGGAGAAGGGCGAGACGTTTCGCTGGAAAGGCCGTTATCTCGATGATATGAATGAACGTGAAACGATATATACACATTTGAATGTCTTTGAGCATTTCAAGCCTTCATTGCCGGAGCATTACCGGGATAACCGGTTTATTTTTTTGGCCAATATCAATCCGGATTTGCAATACAACGTTTTGGAGCAGGTCAGGGATCCCCAATTTGTCGCGATGGATACGATGAATTTTTGGATAACCGGAACTCCGGAAGAATTGAAACAAACACTCTCCAAGGTGGATGCGCTGATTATCAATGATTCAGAGGTCAGATTATTATCAGATGAGCAGAACATCTTTATCGGCGCCCGGAAAATACAGCAAATGGGACCGCGAATTTTAATCATCAAGCGCGGCGAGTATGGTGCCACGTTAATTCATGGCAATTCCTATTTTAACTGTCCTGCTTTTCCCGTGGAGCAACTCTTCGATCCCACTGGTGCAGGTGATACATTTGCCGGAGGGTTGCTCGGATATCTCGCCCGCACGGATAAAGTGGATAATGAAAACCTGAGACGTGCCGTTGTCTATGCAACAGCTCTCGCCTCTTTCTGTGTCGAAGCCTTCAGCGCCGACCGTCTTAAAGAGCTTACAACTAAAGAAATTCAAAACCGGAGCGAAGAAATTTATCATATGACCCGGTTCGAATTAAAAAATGCATGGGAAAAAGCATGAAAGTCATTACAGAAACCATTCCGGTGTCAACAAAGGGAAATGCCGATATCATCGATATTACCGGCCAGGCCAGAGAGCGCCTGGATAAAAGCGGCCTCAGTGACGGTATGGTTCATTTTTTTGTCTCCGGTTCGACAGCAGCAATAACGACGACCGAATATGAACCCGGCCTCATAGAGGACCTTCCGGAAGCGCTGGAAAGAATCGCTCCTTCCGGGAGTGACTATCATCACGACGCCACATGGGGAGATGGCAACGGCCACTCGCATGTCCGTGCTTCCTTTTTAGGTCCCGGATTGGGGGTTCCGTTTGCAAATGGCCGTATGGCGTTGGGAACCTGGCAACAGATTATTGTGATTGATATGGATAACCGCTCCAGAAAACGGGAAATCATCATGCAGATGATGGGAATCTAGCGTTTTTTGCCGTGCCGGCCTTATGGAATACCAAACCTATGATTCGTATAGAGGATCTTTATTTTACCTATTTAAATAGCGAACGGGGGATTTTCAAGATAAATCTTGAAATCAACCGAAATGAGTTCATTGCCATAATAGGGTCTAATGGTTCAGGTAAAACCACGCTTGCCCGCTGTCTGAATGGTCTGATTATCCCTTGCAAGGGACGCGTCCTGGTCGATGGACTTGACACGGGAGATTCTCAAGAAATTTTCGAGATTCGCCGCAGGGTCGGCATGGTTTTTCAAAATCCGGACAATCAAATCGTGTCGGCTACTGTTGAGCGGGAGATCGCCTTTGGCCTTGAAAATATAGGTATACCGACCAGAGAAATGATAATGAGAGTCGAACGCATGTTACAACAGTTCGACCTGCAAAAACTGCGAAAAAAATCCCCTCACTATCTATCCGGGGGCGAAAAACAACGTCTGGCGCTGGCCAGCGTGATGGCTATGGAACCGCGCTATCTCGTTCTCGATGAGCCGACCTCCCTGCTCGATCCGCGTGCGCGTAAAGAGATTATGCAAACATGCAAACGCATGAGCGAAGAGATGACCGTCGTTTTAATCACACAATTTCCGGAAGAAGCGCTCATGGCCGATCGTTTGCTGATCATGCATCAGGGTAATCTTTTCGCGGATGATCACCCGGCAGCGCTCTTTTCCCGCTTTGACCTGATGCGTAAACTCGGCCTTGAACCTCCCATGCAATTCAAAGTAGAAAATGAATTGCATAAAAGCGGGTTGATTTGAACATTTTTCTCGATCAAAGAGGAGAAAACAACCGGTGTTAACATGTAAACGATTTGTTTCTTATTGTGCCGTCCTTTCAGCCCTTCTTTGCCTGCTCGTGGCAGTGTCGGTACATTCTTTGTTGTCTGCCACCCATCCTGAAAGCGAAACCATTATAGCCTGGAAAAATCGATATGCTGGTTCCCGTACTTTTTATATTCAGCCCGGTCATAATCACCATGCTTTTAATAACCCAAATTATCGCAGGTTGTTGCGGAATGCGATTTTGTGGGTGAGCCGGTAAACAAACGATCGATTAGGATAACCCTGTGGCCTTTTTGCGTTTGTATATTTTTTTAACACTATTGTTGCTGAATGCTTTTTTCGACCAGCCTGGTGAAACCAATTTGTCCTTTGAAAAAGCCCGAAAGGCTTTTGATTATCTAAACCGCATACGGCAGCATCCGGATTCCATCAGTGATGACGTTGGAGTAGATTTGAGCTATGTGGAACCCAGGCACAGACTTGTGTGGAATGACACTCTGGCAGCAGTCGCTGAAGCCAAGGCCCTGGATATGGCCAAAAGAAATTATTTCGATCATCAGACACCTGAGGGATATGGCATTAATATTCAAATACATCTTGCCGGCTACCGTCTTCCCAAAGACTGGATTAAAGACGAGAGCAGTAACTATTTTGAATCATTGGGAGCAGGATATCGCGACGGTATTGACTTGATCAACGGCCTGATTATAGATGAGGGTACACCGGGGTTGGAACATCGAAGGCATTTACTCGGTATTGATGAATTTTGGTCAGACTGCCGGGATATCGGCATCGGTATTGCTGAAAACCCAAAGAGCACGTTCAAGACTTGTGCATCTATTATTATTGCAAAACACAATTTTTGACGAATACCCTTTCTTTTATAGCTTTTTCTCCCGTATCGCCTTTCAGGCTCAGAACATGTCCTCTTCACCATCGCCTCCAGTGCCACCAGGGCTGTCTTCGCGTCTGGATTAATAATTGTTTATATTCTATCTCAGGCTTAACATGACGATTGGCGCTTTTCTGCTGTGACCATCGTGAAAACGTCTGTTATAATCGAGTCCAAGCGTTACCTGGACTTTTTTTTTGCGGTTTTCCAGCAAAAGGATTCCATATCGGGATGCGGCTTATAAAACAGACGCAGCTTTACGCATGTGTCTGTTTTACAAGCCTGCGGATATGGTCAATTGCAGGGAGGCGGTTCATCGGTTCATTTTATTATATAACGTATCATGTGTTTAAACGTTCTGAGTCCGGGCCTTGAGCGATAAAATTTTTATCTGGATGGAAGCGATCGGGTGGACATTAGTTGACATTTTAAAATAATTGCTTTATATTGGAAAGAGCATCATTGCCGAGCACCTACCGTATTACATTCCTTTAATTAAACATGCTTACAGGACCGGCGGCCTTTTGGCTATCGGATTGATCTGGAATTGGAATTTAGACGTGCCTGAACGAGGGGGTAAAACAGGAGCGCCATGCAGCAGACTCTTCCAAAGCAGAGCTTGATTCCAACGGCTCTGGGACAGTTTTTTAATAGATTTTCGCAACAGCACAAGTTGGACTTTAATTTCTACAGGTCTGATGGTACTCTCCTTTTAAATTTTTCATCTATTTTGCATAAAAATACCAAAAGCTTGTCTGCAGCAATTTTACAGCAAAACCTCGATGTAAAACATATTACCCTTGGCAGACGCGAGGTGCTCTACACGACGTTTTGTAAAGCCCGCGTTTGGCAGGTTACCAGTCCGGTAATGGATTCAGAACGGTTGCTGGGTTATTTTTCCTTCGTCAAGGTTTATGGCGAGCCGGATTCACCGCCACAATTGAATAATAGCGACGATTTAACTCATTTGCTGGATTCAGCCTCTTTTCAGCCGACCCGTGGTTTGATCAGCATGGTTGAGGAATTACAGGATCAAATTACCGTTTTGCTGCAGTGTAAACCGACGGCACCGGAAACCAAAGCCGCTTTCATTCTGGATAAGAACGATCGTGTTTTCGCCTGGAACCAGGGGATGGTTGAAATTTTTAATATAAAGTCCCCATCTATTGTGGGATCTTCTTTTTCTCAAATCCTTTACAGAGAGCATAAACAACGATGGCAAGACGCCGTACGGCAATTTCGTCAGAAGAAAGAACCGTTATCCGTGAGCGTATGGGGAGTCAATCGCGATGGTGAGGTGATCAAGCTGCGGACCCGCTTTTTACAGGATAACACTCTCGGGCAGGGATTTATCCAGGTCAAAATTGAAGAATCGGTTCAAATTTCCATATCTCATCTTCAAAAAATCCGGGATGTGCGAAATGACATGGCGGATATCACCCCCCCCCGGAAAGCATCACAGCATATTTTACCTCACAAGACCATTGCCCGTTTTGCCAGACATCTGGAAACTCACCTCTCGGCTATAGCAACACAATTTTCTTCCGTTTCACCCTTTCTGGAAGGTAAATTTCATTCCCGTTTTTTCCAGATACATAAACAGATGAATAAACCTTTTCACCTGTTGCAACCGCTGTTGGATCTGGATATCCGCATTGGGAGAAAAGTGCCTTTTGATTTGAAAGACCTTTTGTACAAGGCTGCCGGGCTGCAACAACAGTTTTTCCAGGATCGTTTTCATTTTCATTTTGAATGTGAGGCAGAATCGTTCATGGTCGATTGTGATCCGCCGCTGTTGTTTCGGGCACTGCAATATCTTATCAATAACGCCCGTGAAGCGATTTCAGAGGGCGGGGATATTCGGATTTCACTCTCCCCTGCGAGAATGTGTTTTGACAGCAGTGACGAGGCGGTATTGTTGTGCAAGCTGGTTATCAGCGACTCGGGGAAAGGTATTTCGGAATCGGGCATGGAACATATTTATAAACCATTTTTTACGCTCAAGCAGGGCAACCATTTCGGCGTGGGGCTGAGCGCTGCAAAGCACATTATCGAGTTACATCAGGGCACCATTCAGGTTTCCTCAAAACCGGAAACGGGTACAAAAGTCATCATCTATCTGCCAATGCTTGCCAATCAAAATCACGAGGGTATTATGTCTAAACAACAGGCAGGAATTCTTATTATTGAGGATGAAGAGGATCTTCTCAAGATCAGTACGATCGTCCTGCAACAGGAAGGATATCAACTTTTTACATCCAGAACGGCAAAGCAGGCTCTGCAAATTATGCAGGAGAACACTGACACAATCCGTTTGGTGGTGCTGGATATTATGCTACCGGACATGGATGGTCTGGAATGTGCCGAGAAACTCCGTAAAATCAAGCCGGATATTTCTTTTATTATTTCGAGTGGCTGGGCGCCTTCCAAGCGCTATCAACCTGTTTTGGATCGCAAGGGCCAGTGGTTGCAAAAACCCTATCCGCCGGATGATTTGGCGAACGCCGTAAAGAAAAGTCTTTGAATCAGACGGCAAAGCGAAAGGTTATGATGTCGCCGTCTTTTACCGTATAGTCGCGTCCTTCCAGTCTCATGACGCCATCGCTTTTGCATTTGGCCAGACTTTTGCGTTCTATAAAATCATCATAGTGAACCACTTCGGCGCGAATAAAGCCTTTTTCAAAATCGGAATGAATGGTTCCGGCGGCTAGCGGCGCTTTTGTGTTGTCCGGAACCGTCCAGGCCCTCACTTCGTCCTCACCAACTGTGAAAAATGAAATCAACCCCAACAAGTCATAAGAGATTCTCACCAGTTTTTCCATGGCCGAGTCTTTTATGCCGAGGTCTTTGCGGAACAATTCGGCTTCTTCCCCCTCGAGTTGCTGAATCTCCATTTCGATCTGCGCCGCTATCGTCAGTACGGCCGTGTTTTTTTCCTGAGAACCCTTCAGGTTCTTCGAAACTGTTGTGTCATCGGTCAGTTGGTTTTCATCAATATTGAGCACCAGGATCAATGGTTTTTGCGTGAGGAATTGATAGCCGCGTATGAGATGTTCTTCATCGACAGTAAGCGTTGCATTGCGCAGCAGGATTTCCTCTTCCAACTCTTTTAAAAGTCCTTGCAAGAGCGTATGTTCCTTAATATCCGGATCGTTTTTTTTGACCCGCATTTGTCTTTCCAGGCGATCCAGTCTGTTTTCTATGATGCTCATGTCACTAATGATAAATTCTGATAGTATGATATCTAAATCGCGATTGGGGTCGAGTGAACCGAGGGGATGGGCGACATTGGGATTTTCAAAACTGCGCAGAACGATTAAAATTGCATCCACCAGGCGAAGTTGACCAAGAAAATGATCGCTGAACCCCTGTTTTTTCTGCTGATCCGGATGGATTCCGGCAAGATCGATATATTCGATGGTGGCCGGGACTTTTTTCTGTGGGGCAAATACATTATTGAGCTGCTCCAGTCGTTCGTCCGGTACCTTGATAACAGCATGATGTGCATCTTCCTTGCCTCCTGAATAGGCTGTCGTGCTGACTTGCTGGCCGGTTAAAGCATTATATAAAGTGGTTTTGCC
Source organism: Candidatus Zhuqueibacterota bacterium (assembly GCA_014728085.1). Lineage (GTDB taxonomy): Bacteria > Zhuqueibacterota > Zhuqueibacteria > Residuimicrobiales > Oceaniaggregativiventaceae > Oceaniaggregativivens_A. Next base: position 42,038 of record WJMF01000039.1, read on the forward strand.
TGATTGTGGCAATCCTACGATACCGATTTTCATTACGAATCCTTGTTATACGGTTCAAATGCCGGGGGTTTTGTCGTATCCATAAAAATAATGTTATTAAACTTTAAGCGAACAGAAAATATAACGGTCTGAATCCGCAGATGCAAGTGAAATAATAAAACGGGTTACGTTATTCGGGCGATGGATGCCATATTTCCGGTTTGATATTTCCGATAAAATGGCTAGATTGTGCACATAGCAATATTCGAACTGGCTTTTATTATATCAAGGGAACATTTGCAAATGGCACAATCACAAAAAACAGGTTCCATGGTTTGTCCCAATTGTGGTAAATTGATTTCATCAAATGCCAAAACCTGTATGCACTGCGGCATGAAAAATCCCGGTCGATGGAATAAAAATCGCTTTCCGGGCTCTTTACTTGGCAATTTCAGTGATCCGATATTGATTATCAGGAACTGCTGTATTATACTATACCTCATTAGTCTTCTGATCGATGTCAGTGCCTTGTTTCGCATGCGCGGAATCTTGTCATTTCTTTCACCCAGCAGCGAGGCATTGTATTATCTCGGTATGACCGGTCAGAGTTTTATCTTCGTTTTAGGCAGGTTTTGGACCCTGATCACAGCTATCTATTTACACGGCAGTATATTGCATATCCTCTTCAACATGCTATGGCTTCACCAGATGGGTCATATGGTGAATAGTCTTTTTGGGGCCAGTCGCACATTTCTTATTTTTACCCTGGCTGGTATTTTTGGATATGTTGTTTCCAGTATTTTTAGTCCCCATCCCACGATCGGCGCTTCCGGTGCTATTTTTGGTCTTTTCGGTGCGCTGGTTTTTTATGGCCGTCATCGGGGCGGCAGCTTTGGAATGGCTATTTTTCAGCAGGTGGGTACCTGGGCACTTGTTCTCTTTTTTATGGGGCTGTTTATGTCCGGAGTCAACAACTGGGCGCATGCCGGTGGATTTGTCGGTGGTTATCTGTCTGCCAGCTTTTTGGGATACCAGGAGCGTGGTGTTGAAACGCAATCCCATCGCAAGGCTGCCCGCCATGCAGCGTTTATAACTGTAATGGCTTTTGTAATCCAAGTCGTCGTTGCCCTCTAACAGTCTGTTCATTCTATGAAAATAGCCGCAATCATTCCCACATATAACCGTGCTGATATGGTCGTGGAGGCCCTTCGGTCCGTATTAGCGCAAACTCGTCCCGCAGATGAAATTATTGTTGTCGATGATGGTTCCAGGGATGAGACCAAAAACCGGTTATCACCCTTTTTACCAAAAATCAGGTATCTCCATCAGGAGACACGAGGCGTTTCTGCTGCCCGAAATCTGGGCATAAAACAGTCGCATGCCGAGTGGCTTGCTTTTCTCGACAGCGATGATTTATGGATGCCGGAAAAGCTCGGCCAACAGGTAAATTATTTGCAAAGATTTCCTCGCTATAGGATTTGTTATACGGATGAGGAGTGGAGAAAGAATCAAAAGTGGATAAATCAAAAACGAAAACACCGAAAATTCAGCGGTCCTGTCTATGAAAAATGCCTGCCGCTTTGCATGATCAGTCCCTCCTCGGTCATGATTCATCGCTCTGTTTTCGAGCAGGTCGGTATGTTTGACGAAAAATTGCCTGCGTGTGAGGATTATGATCTTTGGTTGCGCATCTGCAGCCGCTATCCGGTGCTGTATGTTGACAGGCGTTTGATCGTCAAGCGCGCCGGAGAGTGGTGGCAGCTGTCCGGGCAGCATAGTCTTGATAAATATCGAATTATTGCGTTGGATAAAATTTTGCGGGCTGGACAACTCGATGAGGAGAAGAGCAGGCAGACGCTTTTCGCTTTACAGGAAAAGTGCCGGATTTATCGCATTGGCTGCCAAAGGCATGGCCGCCATAAAGACGTACAGTGGGTGGAGCGCGTTTTGTGGCAATATGGAATGATTGAGAAAAAGCAAAATGAAAACTGATTGAAAAGGAGGAGGAATGAAAAATTTGGGTTTTATCGGACTTGGTATTATGGGCAGACCAATGGTAATGAACCTGCTCAAGGCGGGTTTTTCAGTAACCGTTTACAACCGGACTGCTGATAAGATGAAAGAAGCAATCAATGCCGGTGCCAGGACCGCAAATTCTCCGCAACAGGTGGCTGAACAAGCCGATATCATTATTACCATCGTTACTGATTCTCCGGATGTAAACCAGGTCATTACCGGCAAGAAGGGCGTTTTAAACGGGATAAGCGGGGGCAAAATCGTCATTGACATGAGTACCATATCGCCTGCTGTGACGCAAAAACTTGCCCGGGAGCTTTCTGCCAAAGGGGCGCATATGCTTGATGCACCGGTCAGCGGTGGCGATAGCGGCGCAAAGGCCGGTACGCTGGCGATTATGGTTGGCGGCGAGGAAAAGGTCTTTAAGGCGTGCCTGCCTGTTTTCGAAGCAATGGGGAAAACCATCACATATGTCGGTGGTCATGGCATGGGTCAGACGGTTAAATTATGCAATCAGATATTGGTCTCCGTGACCAACCTGGCGGTTTGCGAGGCGATCACGCTGGCGAGAAAGAGCGGTGTGGATCCTCACGTCATGATTCAAGCGACGAGCGGGGGAGCAGCCGGCTCCTGGCAGCTTGAAAATCTTGGCCCCAAAATGGCCGACAGAGATTTTGCCCCCGGATTTATGATCGAATTGCAGCAAAAGGACTTAAAATTGGCTCTCGAGGCGGCAAGAACGCAAAATATTCCGGTACCGGCCCTTGGACTTGTGCATCAATTGTTCATGGGCTGCCAGGCTGCCGGAGAAGGACGGGAAGGAACCCAGGCGTTGATCAAGTCGATTGAAAGGCTGGCAGCAATTCAGTAGGCAGGAAAATTTCCCGCAATTTCTTTTTAAAAACCGTATATTATTAAAACCGGAGAGATTTCATATCAAACCCGTGGCTGACCTTTAGTAAAATTGATTATGGATATGCGAGACTGTTTTCTTATTATTCTATTTCTCTTTTTATTCCAGGGACAAAGTACTCCACAACCCAATAGCAAGAGGAGCATTACTTATATTCCTTCCGCCAATGGCTTTTGCTATGTTGCCTATAATTTAGTCGAAAACAAAGTCGATATTTTTCAGCCACATATTGTTGATCTCTGGGATGTCGGTCAAACGACGCCTGATCTGATTGAATCCGTTGAATTCAAACTTGCTGTTCGCAACAAGCGTGCTGCACTCTCGGCATTGCCGGTGGAGAGCGTTAGCTATGAAGATGGTACCGGCATCATACGGGTAGATTCAAAAATCAAAGATCATTCTCTGACGCGTTATTTTTGGACGCCGATGGTGCTTGATTATAAAGTTTTACTCATGGTTTGCCATGTTGAAAATGCTGCTTTTCTGAACCTGGATCCGGATCAGATCGAAGTTCATCTGAACACGTCCAGTCCCGACTTTTATGTTGTCCGTATGAGTCAGATAGATGGCCAGGATTTATGGGTCGGCGCTGCCCTTATCTACAGACCGGGGATATCTGAACGTACTTTTGGACAATTAAAAGATGAATTGTTTCAGGCAAAACCAAAAAATCTTGTCGAAGCGGAAAAACGCTGGTGGCGGCATTGGCATCATTTTGAAAATCTTCCCGCCAATATTTACGGCAAGCTGCATCAGGCGGTATTGCAATCAGCTGTGTTCTTGAAAATGGCGCAATGCCGGGAACCCGGGCCTTCTTATGGTCAGATCGTTTCACATTTATCTCCCCATTATCCCAAAGTCGCCATTGTCAGCGATATGGCCTATGCGATAGTTGCACTGGCTTCTTTGGGGCATTTTCGGGAGAGCAAAGCGGCACTCACCTTTCTTCTCAATAGTAATGCCAATCAATTCAAATGCCGTAAATTCGGCCGGATAAAATGGGGACTGTGTGAGGATTATTTGATTTCTCTTTACTATTATACCGGTCTCGGCCATGAACGTTCGGTATGGAAGAATAATGCTCCTGTCCTTCATCTCGACGGCAGCGGACTTTTTTTGTGGGCGATGCATGAATATGTCAGCAAAAGTGCTGACCGCCGTTTTTTTTACAATAAGGAAGCAAAAATCGAGAAAAAGGTTGTTTATCCCCTTGTCAACGCTATTGATGAAGAGGGGTTGATTCAGAATGATTCCGGCTGGTATAATCTCCCGGCACCGGGCGAGCATTTTACGCTCAGTTCTGCCAGCGCTTTTAAGGGCTTGACTTGTGCCGCCGTGCTTTTCAGAGAAAGCGGTGCGGTGGATCTCTCCACTGAACTGATTAAAATCTCGTCGCAGTTACGAAATACCATGCTTTCGAAACTCGTTGTCGGCGAGTCAGGTGTTATCGCTCGCAGTCTGGAACAAAAAAAATGGCCTGATTTCCTTGACGGCACAACAGTCGAGGTCATCAATTGGTCAGTTGTCGATCCGCATTGGAAAACCGCCTTGTCCACTTTGAATGCTATGGAATCTTTTCTTCGCCTTGCAGAGCCTTCGCGGGGATTCAGCCGTGATTATGAACGAGACGATAAAAAGCGCTCCGAAAATCTTTTCGTTAATCTGCGCAGTATCGAGGCCCTGAACCGGGCGACAAGGATCGATCGTGCCAATGAGTTGCTCGATTGGGTAATGGAGCTGATTTCTTCCAACACGTATATGATTTCCAGCACGTTGCAGGCCGGTACACTGAGATATGAGGGAACCTATCCGGTTATCGGCCGAGGGGCGGGAGCCTGTATATTAGCGGTGTTTTCATATTCCAAATTTTAATCAGGGTGAGCTTGTATGAAAGTATTTCGGTTTGTTTTTATTCTCTTTTCCGGTATTGTGTTGTTACTGTATTGCCGTCTGGATCCGCCTCAAGCCCCCCGCTGGCGGAGCAATTTACAAGTGCCTCTGGTCGATACGGTATTGACGGTAGAAAATGTTCTCGACTCTTATGACCAGGCTTTTTTCTATGCCGATGGTATGCTCGGTTTAAAAATCGATAGTTATTTGGACACGACGTTTATACGCGATTATTTTATCCTGCCTAATGTTTATGATGATTTTACCCTGGGCGTCACGGATATCAACCTGCCCCGGGTGGTGCCCGGTACGAGTCGCTTTTTTTTTAGTGAACTCTATTCCGGAGCGGCAGGTTTACAAAATCAGGATGTTGTTGTTCCCGCTTTTGAGTTTAACAATGTGACGGGAAGCCGTCTGCAAAACCCTGATTTTCAATCTGCCGAGATCAGATATGGAGCCGCAATAGCTGTTTTCCATAATCGCTTACCCGTTGACCTGTACGATGTCGTACTCTATCTAAAAGATGTGCAAAGCGGAGACATATTGCTAAAAACCGATGATCCGATTCAGGTCGGATCGCAGGATTCCGTAAAAATAGAGTTACAGGTTTCGGATAGTCGTATCGATACGCATACGGCCTGGATGATCAGCGGCAAATCGAATGGTTCCGGAAACAACAGCGTCAACGTCAGTGAGGATGACCGGATCGATCTCTATCTCGTGTTGGAGCGCGTTGTTGTCTCCGCGGTGGAGGCGGATCTGCCTGACCTGCAACTGGACAGGGAGCAACATGTTCTTTTTGGCCAGGCCTATCAGATTATGCAAGTCGGCATGAAAAGCGGTACGCTGCGTTTTGATATTTTAAATCAAATGCCATTTGATATCGATATTGTCATTACAACGCAACAAATTTTTAAAGAGAATTCCGATGCGTTTATTCAATTGCCCATCAAGTTACAAGCCGGTAAAGAGCGCAATATCGAATTGGATATCTCGGATTATGTTATCGATCTGACCCAAAATCAATTTTTCATTTTTTCCGATCTGGTGATTCATATTAGCGGCGAAATAAAAAATCATTCTGATCAAATTGTTCACCTTGACGAATCGACGGATATTGATGTCAGTGTCGCTCTGGAGGACCTAAACATTCAATATATTGAAGGCGCTTTTGATCATCAGCGGGTTGAGCTCGATAGCATGGAAAAGAAGGTCGAATTTGATCAGTTTGGAGATCTCAGCGGGGTAACATTGGAGGATGCACAGCTGGTTGTCGATATTTTTAGCACACTATCCGTACCCATTAAATTCCAGGGTCAGGTATGGGGTATTGCGGGAAATGGTAACAAATCGGTCATGCATTTTAGTGAACAAATACAGCTCAGCGACGGTGATGGTGAAATGCATACGCAATTACCGCTGTATACGCCGGAAAACAGCGAGATTCTGCCGTTTGTCAATTTACAGCCGGAAAAAATCATTGCCTTCGGCAGCGCCTGGATCGGTGATGGTACAGCGGTTGGCCGGATCAACGGATGGGACTATATCCGGGCTGAGTATACACTGGAAATTCCGGCTCATCTTACCTTGCAGGAGCGCCAGATTCGGGTCGATACCATACAATATCAAATTTTACCCGCCGACTATGCGGTTGAGGAAAACAGCGCGATTACACAAATCGATGCCGGGCTTTCCAACCGCCTGTATAGCGCCACCATTAAGACAATCAGTCAAAATAAACTGCCACTGGGGGCTCGGCTCCGCTTTTACTTTGCTCAGGATTCTGCGAATTTGTTTACTTCGCCGGATATGCTTCTGGGACCGGTTCGGTTGGATGCTGCAGGCATCGACCAGGAGGGAAAAGCCCGGGATGTCGTTGTACAAAAATTCGAGTTGATTATACCGGCGGAAAAAAGCTATCTATTCAAAAATGAGGGCAGAACTCCTAAAGATTTGTTCGTTGCCACCGAAGTCATACTCGCCGATTCCGGCGGGCAAACGATTCAGGTTTTTGATTCGGATTATATCCAGATATCAGCTCTGATTGATATAAAAATCGATGTCGATTTTTAATTTTTCTTGACAAAGAATCCCGAGTCTGTTATGTTTAAGAAAACCAAATATACCAGGTATATTAGATCGTTTCATGAATGCTTCCAAGTCCTCTTTATCAGCAAGTGGCCGGATCCCTCCGCGAGGATATCATATCCGGCACCTATAAATACGGATCGCAATTGCCTTCCCAGAAAGAGCTTGCCGAAACTTTTACCGTAAGCCTGATCACCATCAAGCGTGCTCTCTATGAGCTCGTGCAGGAAAATTTGCTTTATAGTCAACCCGGTAAAGGCATTTTTGTCGGCTTATTATCGTTACCTGCAAAACATTAGCTGTAAAATATATGGCCTTAACCAGCCACTCACAGTCCTTAATGCGAACGTCCGTGCCGGGCTTTTATTGCAGAGCTCGACACGGACGTTTTTAATTCAGTTCAACCTAATTCCGGCTATCATTCCTTTTTAGAACCATCGATCCGTCTTTATCAATGGAACAGGAGGCCGGCTTTGATGGGCAAATAACTCATATTGTCCTCTTCTGCGAAGGCAATATTATATTTGCCTTCGATAAAGAGAGACATATTGGGTGATATTGTCAAATCGACACCGGCGCCGACGCCAACACCAAAATAGTTATCCGTTTCGCTTTCGATGGTACTCATGGTCATTCCCTGATACTTGATATCCGCTTCACCGCCGGAGAGGAAAAACATGCCTGCGCCGCCGATCAGGTAAGGTGAAATAGGGCTCATCGGCGGAGCGATGGAGAATTTGACATTGGCCAGAACAGCAATCGAGGAGAGACTTCCACCATCGACGCTGATACCGGACACGCCCATGGCGAATTCATCGAGCAATTCGTCCTCATTGATTCCAAAACTGGTGTAATCCACTGTTCCAACAAGTTTCATGTTTGGACCAAAAGCAAATTCTGCGCCGCCTCCAACGTTAAATCCGGTTTTCCAGTAATCCTTGAATTCATCCGGTCCCATCGGCATTGCCATCCCCCCGTTTATGAAAAAATGCGGCATCATCTGGGCGTAAAGCGGTGAACCGGCCAAGCAAAGTAAAAGTACCATAAAGATATAACGTTTCATGATTTACCTCCTGTTTTAATGTGTGGAAAGAGCGTCATTTCGTAGATTGAAAGACAATCGTTTGTCAGGCAAGCAAGGAAAGGATGCTGTGTTCGTTTTTTTCTCCGCTTTGAGATGTCCTGTTATCAGCGGTTATTGTACCGAAGAAATATTGCGTTTTCTGCTATAAAAAGCAAGAAAAAAAAGTATTTTGAGGAGAGAAACAATCGGCTGGTAATGTGATTATACCAAAGCGCATAATCTTTGGTCGTGATATAGCCATCCAGATTAAAATCCGTTAGATAATATCCAGGCGTATCATACCGGATAGATTCAAGCCATAACTGTAAATCCTTCGTGTCGGTGCGGTTATCTTTAATCGCTTCCGCACCGATGAGGGCTACATTTGGCCCGTCGAGAATTTAGAGCGAATCGCTGAATGTCTGGTTGTTAAGATCAAGTTCCGGACAATTTATTCTTTTCTCCGTTGACCACGTGGTTAATATATTTTATCAGAATGTGTAATATTTCGCATATATTGAGGTGCTGGTTACAGGATCTATGCAAAAGCGTTTCTACTGCTTTATGATATGGTTCACGTTAAATCCATCCGAATATTACGAAATAATCCTGGCTGATATATTGTTTTACGTTTTAGATAATACTGTCATTATCAAAAACGAAACCGTATCATGGAACATTGCTAAAATTATACAGTCATCGAATTACAAAGTGTGTCTAAAAAAACATTGTCCATTTCATTACAGGTGTGACAACCAATCGTATTTTATCCTATCTTATGTCCGGGGGTTTATGTCATGAGAGCATTTCTTTTCGTTCTGGTTGCTTTTGTTGTTTTATATGCCGAATCTCCAAAATCTGCTGACGAGTATGTCCGGCTGGCCCTAAAGGCCAATCCGGATATTCGTTCGGTTCAGTATGCCTACAAAGCAGCTTTGGAGGAGGCTCCGATCAACAGCACATTGCCGGATCCGACGATCATGACCGAAGGGCGGGGTATACCGACTGATCTCGGCAATTTTGAGGAGACGCGAGAATGGATGTTTATGCTGGAGCAAAGAATCCCGTTTCCCGGAAAATTGAGTCACATGCAAAGAAAAAGCGAGATCAATGCGGTGGAAATGGAATTCAAATCTGATGATGTTAGGAATCAAATCATAAAATGGGTAGAACAAACCGTATATCGTATCGCCTATCTGGATAAAGCACTGGAGATTTATCAACAGCAAATTGATTGGATGCAGAGGTTTGAGGAGATTGTGAAATCCAGATATACGGTGGGAAGCGCAACGCGCCAGGAGTGGCTAAAGGCCGGGATCGAATTACAGCATCTTTTAGCGGAACGGATTGAGCTGGAGGAGAGACGGACAAACCAGGTCAGGCTTCTTAACCGCCTGCTCGATCGGCGCCTCGATCATCCGGTTGCGGTTGAGTCTTTGCCCTCTGATTTGCCTACGATCCCCGAACAGGAGCTGGATTCTTTGCTCACCCACAATAATCCGGCTCTGCTGGCCGCGCAACAACGACAGCGTTATGCAGGGGTTGACGTTGGATTGGCAAAGCTGAGCCTTTATCCGGATATTGCATTGATGGGTGGCCTCATGGTTATGAATAATATGGATGACCGCTTAATGGGGCGGATTTCGATGACGTTACCGTTTCTTCCCTGGTCCGGAAAAGATAGCGGTGCCAGAATTGAAAGAGCTAAAATTATGAAAAGCAAAAGCATTCTCGATTATAATTACCTGAGGGAAAAGCTGTTGCAACAGCTTTTTAATGTATCGTCTTCTCTGCACACTATTCAAAAACAAAAAGCTTTATATGATGAGGAAATTTTGCAATCTTATCAGCAACTGATCGAACTATCCCTGGCCGATTATAAAACCGGAGGTGAAAGTTACATTGCCGTCATCGATAATATACGCAAACTGCTCAAAACTCAAATCACCTACTGGTCATTGATTCAAAAATATATGCATAACCGGGCGGAGCTGGAATATACGCTCGGATCAGGAATAAAAGGAGCATCATAATGAAAAATCAAATATTATCAAAAATAAAGGAAAACCGGGGAATTATACTGGCTTTTACGATCATCGCTTTTTTAGCCGGTTATTTGATCAGTGGTTCATCCGTAGAGTATAGCGAAAAAACAGCCGAGAGCGAGGAGGTGGAGGTGTGGACATGTTCCATGCACCCGCAGATCAGGCAACCGGAACCCGGCCTTTGTCCGATTTGTGGCATGGACCTTATTCCGGTAGAAAAAGAGCAAAGTGACCGCGAGCTTGGCCCGGCGGAGCTTGAACTGTCTTCAACGGCGAGAAAACTCGCTGATATACAAACCACGGTGGTTGAGCGCAAATGGATCCCGCATCAAGTTCGGCTCTATGGTAAAGTGGCGGTTGATGAAACCCGATATAAAACCATTACGGCCTGGGTGGGTGGACGGATTACAGAGTTGTATGTAGATTATACAGGCCTGACCGTTAAAAAAGGCCAACCTTTGTTGCAGCTCTACAGTCCTGATCTCTATGTTGCACAAAAGGAGTATCTCCAGGCCGTTCAATCCGCGGACAATGCGTATTCGCATCAGGAAACCATGTCTAAAAAACTACTTTTTTATGGATTAACCGGGGAGCAAGTGGATTCTCTGGAAAAAAGCGGTCAGGCTGACCCTTATACGATCATCAGCGCACCGATCGGGGGTGTTGTGTTGAATAAAAAAGCGCTCAGAGGAGAATATGTTCAAACCGGGACCGTTTTATACGAGATCGCCGATCTGAGCCGGGTTTGGGTCTATCTTAATGCTTATGAAACCGATCTTTCTTTTTTGCAGGAGGGCCAGGGCGTCTCTTTTCAGCTTAAAGCCTTTCCGGGAAAACTGTTTGATGGAAAAATTGATTTTATCGATCCGGCTTTGGACCCGCAAAGCCGCACCATCAAAGTTCGCGTTATCGCTGCAAACAACGACTTGAAACTCAAACCCGGATTGCTGGTGACGGCAACGGTTTTCAGTAAAGAGAGACCACAGGAAGAAAAACCCCTGGTCATACCTGCTTCGGCAGCTCTGGTTACCGGAGAGCGGGCTGTGGTCTATGTCGCTGACGGCTCAAAGCAGGGTGTATTCGCCGGTCGCGAAGTGGTGCTGGGTGAACGCTTAAACGATCATTTTGTTGTCGCCCTCGGATTAACCCCTGGCGAACGCGTGGTAACCAATGGCGCTTTCAAAATCGACAGTGAAATGCAAATCCGGGCCAAGAAAAGTATGATGAATCCGCAAGGCGATGAGGGGATGGTCACACATACTCATGCCGAAATGGTATCGACAGAACAACCGCAGCACCGCCATGGAGAAACGCAAACAGAACACGATCAAATGACGGAAAAGCAACGTAAGCAGAAGAAGCCTATGCCTGAAGACTTTTATAAACAGCTGAAAACGGTCATCAGCCGCTACTATACGGTCCAACAGGCACTCAGTCAGGATGATGGCGAAAAGGGAGCGGAGGCGGCTGAAAATCTGAAAATCGCTGTTGCTGCAATGGATGCGGATTATGGTCATGGATGGGCTGAGATATACGGCAAATTTGAACGTTTTGCCGAGACTTTGGCTGTAGCAGAAAACATCAATAAAGAACGCAAGGCCTTTGAACAACTTTCGAATACCTTGATACAAATAGTATCTGCATATGGTATACCTGAAGATATGGTTGTTGAGCAATACCACTGTCCGATGGCGTTTGACGACAAGGGAGCTGACTGGTTGAGCAATCGCGGCAAGGTGGAAAATCCCTATTATGGTTCACAGATGTTTCGCTGTGGCAGCAAGGTAAAATCATTTAGCGATACTGAAACAAAGGATTCAGAGCATGAATAATCCTGAGAACATGACTTTCCTCGACAAGATTATTGCGTTCTGTTTGAACAATAAAATCGTCATTTTTTTATTGTTATTAATTATTATTGCCTGGGGTGTACTGGTTGCCCCGTTTGACTGGGATATTTTTACTGATTTGAGAAATCCGGTATCCGTGGATGCCATCCCGGATATCGGCGAAAATCAGCAGATTGTATTTGTAGAATGGCCGGGAAGATCACCGCAGGATGTAGAGGATCAAATTTCTTATCCTCTGACAACAGCTCTGCTCGGTTTGCCCGGGGTTAAAAATATTCGTAGTTTTTCGATGATGGGTTTCAGCACCATTTATATCATATTCAGAGAAAATATAGAGTTTTACTGGTCCCGTTCCCGGATACTTGAAAAGCTCAACAGTTTGCCCCCCGGAACCCTGCCTGATGGTGTACGGCCCAATTTAGGCCCGGATGCCACGGCTTTGGGGCAGGTGTTCTGGTATACGCTGGAGGGACGCGATCCTCAGGGTCGTCCGGCGGGAGGATGGGATTTACATGAGCTGCGGACAATACAGGATTATATCGTTCGTTACGCCCTCATGTCGGCCCAGGGCGTTTCAGAGGTAGCATCCGTAGGTGGGTTCGTTCAGGAGTATCAAATCGATGTCGATCCGGATGCTCTGCGAAATTACGACATCACCTTACCGCAAGTGATTCAGGCGGTGAAAAACTCCAATCTCGATGTCGGTGCCAGAACTCTGGAGATCAATAATGTCGAGTATGTGATTCGCGGTATTGGCTTTGTCAAAGAAATAAGCGATCTGGAAAATGCCGTTATCACTTCTGTCGATAATGTGCCCCTTTTTATCAAAAATGTTGCCCACGTCAGCAGAGGTCCTGCCTTGCGCCGGGGTGCCCTGGACAAAGCAGGGGTTGAGGCGGTTGGCGGCGTTGTGGTGGTGCGCTATAATGAAAATCCTCTGCAGGCTATACAAAATGTAAAGGAAAAGATTGCAGAAATTGCACCTGGTTTGCCACAAAAGAAATTGGATGATGGCAGCATCAGTCAGGTTACCATTGTTCCTTTTTATGACCGTACCGAGTTGATTTATGAGACCCTGAATACGCTCAATTCCGGTTTGTCGCAGCAGATTCTTATTACGATTATTGTGGTTCTTTTACTGGTTATGCACTTGCGCAGTTCTATTTTGATCTCTGCGATGTTGCCCTTGGCGGTGCTGATGACTTTTATCGCTATGAAGCTATTCGGGGTGGATGCCAATATTGTCGCGCTGTCCGGAATCGTCATCGCTGTCGGAACCATTGTTGATATGGGTATTGTGATCACGGAAAATATTTTCAAACACCTGCAATCAAAGAAGGAAGATACTTCCACATTTAAGGTGGTCTTTACGGCAACCCTTGAGGTCGGTGGTGCGGTGATGACCGCTGTGTTAACCACAATTGTAAGTTTTTTGCCGGTATTCACCCTGCAGGCTGCGGAAGGCAAGCTGTTCAGACCACTTGCTTTTACCAAAACCTTTGCCCTCTTTTCGTCTATTGTACTTGCACTTTTGGTCATTCCGCCTCTGGCGCAACTCTTTTTTACCGGACGTATTCGGGGAAGGCGTTTGCGGCAATGGATATATGGGATCGGACTGCTATTGGGGATATTGGTTTCGATTTTTTTCGCTTTGGCCGCCGGACTGATTATCGTACTGCTCAGCAGCGCCGGCCTGATTCAATTCATGGTGCCGGCTATAAAGACGAATCGCTGGCTGAATATTGCACTGGTTGTTTTGGTTACCCTCATTTTGGCGGCTTATTGGATGCCGCTGGGTATAGGCAAAGGTATCCTGAACTTTTTCTTTGTTGCCATCACCATCACATTTTTTCTGGGCTTTTTTCAGGTGATTAAACATTATTATCCCCGTATTCTGCGCTGGGCCCTGGATCACAAGAGCTATTTCCTGATTTTGCCGGCCACAATTGTTTTAATGGGGGTCCTGACCTGGCTCGGATTTGAGACCCTGTTCGGATGGCTTCCGCGCCCGGTCAAGCGCTTCGCACCTGTTAGCACAGTGGCACATGCCTTTCCCGGCCTGGGTAAAGAATTTATGCCTTCGCTTGACGAAGGCGCCTTTCTCTATATGCCAACAACGATGCCGCATGCCTCTATCGGTGAGGTCATGGATGTGTTGCGCAAGCAGGATATGGCATTGCAGGCTTTACCGGAAATTGAAAGCGCGGTGGGAAAATTGGGGCGGGTGGAATCGGCTCTGGATCCGGCCCCGGTATCCATGATCGAAACCGTTATCCATTATCGCGATGAATATTATCAGGAGAATAATGAATATGTAAAATACAGATTTGACAGCGACAGCGTTGATTATGCCCGTGATTTTGACGGAAATTTGATGCATGCACTTGATCATCAGCCCTATAAAGTAAAAGGGATTTATTTGCGCGATGAAAATGGTGGTCTTATTTCCAGCCGCAGCGGCAAGCCATTTCGGTTATGGCGCCGGGCTCTTGATACGGAATATAACCCCGGCCGTATCCCCTGGACCGGTATTCAGTCTTCGAATGATATTTGGGACGAGATTGTTCGGGTGACCAAAATTCCCGGTACCACCTCTGCACCCAAATTGCAGCCTATCGAAACGCGCCTGGTTATGCTGCAGAGCGGCATGCGTGCCCCAATGGGCGTTAAGGTAAAAGGCCCTGATCTCGAAATAATTGAAAATGTCGCCCTTGAAATAGAGACTTTTCTTAAAGAGGTGCCTTCAATACGGTCGGAAACCGTGCAGGCGGATCGTGTTATTGGTAAACCCTATCTGGAAATTCATATTGATCGGGACAAAATTGCCCGTTATGGCGTATCGGTGAAATCTGTTCAGGATATCATCGAAACCGCTATCGGAGGAAAAACGATCAGCAGGAGCGTAGAGGGTCGTGAGCGTTATCCAATCCGGATACGGTATCCACGCGAATTGCGCAACAGTTTAGAGGATCTGCGTAACGTTGTGATCCCGGCCGCCGGTGGCATTCAGCTACCACTGGGGCAGATGGCCTCCATAGACTATGTGCGGGGTCCTCAAATGATCAAAAGTGAGGATACATTTTTAACCGCCTATGTCATTTTTGATAAAAAAGAAGGCCATGCCGAAATCGATGTCGTGGAGCAGGCGAAAACATACCTGAAGCATAAAATGGAAAATCAGGAATTGACGCTGCCGGCGGGCGTCAGTTACAAGTTTGCCGGTAATTATGAGAATCAGGTCAGAGCCGAAAACCGCCTCATGATTATTATACCTGTTTCGCTCTTTGTCATTTTTCTTATCCTCTATTTTACATTTCGCTCTGTGATCACCACAACCCTGATCTTTTCCAGTATTGCCGTGGCATGGGGAGGTGGCTTTTTGTTGATATGGTTGTATGGTCAGCCCTGGTTTTTGGATGTAGCACTGCCCGGCATTGATTTACGGCAACTGTTTCAGGTGCATCCGGTTAATCTCAGCGTTGCTATTTGGGTAGGTTTTCTGGCACTGTTCGGTATTGCTTCCGATGACGGGGTCATAATCGCCACCTATCTCGACCAGCAATTCGAGCGGCAAAAGCCGGACACGACCAGCAAAATCCGGAAGACCACGGTCGAAGCAGGACTGCGACGGGTTCGGCCAATGCTGATGACCACGGCCACTACGGTGCTGGCCCTGCTTCCGATTATGACCTCGACCGGAAGAGGGTCCGACATCATGGTGCCCATGGCCATCCCGGTGTTCGGCGGCATGTTGGTGGCGATCATAACCATGTTTGTTATACCGGTGCTCTATGCCATGCTGAAGGAGCATCAATTACGGAAAGAACGGTAGAACGGAAATCACAGGATTAGCAATGCCTTTATTCACATTTTTGTATCAAAATGGAATTTTGTTCTGAATAGTATACTTTTTCAACTTGTATCTCAGATGGCGTTCGCTCATACCGAGCAGGTCGGCTGCTCTGGTCTGGATTCCATTGGCTTTGCGGAGCGCTTCTGATATCAGTTTTTTTTCGAACGCTTCGACCCGCTCTTTAAATGAACCGTTCGATAGAGAATAATTATCCGTTTCGCAGGCATTTTGTACACCCAGGGGAAGGTCATTGACCTGGATGATCTCGTCGCGGCTCAGAACGACCACCTGCTCAATAATATTCTCCAGTTCTCTCACGTTACCGGGATAATCGTATTTCATCAACCGGTCCAATGCTTCACGTGAAAAGCCGTCTATTTGTTTTTGGTTTTGATCTGCATAGCGCCGGATAAAGTGGTCGGCAAGAACGGGGATATCTTCCCGGCGTTGTCGCAGGGGCGGGAGATGTATGTTAACCACATTCAAGCGGTAATAGAGATCCTGGCGAAAGAGACCATTCTTCACCTGTTCTTCCAGAGGGTGGTTGGTCGCGGCCAGGACGCGCACATCGATCGAAAAAGGAGTGGAGGAACCGATTCGTTCGATTTGCTGTTCCTGCAGAACGCGCAGGAGCTTTACCTGGGTATGAAGCGGAATATCACCGACTTCGTCGATGAAGAGGGTTCCGTGATTTGCCGCTTCAAAGCGTCCTTGTCGTTGCTGTTGGGCGCCGGTAAAGGCTCCTTTTTCATGGCCAAACAATTCACTTTCGACAAGATTATCCGACAGAGCGGCCATATTGACGGCCACAAAGGGCTGATCCCGGCGGTTACTGGCATAATGTATAGCCCTTGCCACGAGTTCCTTGCCGGTACCGCTTTCCCCGGTGATTAATACCGTGGCATGGCTTTCCGCCACCCGTGCAGCAATATTCAAAGCCTGTTCCATTGCCGGACTGGTGCTAATGATACCTTCGAAGGAAAGGCGTTCGTTAACGAGTTGCCGTAATCTCTTGTTTTCCGATACAAGCTGTTTGTGTTCCAACGCTCTGGAAAGGGTCAATTCGAGCTGTTCCAGATCCACCGGTTTGGTTATGTAATCCACAGCGCCGTTTTTCATCGCTGCCGTGGCATCCTCGATACTGCCATAGGCAGTCATCATAATTACATCGATATTGGGATTCAATGCTTTGATTTGTTTTAATAATTCCGCCCCGTCCAACTCCGGCATGCGCATATCGGTTAACACCAGGTCTATCGCTTGCTGCCGAAGAATCTCCAGAGCCTCCAGCCCGTGTTGGGCAGCATGGATGGTATGTCCTCTTTTTTTTAAATATCCGCCCAGCATTTCCCGCTGGGATTTTTCGTCATCCACGATGAGTATTTTGTTTGACATGTTTACTCCGTTACGGGTAGATAAATTGTAAATACTGTACCTTCTTCGGGCTTGCTCTGCACATCGATTGTGCCATGATGTTGGGAAATGATCTGCTGTACGATGCTCAGACCGATTCCCGTACCCGTTTCCCGGGTGGTATAGTAGAGATTGAATATTTTGTCAAGCTCTTCCTCTTTAATGCCTTTGCCGTTATCTGTTATTTTGATCTCGAGACGATTATCCTCTTCTCTACACGAAAAATGAACCCGATCTCCCCGGGAACAAGCTTGTAGTGCATTTTGGCCGATATTGAGAAATACCTGTCCAAGCCGGTCTGCATCCGCTTCAATGTCGACCCGGGAAGGGCAATCGCTTGTGATTCGGATTCCCTTTTCAGCTGAAGATTGCTGTAAAAGCGTCATCACATTTTGCAAGACAGATTTGATATCGATTTTTGTTTTATTCAACTTGCCGGGTTTTGCAAATCGCAGGAATTGTTGAATGATATCGTTAATCCTGCGCGTTTCATTGACTATAGTGGATGCCATTGCGTTATATTCATCCTCTTGCGGTTTGAATTCGGTTTTAAAACGCTGCGCAATCATCCCGATGGCGTTCAGGGGATTGCGAATCTCATGTGCCACGCCGGAGGCCAGATGCCCCATGGCGGATATCTGGTTTTGACGCTTTAAATTCTCTTCCAGCTTTTTTTGTTCTGTAATATCTTTAACCACGGCGAAAACCGAGTCCAGCTCGCCACCTGGTGACATGACCAGCCCGATATAGAGCGATACGATGTATTCCTGACCGCTGAGAAATATTTTTTCTTCCTCATAGCGATGCGATCGCTTTGCAAGAAGCGCTTTTCGCAGATAAGGACAGAGAGCTTTGAGTTCGGTTTCACATGGTTTTCCCAATAGCTTTGCTGCCCGTACCTGAAAAAGCTGCTCTGCAAACGAGTTGACCAGAGTAAGATTGCCATTGCGATTGATGGCAACGACAGCATCCGACATGTTTTCGAGGATATTACCGGCATAGCTTTCGATACGTTGATAGGCTTTTTGCAACTCGCGATAATTTTGATGGCTGATCACCCAGTTGGCCACGATGGCCCCAAATATGAGTAAAAGTAAAGAGGATATCACAATCCGGGTGATGCTGTTGCGCTGTGTCTCCTCGATGTGTTGTGTTCCCAGGCCGAGGCGGAGGATTTCCTTTTGGTCATAGGAAAAGGGATGGATGATTTCCAAAACCTTTTCGTCCTCATAGTCGACAAACCTTGTATATAATTCCCCGGATTGCAGTGGGTCGTTGCTGCTTTTAAAGGGCAAGGTCAGAAAGGAATCTGCCGACATGGTGCTCATGGAATCCACACCCTCGGTAGCGATTAAAATATTGGCTGTATCCTGAAGGACGATATACTCGATGCCTGGATTTTTACCGATGTTCTGGATAAGCTTGCCCAGCCCGACGGTTTTGCGAAAATCGAGCATCTGTTGCGCATCGATATTCAGGACGATAACGCCGCCGAGACGGCGTCGCTTGGCAACAGCAAACCGCTGCCCCGGCCCAAAACGACTGCTGTGCAATCCCATAATCAATTCATCATTACCCTCGATCCGAATAGCGTGCATGAGCTCGGGAGATGCCTGAGGTTGACTGTTGTGGAGATGCGCATGAGAACTTTTAATGCGTTTGCCTTTTTCATTGTATATGTTGATTCGAAAAATACGATTCTGTTCCGATAAAGCATAAAGCTTTTCATCCGATAAAGCACCCAGATAATCCAGTTCTTCGATAAGACGGGCATTATTGAGCAATCGTTCGGCAACCAATTCTTCTGTAAGGGCATAAGAGACCAGGCTATTCCTTGACCCTTCTTCCAATGCCGTGATCAACGCTTTGGATTCTTCCTGCAAAATATGGACAAGCTCTCTTCTTGCGCTGATAATGTCTACGACAGCGGACACCAGCAAGATGCCTGCCAGCACCAGGGTTACGGGCACCAGGACTTTGATACTTACCTGAAAAGGTCGCCGGGGCAGGTTTGATTTTTGTTGAAATGGAGATTGCATCTGTATGGCAATCCTGTCTCTGTTTTTTTAAAATGTACGATTTTTTTGTTTTTAAATCAATGAATAGTCGACCATTTCGTCGAAAAGTTCGACTTTATGGTCGTTTTTTTTTGTTTGGGTTTTTCTCTTTTTTCGCTTTTTTGTTATTTTTTATTGAAAACATTAAAGTTATATTTATTTCATGTTCCGATGCCGAGTTTTGGCATACTGCTTGCAAATAAAATACCAGAATTAGTGCAATATAGGAGAAAATCGATGAATCGTTTTTTACAAATAATCCTCATCAATGCGATGTTGATGATTTTTGCCTCAACCCGGGTTGTCGCTCAAACGGAGAGCAATGAAAACAAAGCGGTGGAAAATAAAAAAGTACCGGCCTACAACCCCAAGGCTCCGGATCATGACGGCGATGGCATTCCCAATGGTCAGGATCCGGACTATCAGCGAAAAGCCGGTCAATCCTCTGTGGATAAGAACGACGCCGGGCAGCAGCCGTTTTCCGGAGAGGGAGAAGGTGATACCGGCGAGACAGATCCGGATACCGGATCGGAAGTTGATCTTCAGAGTCCAAACAAAGAGCAATTGCAAAATCGACACAGCCAGCCCAACGGTTTTGTCGACGAGAACGGCGACGGTCTGAACGATAATGCTCCGGATGCCGACGGTGACGGTATTCCCAATGGCCAGGATGAAGACTATGAGCCTCCTCGTGATGGCAGGGGATGGGGAAGAGGTCACGGCATGCACGGTTTTATCGATGAGGATGGCGATGGATTTAACGACAATGTTCCCGCTTTCTTTGAGCCTGACGGAAAAAAAGGGGGGTGGCAGCGGCCGGAGGAGTGTTTTGGCCGGGGAGCTCGAGCTGGTCAGGAGTTCGGTCGGGAACCGGGAAAGGCCGGTCCCGGCGGTCCGGCCGGCAAAGGCAAAGGTCCCGAAGGCGGTAAAGGTGGCGAATAAACAATTGTTCTCTCGGATGATTAAATCCACATAAACCAGGGTGACAGATATGAAAGTATCCTTTTTTCTTTTTTCAATGCTTCTGATCCTCCTCGCAGTTCCCGCTCAGGCTCAGTTCGGCGTTTCGTTTCAAACCTATGGTGGCTATGCCAGCAATGTATTTGCCAATTATCGTCAATTACCCGATTATTACAATGCTCTTACTGCCAGCGTTTATCATGACTGGATCGATTCCAGTTCCGGTTTGCGCCTGTCCTATCAGGGTGATTTAACCCTGTTTGATGAGTATAATTATCGAAATTTTCATACGCATGAGCTTGGCATAAAAGTGTACACGTATACAAGTTCAACGGGTAACAGACTGAATGCCGGTGTTGACATCGCAAAACGGCTTTATAACGGGGATTATCGCTGGTATGAATACAATCAGGCGTATGTTTATAGCAATATTAAGGTCATTCTATCACATCAACTCTATGGTTATGCCGGCGGCGATTTTCGGGTGCGCAAGTACAGCCTTTTGGTTCCCTTTTCTTACTGGCAGAATACATGGTTTTTGCGCCTGAGCCGGTTTTTTAACAGTGGTACGTCGGTGATTCTTGAGGGAAACTATTTTCTTAAAACCTATCTCAATAACAACACAGTCAGCCCCTTGCCGGAGTTTCCCGAACTCTATACCTCCGGTACTGGTAACAACAGACAAATCGCTGCCAGCCTGCGGTTGGCACAATCCATTGATTCCAGGACGGGCATTAATGCGGAGATTGTTGTCAGACGTACCTTGAATAACTCTGTTCGCTATCTCGGTACCGGAGATGGACTCTATTATTCTGATGATGATATTTTTGATGATCCATACAGCTATGACTCTGAGCAGCTGAATATAAGCTTGAAACGCAAGTTCGGTTGGAACATCCGGATGTCAACGGGCCTTGTCTTTATGGATAAACACTATACCGGGCGTTTGGCGCTGGATTTAGACGGATATGCTTTTGCAGATTCGAGAATGCGGCATGACAAACAATCCCTGATATGGATCTCTTTTGACAAGTCTTTTCGCTATTTGCGTGCTTTACAACCCATCACCCTGGCGGTCGATCTCGCCTGGATGCAGAATTTTTCCAATGATCCCTATTACGATTATAAAAAGAGCTATTTTTCCGTCGGACTGGCCCAAAGTTTTTAAAGGAATACTTTTTCAGGAAATTTTGATTCTCACTTGTATATTCGCTCCTAAATGAATATCTTTTATCAAGAGTTGTCAATTGATATTTGCATCACCTGGAGGTGAATATGCACATGTATCGTCTTGTCTTGATGATCCTGATCAGCGCCTGTTTAATCTCTGCAGCAGAAAACAATTCCGCCGGGCGCTGTATGGTTTGCCACAAGGAAAAAACAAGGGGACTCTACAATCAGTGGTTTAACTCCTCTCATGCCATGCACAATGTTACCTGTATAGATTGCCATCGGGCGAAAAAGAATGAAAAGGATTCATTTTTACATTACGATGCTTACATTGCCACTCTGGTTACCCCAAAGGATTGCGGCACCTGTCATCCTGCAGAAATGAAACAAGTGTCTGGTTCACATCATGCCAGGGCCGGGCAGATTTTGGAAAGCAATGATGCGTATCTCGCTCACGTCGCTGCCGGTCATCCGGTTGCAATTCAGGGATGTGAAAGTTGTCATGGCGCCAATGTCGTTATCGACAGCAAAGCTGAGAACAAGCTGGCCAAAACCACCTGGCCCAATTCCGGTATCGGTCGTATGAATCCGGATGGTTCGCTGGGCTCCTGCAATGCCTGTCATACCCGCCATGCGTTTTCCCGGGCCCAGGCCCGTCAACCGGAATCGTGTTCGAAATGTCACCTCGGTCCGGATCATCCGCAAAAAGAGGTCTATGAAGAATCCAAACATGGAAATGCCTATTACACCAATATCGATCAAATGAATTTAACGGCCGATCCATGGGTAGTAGGGGAGGATTATTTTGCAGCTCCCACCTGTGCCAGTTGCCATATGTCTGCCACTTTAAAACAACGCTATAATCACGATGTCGGGCGGCGTATTTCCTGGACGTGTCGTCCGCTTTTTTCCACGAAAACGGAAAACTGGGTTGAAAAGCGCAATAATATGAAGGATGTTTGCCAGACCTGCCACGGAGACGTTTTTGTCGCCGGTCATTATTATCAGTACGATGCCACCATCAGGCTCTATAACGAAAAATTCGCCAAACCGGCAAATCGCATCATGACGCTGGTGCATCAGCTAAATTTATTGGAAAAACCGGCGCATTTTGCCAATCAAATCGAATGGACCTTTTGGGAGCTCTGGCATCATGAGGGCAGGCGTGCACGCCACGGCTCGGCTATGATGGGTCCCGACTATACCTGGTGGCATGGATTTTATGAGGTGGCCCAACATTTTTATCTTAAATTCATTCCGGAAGCGCAATCTTTCCGGAACGAAACCGTCAATCGCGTTATCGACAGCCTTTTTACCCATGACCCCATGCATCAATGGTTCAACCAGGACACAGACAAGCTGCGGCGTGATATTCGCAATGGCAGCTTTGAAGAACTGTACAAACAGATGTTTGAACAATAAGGCACGTCAATTGTAAAACGCTGATATCCGGTTCAACTCATGAAAGGGAGGATGGTCTTTCGGACCGAAGGGCAGATACAATGACCAGTCCGGACAGGAGCCAATGTTAAAACAATATATCAATTTTATACGGTCGGTCTCGATCAATGCAATTGGCAAAACCGGTGTTATTCTCACGACAGCGACTTTTGTGACATTCCTTATTTTTGAGTTTTTTCATACTGTTGGTGTGTTTAAAAATGCCTATATCGGTCTTATTACCTATCTGGCTTTTCCCGCACTCTTTATTTTAGGATTGATACTGATTCCCATCGGCTGGTATCGACACAAAAAGGAGAGCGGCAAATCGACTCAGGAGCTGCTTAATCAACAATTCGACACCGGCCAGATTCTGCCACGGTTGTGGGGATCCAGAGTTATGCGGACAGTATTTTTGCTGACCCTGGTTAACATGGCCATCCTCGGCTTTGCTTCATTGCGTATGTTGCATTTTATGGATCAATCCCGCTTTTGTGGCACGGCCTGTCATCAGGTTATGAATCCCGAATGGGTCACTTATCAGCGCTCGCCGCATGCCCGTGTCGCTTGTGTTGAATGCCACGTCGGCGAGGGTCTGGATGCTCTGATTGCATCCAAACTAAATGGTCTCAGGCAGATGTATCTTGCCGCCTTAAATGTGTATAACCGTCCTATTCCCACCCCGGTTCATCAATTACGCCCGGCACGGGAGACTTGTGAAAAGTGCCATTGGCCTGAAAAGTTTTTGGGTCAACGATTAATAACGCATGTGAACTATGACGATGATAGTCTCTCCACACCATCCTATACCACTCTGAATGTTAAAATTGATGCAGGTACCGGAGGCAAAACCCCGGGTGCGCACTGGCACATTGCAGAATCGAACCGAATTTCCTATACCTCGTTAAGGGATGAACGGCGAGTGATCACCACTGTGTGGCAAAGAAATGCAGCGGGCCATGCCACAATCTATCACGACAAGCGATATCCTTCTCAGTCCGAAGAAGAACAACGCGTTATGGATTGTATTGATTGCCATAATCGCGCCACCCATATTTATGAAAATCCGCAGGATGCTGTTGACGAGCGCATCCGGGCCGGGACACTCGACCGCACTTTACCGTTTAGTAAAAAAGTATCGCTCGATGCAATTATGCACCAATATCCTGACTCTGCAAGTGCGCGAACAGGAATTGCAGATCATCTGAATGCTTTTTATCAAAGAGATTATCCGGACGTTTTCCTGAAAAAACGAAAACAGATCGATAATGCTATTCGCGTCGTGCAGGATATTTACGCCATCAATATACATCCCTATATGAACATCACCTGGGGTACTTACCCGTCGCATCTGGCTCATCGCCAGAGTCTGGGTTGTTTTCGCTGTCATCATCACAACATGGTCAATAAAGATGATGAGGCCATCGCGCATGATTGCACCCTCTGTCACTCTATTTTGGCGTTAGACAGCGACTCTCCCTATGCCTTTCTAATACAGAGTGATTCATCCAAAACGGGCGCCATGCAGCGCTACCTGAAATCCGAATTTTTCCGAACGCGTTTTTGATTTTTTTTGTTTCCGCCCCGCCTTTTATGGTTTGATAATAAATTTTAATATATTGCTGTCCGTAAAAAATCAATTGATTTGGTTATAAGAAATAGCTATCTTTTTAACAATCTCTGAATCCATTAGAATGATTCATCCCATTTATCGAGGTAATGAGCGTTGAACAGTCCATTCATGAAGATCGAGCGCGAAGAATCCCTGAGTCATAAAGTGGAAAGACAAATCCGGGACGCGATATCTCAAAAGATTTTTCTTCCTGGAGACAAGCTGCCTGGTGAAAATGAGCTGGCCATGCGTTTTGGCGTTAGCCGTACTGCAATTCGGGAAGCCATGAGACTGCTCGCCGGGCGGGGATTGGTCGATATCCGCCGGGGCAGCGGTATTTATGTTTCTGATATAGACGTCAACCACATTATCGATCCTTTTTATTTTATGCTGGAAATCAAAAGTGGTGATAAAGGATTTTTACATCTTGTCAATGTACGGCTTTTTCTCGAGCCGGAAAACGCCCGGCTCGCCGCACTGCATCGGAGTGAAGAAGATCTTGTTTTGCTGCAAAAGTGCCTGGAGGAAATGAAGCACAACCACGATACCCCTTCTGAAATGATTAAAAATGATATTGAATTTCACCGAACCCTCGCAATCGCGAGCAAAAATCCGATTATACCGATTATTATGGAGCCGGTTTTTCGATTGTTGTACAAGTTTATTTCATCGACCTATCGTCAGATTCATGCACCGGACCTTGCGATTGAAAATCACACCCTTATTTTGCATGCCTGCAGGGCGCAGGATGGCGACAGGGCCTATAACATCATGCATAAACACATGACCGAAGCGCGGGAACACGTCAGGCTTTTATTAAAGACAGAGTCCTCTTCGTCCTGATTCACACCTGGTTTTATCAAAAGCGTTATTCGCTTTATATGCAATGCTTTTACTACATCACCTCTGCGAAAATCACCAAAAAAAGTCAAAATTTTCTTGTTTTTTTAGCAAAAGGTTTATACCTTAAACTTGTATGACAACATACAGTATAGATATATGATTGCATATATCTATACCCTTTTCGAAAGGACATGTATGGAATTCAACAAAATTGCCCGCGAAGAATCCCTCAGTCAGAAAATTGAAATGCAAATCCGAAATGCCATACGGCAAAATCTGTTTTGCCCGGGCGATAAACTTCCCGGTGAGCTGGAATTGGCACAAAAATTCGGCGTCAGCCGTACCGCGGTGCGCGAAGCGTTGCGCATTCTTTCCGGCCGGGGACTCGTCAATATCCAGCGGGGAAGCGGCGTCTACATTTCTGAAATCGATGTCGCCTCTGTTGTCGATCCCTTTTACCAGTTGCTGGAAATGAAGTGCGGCCAGGTCAGCCAGCTGCACTTAATCCGGGTGCGTAAATTTATCGAACCGGAAATTGCCCGCCTGGCGGCGACACATTGTAACGATAGCGATATCGATTTTTTAACCATAAATTATGCTCAAATGTCCGACCGCGCAGAAAAACCTGAAGAAATGATCGATATTGATATACAATTTCACTTCCGCCTTGCTGAGGCAACGCAAAATCCCATTATTCCCGTCATTATGCAGCCTATTTTTCAATTGCTGCATAAATTCATTCAAGCCACCTATAAACAATCACATGCTCCTGATCTGGCTCTTGAGAATCATAGAAAATTGATGGGTTGTATGAGAGCTCATGATCCGGAAGCCGCCTCTCAGATTATGAAAACGCATATGGCCCAGGCGGAGGAGCATGTTCTGCAATACTATAAAAAACATGATATTCAAATAACATCTTGATGACAAGGAGAGTTTTATGAAGATTTTGACCACAGTTTTATTGATGATGTTTTTCTTTGTTCCGTCGAGTCTTGCCGAAGATCAGATGGTAACAAGGGATATTTCTTTCCTGAATATACCCTATACGGATGTACCACCGGTTCTGGATGGTGATTTGTCCGATGTCTGCTGGCAGCAGGCGGCGCAAGTCAATGATTTCGTGTTAACGGCCGGTGAGGTGGGCGATGAGCCGCAGCAACCGACCTATTGCCGCTTGCTCTACGACGATACCCGTCTCTATATTTCCTTTCAGTGTAAAGAAGCGGATATGGAAAATATCAAAGCGGCGTGTGAACGCTTTGATGATGAGGATATTCTATTTGATGATCGGGTGGAGGTCTTTTTGGATCTAAACCATGATCATCGTTTTTATTATGAGATGGCGGTTAATCCTGCCGGTGTACAATTTGATCAAAGCGGTTATAACCGTTTGCACGGATCAAAAACCTGTGACTTTAATTCGGGTTGGAATGCTTTTTGGCGTGCCAAAACGGCATTGGCTGAGAATGAATGGTTTGCTGAAATAGCGATCGATCTGACGACGTTCGGTATCGATGAACTCATTCCGGGTATGACATGGGGATTTAACCTGGCACGCGTGCGCCAGCCCGATATTGAAGAAGGCGGAGAGTTTTTCAAACGCGAACCGCAGGGAGCGGCAGAGTATAGTGCCTGGGCGCTGACAGAGGATACGATTCGGGAAAGTATTTCCAATTTTCATGCCCCGTTGCACTTTGGCGATCTGGTCATTGGAGATCCCGGTTTTAAAGTGCAAAAGATACGCTTAAAAAGTGCAAAGTATGCTTTCGGACCTTTAGGTGAGCCTTCTACGTTTGGATGGAATCCCCTGGAAATCTCCTTTGATGCGGCAAAAAAGATAGAGGCAAAACTCGAACTCGAGGTTATGCCGGAGAGCGAGCAACCCTGGCAGAAGAGTGAACCCGTTACAATATCGTCCGGCTCTATGGTTTCGACCTCTTACTGGATACCGGAGATGCTCGAAAACAAGATCGTTATAACGGTACTCGACAGGGAAACCGACCGTCAGTTGTATCGTACCAGCTATGTCGAATTGACACCGCCTTTTATCGAGTACAATCTTGAACCTCTCTACACCCGGAATCCGGCCGTCATCGAACCATTAAAGTACCGGATGATGACCGATGCCGAAACCGCAGCCAATTCTTCTGTTGAGCTGATTTTCAAACACGCCGACAGTGGAGACCGGGTTTCCAGTGCCCGGATTGAGACACCTTCACTGGAATTTTCACCCGTTTTTGACATCGCCGAGCTTCGACAGTTGCCCGGCGGCAATTATGTGATCGAATCGATATTATTTGATCGTAACGATGAGGCAACAGTTGCCCGTTTTCAGCAGCATTTGACAAAGTTTGATAACACGCTTCCGGCGACCTTTTATGCCGTTGAGGGCGACTATCATTATGGCGGCATTACTGATCATGCCATCGAGGTGAGGTTTCCATTTTCGGCAAAATTTGTTTTCTGGAAGCAGGCTTCATATATCCCCTGGTGGGATGTGGAGCAGGTGGCAATGACCAATGAATTTGTCGAAGCATGGGGTGGTGGAAATCAGGGATGCAATGAGCCCATGCAGGATCGCGAAGGGCGTTATATCAAGGTTGAATTGCTGGAAAACTCTCCTGCACGGGTCAAGGTGCATTGGCGCTATGCACTGAGTGATCCGCACTATAATATCTATTTTAACGAATGGGTTGATGAGTACTATTATTTTTATCCGGATGGCGTCGGCGGCCGGCAGGTCAATCTATGGCCGAACAGCAGTACCCGCCATGAATCTTTTGAGGTTTTGCTGGCAAAACCTCCGGGCGTACAGACCAAACAGCTTTTCGATCAAGAGTTCGCAACTCTGACCAACTTGAAGGGTGAGGGCTATTCAAATAAATATCTCAATAAAAACCGCGATTTTCACCGCAATTTCATTGCTGAGCATAAAGAGTTTGTAGTGGAAGTGCATTTTAAGGAGCGACTGCATCCGTTTACGGTTTTTGCCTTGCGTGATGAGCTTTTGCCCGGAACCACCCCTGATCGCGTTGCGGTTTGTGCGCGCGACGTTGGCCATGCTGACCGGCGCGGTCACTGGCCCGCCTCGCGATATCAGATCGATGGTTATAATACGCCCGGCCTTGATGTGCCGCATCATGGTAATATCGGCAATATTCAGGCTATGGTCGATGAGAGCAATCAGCCGACAACCTGGACCTATCTGATCGGTGTGGCAGAGGAGGAGAGCGAAAAACCGATGCAATATGCGAAGAGCTGGCTTTATCCCGGCGAGTTTGTTTCAGCCTATCCGTCGACGCAATATGATGGCTATTCTTTTGCCCAGCGTGCCTACCTGTTTACCATAAAGCCGCAAACTCCGAATTGCCGCTTGACATTCGTTCAGGAGAAAACGGCTGTAGTAAATCCGGTTTTGATTTTTTCCGCAAGTGATCAGGAGGTTGCAGAGGTTCTGTTGAACGAAACCCCGCTCGACCAACAGAACATCAAAAGCGGCAAAACCCAGTCAGGGGATACGATTCTGTTTCTCGAGACCACCTTGCAAGGCGATCAAACGTTATCAGTTATGTTTAAATAAACGGAGGAAGTTGATTTATGCAGATAAAATTAGATGGAAAAACCGCTATTGTTACCGGTAGCCGCCAGGGAATCGGACGTGCTTGTGCAGAGCTTTTAGCCGAATGCGGAGCAGCCGTGGTGATCAACAGTCACCAGGAGAATGAGGAATTGCATAAAATAGCTGAAAAGATTGAAAAAAAAGGAGGTAAGGTCAAAGCCGTGGTTGCAGATGCGGGCGTCAGGGGAGAGGCTCAGAAGCTCATCGACGCCGCCATGGAGCTGGGAAACAGCGTTGACATACTGGTCAATAATGCCGGTGGTCTGGTGAAACGCGTTCCGGTTGCAGGATTTGATCAGGATCATTATCAAAAAGTGGTCGATATTAATTTAAAGACGGCTTTTCTCATGTCTCATTTGGTGATAGACCATATGAAAAAACAGCAGTCGGGCAAGATCATCAATCTATCATCACAAGCCGCACATGACGGTGGTGGACCGGGTTCAGCGGCCTATTCCGCCACCAAGGGAGCGATATTGACGCTGACCAAGTCATTGGCAAAAGAACTCGGTCCCGATCATATTCAGGTAAACAGCGTTTCGCCGGGTTTTATCGCCGAAACTGAATTTCACGATACTCATACTGCCAAAGAGGTGCATGAAACAGTTGCAGCAAAAATTCCTTTACGCCGAAAAGGTGTTCCTGAAGATGTTGCCCATTCTGTTCTTTTTCTGGCTAGCGATTTGTCCGATTATATTACCGGTCAAACCGTCGAAGTGAACGGCGGACAGTATATGTATTAACGCTATATGGATGATTATGAAAATCAACAGCATAAAAGCCGCCATGATATTGATGGCAATCACCTTTACCGTTTTGCTCTCCTGTCGTCAGCATCGCGCTATTGAGGTTCTGAAGCTGGCTCATGTTCTCGATATTTCTCATCCCGTTCATCAGGGGATGGCTTTTTTGAGCGAGCATGTAGAATCTATTTCGGATGGAAAGCTGCGTATTGAAATTTATCCCGGCGGGCAACTGGGCAGTGAACGGGAATATGTAGAATCGTTGCAGATCGGCTCGCTGGATATGACCAAGGTGAATTCCGCTGTTCTTGAAAATTTTGTTCCGGAAATGGCCGTATTCAGTTTGCCCTATCTTTTTCGCGATGAAGAGCACCGCTGGCAGGTGTTGAATGGCTCGATCGGCAAATCCCTGCTTTTAGCCGGTGAAAATGTCTGGTTACACGGGTTGTGTTTTTACGAAACCGGCAGCCGCAGCTTTTATTTGCGAGACACTGCCGTTCGCCATCCGGATGATCTCGAGGGTCTGAAAATCAGAGTCATGCGAAGTTACTGGTCTATACAGACCGTTAATGCGCTTGGCGCTTCAGCCACGCCGATTGCCTTTGGCGAATTGTATACCGCTTTACAGCAGGGTGTGGTTGATGGCGCTGAAAATAACGTGCCGACCTTTTATCAATCCCGTCATTATGAGGCTTGTAAATTTTACTGTCTCGATCAGCATTCTTCTCCATCGGATATTTTGCTGATCAGTACCCATAGCTGGAACCGGCTTGAACCGCAGCAGCAACAGTGGTTGCAGGAAGCGATTGAAAAATCGGTAACCTACCAACGCGGTTTGTGGGCAAAAGCCGTAAGAGAAGCATTGGCGGATATGGAAAAAGAGGGATTGCAGGTCATCTATCCGGAGAAAGAGCCGTTTCGCCAAAAGGTAGAGCCGTTATACGAACTGCTGCGCGACCGGGGCGATCCTCTTTATGATGTGGTGCAGAAAATTCGCGCTGTTGGACGGCAGGACAGCACAAACACGAAACCTTAATATTTATGGATGTTATGGATAGAACTGTTAAAATTGTAGATGCTGTTTTATCATGGACGCTTGTTGTCCTGATGGTTATCATGGTTTTGGATGTTTCCTGGCAGGTGTTCACCCGCTTTGTTCTTCGCGATCCCAGCTCCTTTACCGAGGAATTGGCTACCTTTCTCCTGATCTGGATCGGACTTTTGGGAAGCGCTTATGCATTACGGCAAAAATCTCACCTCGGTATTGATATTTTCACCTTTAAGCTCAGTCAGGAGCGGCGATATATTTGGGAATTTGTTATTTATTCGGTGGTCATCATCTTTGCTGTTTTTGTGCTGATCTACGGTGGTATTCGCCTGGTTAACATTACGCTATATCTGAACCAGATATCCGCTGCGCTGCGGATTAAGATGGGATATGTTTACACGGTTCTGCCTCTGACCGGGGTGCTATTTATTTTTTATTCGACTTATTTCATGCTGGAAGCATATCGTGGACTGCGCAATCATCGCATCGAAACGTCTGAACAAAAAAGAATTGGGATAGAGTGATGACAGGATCGATATTGATACTCGTTATTGTTTTTGTTTTTTTATTGTTTGCCAATGTACCGATTTCGGTCTGTATCGGTATGGCGACCATGTTGACGCTTTTATACAACATGCCGGCAGACCCTGCTGTAACCCAGGTTTCTCAAAAAATCGCCACCGGGCTGGACAGTTTTGCCCTCCTTGCGATTCCTTTTTTTATTTTGTCGGGTCAGCTGATGGGCAAGGGTGGTATTGCCAGACGGCTTATCGATACCGCCAAAGCTGTGGTTGGTGTGCTGCCGGGTGGCCTGGCATATGTAAATATTTTTGCCTGCATGCTTTTCGGCGCCATCTCCGGATCAGCAGTGGCCGCCACATCTGCTATCGGCAGTTTTATGATTCCTGAAATGAGTAAGGCAGGATATAACAAAAATTTCAGTGCCGCCGCCAATGCCACTGCTTCCACAACCGGTCTGTTGATCCCGCCGAGTAATATCTTGATCGTCTATTCGCTGGCCAGCGGCTCTGTATCCGTGGCCGCCCTTTTTATCGCCGGCTATATTCCCGGTATTCTGACCGGCTTTTTTCTCATGCTTGTGGCCGCAGCCATGGCCCTGATTCACAATTATCGCGGTGGTGATCGGGTCGGTATTATGGAAATGCTCAAGCGCTTTGTCGACTCTTTTCTCAGCCTGCTCCTGATCATCATCGTCATCGGCGGCATTATCGCCGGATTTTTTACCGCTACCGAGGCAGCGGCTGTTGCCGTTCTTTATGCTTTTTTCCTGTCCGTGGTGGTCTACCGGGAGGTAAAACTCAAAGATCTGCCGGAAATATTGCGGCAAACTGTTATTACCAATGCCGTGGTGATGCTTTTGATCGGCACATCGATGGCGCTCTCCTGGGTTCTCGCCTATGAGAATATTCCCCAGAATATAAGCGCCACGCTTATCGCCCTGACCGAGAGCAAGATAATTATTCTGTTGATTATCAATGTCATTTTACTGGCCGTGGGTACGTTTATGGATGCCACGCCGGCGGTATTGATCTTTACACCGATCTTTTTGCCCGTTGTCGTAAAGCTTGGTATAGACCCCCTGCATTTCGGTATTATGATGATTCTCAATCTCTGTATCGGTATTTGTACGCCACCGGTCGGCGCTGTTCTCTTTGTCGGTTGTGCCGTGGCCAATACCAAAATAACCAATATTATTCCGTGGCTGCTGCCCTTTTTCATCGCCATGATCGTTTCTCTGATGCTGGTAACGTTTATTCCGGAATTGACCATGTATCTGCCAAGGGTTTTGGGTTTTTAACGGTGCAGAGAGCTTTGGCAGCGGTAGGATTAGAAACGGTTCTAAAAAGTAATCTTTGCATCTATTTTATTGAAATGTAAAAGCGTTGTTTGCAATCCTGTTCTTTGGAAACCCTGAACTTTGAATATCGATTCAAAGAAAACCGGTGAATCGTCCTGTAGATAGTTTTGCTCAAACGCTTCCAGATGATCCCGCGCTGTAAAATGATCGACCATGGAGATATGTCCGACATCATGCGTTGAGGCAAAAATAAGGATGGCATTATTATTTACGCCGGGTAGCTTGGCGACAACGCCATAGTCTTCAACATACTCGGTATCCGTAATGGTAGAAGCATTATAGGAATAAACCGTATCCTTCTCCGCATCGATGAAATCGAGCTGGTTGGGATAAATTTGATAATTAAAACTCAGATTGCGGACAAGGTTGTTGAGAAGGCGAAACGTCTTAAAAGAGCCGACGAATATGATGTTTTTACTCCTGATATCTTCCCATTGCAGATTTGAAGATAATTTTAAATCAACGGTTTTATCGGCTTTCCAGAATGTGGGAAGGATGTTGGTCAAACTCCACGGTGCGAATTTTCCCAAAAAGGAATGTGTTGTCTGAGAAAGGGTCCTGCCTTGATCTTCTATTTGATTCAGCCAGGCCTGCATATCTTTATCGGAATTGATCTGAACGTCACGGACATACGAAAGTCCCCATCCTGGTATGTACTCTTTGTAGAGGTAATAATCTCCCAATACGATCAGTGTCGGCAGGTCGTTTTTAATAAAAGTTGACCAAACCGGATTATCAGCAGGGATATGTATAAATGTTGATTTCGAGCTTTCTTTATGTATCCAGAACCAGGCGATCAGCAAGGTTATAATTAGAAATGCAATATTCAGAGTGGGAAAGAGAATCCTGGAGGATTGTGATTTGTTCTTTTGTACTTCTTTAAAGACGACCCTGTAATGGCCCTTGGGAATAGAAAAGACCAGAGAATCCTTACAGCCCTCATTGAGATAATAGCTGTCCAGTTTCTTGCGCAAATTGTGGACATAAACCCGGACAGTGGTGTCGTCTTTTGAAGCTTGATCATATTTTTTTCCAAAGACATCATAGGCAATGGTCGCTTCTTTCGGCTGTTGTCCCGCAAGCGAGGCTTTGACCAGATACACCAGGAGGTGTTTATAGGTTTCAGAATCAGCAAATTCTCTGCTTTGCATGATTTTTTCGAGATGGAACTCTATTTTTTTCTTGTTCATTTTATGCAATAAAAAGTTGATGACAGGTTTTTAAATTATAATTAACCGTTTCCATAAAAACAAGAAAAAGTTAATAGCCTGTTATTAACCGTTAATACGTTGATAATCGTCGATTGAATATGTAAGTATTTATAGAGAGGCAAATCATCTTAACCGATGATGGAGTTTATTAAATTAAATTATTCCTGTACAGTTTTTGGATTGGATAACTATGGTGCAAAAAGAGATCTCAAGCAGAACGTTTCGTTTCATTTCCATGTTTTTTTCTTTGGCTGTTCTCTGTTGTATGGTTTTTGCCGCAGATGTATACGCCGGAGAAGAAAGAGTCTATTATAACGGTACTCTGAAGGATAATGTCAGGCAGGTCTATTGTCTCAATAAGGGCTGGAGCTATTTGGAGAATTCGACGAGTCAGCTCGGTCAGCTCGACGCTTCGGTCCAATGGCAGCAGGTGAATTTACCGCATACCTGGAACCGCTTCGATGCGGTCGATAGCCAACCCGGTTACCGGCGGGCGGCTGGCTGGTATCGCAAGGAGATTTTCATTCCGAAAAAGCATGACGGTCGGCTGATACTTGCTTTTGAGGGGGTGAACATGCGCTGTGATGTGTATGTAAACGAACAGCGGGCAGGTGGACATTCAGGCGGTTATGTCGGCTTTGAAATCGATATTACACCCTTTATCGAGCCCGGCAACATGAATACATTTGATATTCGTGTCGATAATTCAATCGATCGCAATCTTATTCCCTCGCAGAAATCGGATTTTGTCATATATGGCGGAATCTGTCGAGATGTTTGGCTGAAGTCAGTTCCCAATGTCTATATAAAGCAGGCGAGAATATCCACACCCCGGGTTGATGCCGAAACGGCCGAATCCGTCATCGATCTGGATATAATCAATACAACCCCCTCCCCCCAGGCCTTGCGTATTTTGATGACACTTGTCGATGGCAACGGTCAAAAAGTATGGCATCGACAATTCGATCGAACGATTTCCCCGGACGTTTCCACCACAACAATGGAGCTGCCACTGGTAGAGAAACCAATGCTGTGGTCTCCGGCTCATCCTCATCTCTACACCTTAAAAATTGATCTCAGGAGTTTGATCGGCCGGGATCAGCTGCAACAGCCGTTTGGGTTTCGCTGGTTTGAATTCAAGGAAGGTGGTCCCTTCTTTCTCAACGGCGAGCGCCTTTTGCTGCGGGGAACACACCGGCATGAAGAGCACGCCGGATATGGAAATGCCTTGCCGGATTCGCTGCACCGGCGGGATATCAGGATGATTAAGGAGATGGGCGCCAATTTTATCCGCCTGGGACATTACCCGCAGGATCCCCAGGTCTATCGCGCCTGCGATGAACTCGGTTTGCTGGTGTGGGACGAATTACCCTGGTGTCGCGGTGGTATGGGGGGTGAGGTCTGGCAGGAAAATACCAGGCGTTTGTTGAAGGAGCAAATACTGCAAAACTACAATCATCCCAGCATTATACTCTGGTCTTTGGGTAATGAAATATACTGGTTGCCGGATTTTCCCAATGGGGGTGATTCAGAGGCTTTGAATCGCTATCTTGCCGGTTTGAATGAGCTTGTCCATGAGCTGGACCCTTACCGGCTCACCACCATGCGAAAATATTATGACGGGGCGCACATAACCGATGTGTTTTCACCTTCGATCTGGGCCGGCTGGTACTCGGGTGTTTATAAAACCTACAAGCAGGCTCTGGAAGAAGCGAGAAAAAAATATCCCCGTTTTATGCATGCAGAGTATGGCGGTTCCAGTCATGTCGGCCGCCATGAGGAAAATCCCATCACGGGTGAAGGCAGACTGAAAGAGAACGAGTGGGCGGAACAACCCAATATGAGTGGAGTACTCAATGCTTCCAAAATCGGCAACTGGAATGAAAATTATATTGTCGACCTGTTCGACTGGCATTTGATGGTCACAGAGCAGCTCGATTGGTTTAGCGGCAATGCGCAGTGGGCGTTTAAGGATTTCGCCACGCCGTTGAGACCGGAAAATCCGATTCCCTATATCAATCAAAAGGGGCTCGTGGATCGTGCCGGAAATCCCAAAGACGCCTATTATGTATTCAAGAGTTACTGGACCACAGAACCGCACTTTTGTTACATCGAGTCGCAAAGCTGGCCGGTGCGCAGCGGGCGTGAGGGCAAGCCCAGCGAGGTCTGTGTCTATAGCAACTGCGAGGATGTGGAACTGATTTTGAACGGTACGTCTCTGGGCAAAAAAAGCCGTAACATCAGTGATTATCCGGCCACCGGATTTCATTGGCAGGCTGTGTTTCGTCCCGGCGAAAACGAGCTCATTGCTTTTGGTGGCATTGATGACCGCAGGGTTGCTGCGGACACGCTCTTGTTTACCTATATGACGGAAAAGCCGGGCAAACCCGATCAATTGTTACTGGGTTCGGAAAAAACAAACGAGGGTTATCTTATCGAAGCAAAAGTCGTTGATAAAAACGGGCGGTTGTGTCTGGATTTAAATGACCGGATTTATTTCGACCACAACGGTGTCGGACATCTTTATCAAAATTATGGCACGCCGACGCGCAGCAATGTGATAGAATTTGCCAATGGCCGCGCTGCAATTGAATTCAAATGCACGCGTCCGGGCGAGGCGGTTATTGAAGCGCGGACACAGAACTTTAAAGGCAGCTATCTAAAAATTGACTGTGAATAAAAAGAACATTAATTTTTCGACCAAGTGAGGAGATGTTTAATGAAAGCAATGAAGATAAGATGGTTGTTTGTTCTTCTTGTCCTGATACTTGGGGTTCACTTTTTGTTCGCCGGAACGACGGGTAAAATCGCTGGTAAAGTGGTCGATAGTGAAACCGGAGAGGTGCTGGCAGGGGCAAATGTGATCATTACCCAAATTTGGTCCAAAAATGAGCCCATTGAGCTGGACAATCCCATGGGAGCGGCAACCAATCTGGATGGCCAATACTTTATCATCAACATACCGCCGGCGAGTTATAGCGTCAAAGTCTCATATATGGGCTACCGGCCCGAGGTGAGAGAACGGGTATTGGTACGTGTCGACAAAACAACGCGTCTCAATTTTGAGTTGATGCCACAGGCGCTGGAAGGAGAAGCGGTCACGGTAACCGCCTACTCCGAGGATGTGGTGCAACCGGACTTGACTGCCACGCGAAAAACCTATGATGTGCCTGATATTCAGGATGATGTCGGAATTTCCGATATCACCGATATTCTCGATCTTCAGTCCGAAGTGGTGGGCGAGCACTTTCGCGGCGGCCGTGCGGGTGAAGCAAGGTATTTACTGGCCGGTGCGGCTATTGTCAATCCTTTAACCAATGAAAGAGCTTTTAATCCCGATGTCAGCGGTTTGCAACAGGTAGAGGTTTATACGAGCGGTTTCTCCGCCGAATATGGTAACGCCCAGTCTGGTGTGGTAAATATGGTCACCAAGGAGGGTAAAAGCCGATGGACATCACGGGTTGAATTCTCTTTTACTGTGCCGTATTACAAAGTCTGGGAACAGCGCTTCAATGAAGATGGCTCTGCTTATTATCAGGGGGGATCTCCCTATTCGCCTGAAAATCTCGATTATTACAATATGCTCATCGATACCACAGAATGGCTCAAGGAAAATCCCACACAGCCGGGCAAGCCTTTATTCGATGAAGGTTTTGGATTCGGCCCCAGATACCTTCCTGTGAGTGAATGGTTGAGTCGCTGGCCACCTCCTTCTGATGCTGAAAAACGCCGTGATTCTCTAAAAATCGCCTCATTATCACGCGTTCAGTGGTTGATGGCCCATCGCGAGGTAGGTATGGAATATGACGATGATGTCGATTATGAACTGACGCTATCGACGGGTGGACCGATTTCCAAGAATATGAGATTATTTTTTGCTATGAGCCAGGACATTGAACAAGAGATCATACCCACACCCTATCCGCAACAGAACCGCCAGCTTATGAGCAATCTTACCTACAATATGGGACTGAATAATAAATTTAAATTCAATTTTATCTATGACCGTGAATTTGACCAAAGCGGCTACTGGAGACGCATTTTATTCGACCGTGAATTGAGTATGTCCAAGGAAATCAATACTTCCTTTCAATACGGGGTTGAATGGAATCATATTTTCAACAATTCCACCTTTATGGATGTTAAGATGAATTTACTTGATCTCGATTCAGAGGAGCGTATTGAATTGATGGCAGAAGATGAGTTTGTCGTCGATTATGCCAAGAGCAGTAATTGGGTCGACTATAATGGCCCGCCTTATTTACGTGTCGGGCGGGCGGAGGATGACAAGGGAGATGTTAAAACCCGCACCTATAACCTTCAAGGCAGCCTGACCAGTCAGGTGAATCAGAGCAATCTGCTGAAAACAGGAATTCAATTCTCTTTTTATGATCTGGATGTGGATCGCAAAGAAAATACCTATAGCTATGGGAATTACCGCGATGTCGAGTTTGCGAAACAGCCCTACGAAGGTGCTCTTTATATCCAGGATAAAATGGAATTCGAGGGATTGATCGCAAATGTCGGTTTGCGTCTTGATTTTTACAACTTTAATACCGAATATTTTGCGGATCAATTTTCGCCGCTGAGAAATCCGGAATTTACTGCAGAAGAAAATGTCGCCTATTACAATCGTGAAAGAGCGGCAAAAGAAAGGGCTGAAGTGTCCTACAAGCTGGAGCCGCGAATTGGTATCTCCTTTCCGATTTCGGAACAGACCGTATTCCATCTGAATTACGGAACGTTCATGCAGAGGCCGGCTTTTAATCAGATTTTGTTCAATCAAATCACCATCAATAATGACATTGAAGCGATCGGAAACCCCCGTCTCGAGCCTGAAATTACAAACTCTTATGATATCGGGATTGTCAACTCTTTTCCGTGGGGATTTAATCTGGATTTGAGTGCTTATTACAAAGATGTGAGGAATCTCATTGAAACGGCATATTATATCGATGAACAACAGACCGAGTACCGCACTTTTGTTAACCGTGATTATGCTGATATTAAAGGATTTCATGTCGACCTGGAAAGACGGCGCGGTAGTCTTCGCGGCTATATTCGCTACAACTGGGAAGCGGCGACCGGTAAGAGCAGCAATGCCTTTAACGCTCCGGTAACCTTTTTCGAAACCCCGGATCCCAAATACGGTTATACCGAATTGCCCGATCCTGAAGATGTCTATCTTGATTTTGACCGCACCCACAAGATTGTTATTCAACTCAAATACCGTACTCCCTCTTCAGGATGGTTTTCTATCTTTGGGTTCAGGCCCCTGTCGAATTTGAGTCTTAGCGGAACCTACCGCATCATGTCAGGCCGTCCCTATACCTGGGATGAAACCGGTAAAGGATTGCGCTACAATCAGCGAACACCATGGGAAAAGAATCTGAGAATGCGGCTTCAGAAACAGCTGGAATATAAAAACACCAACTTTTTACTCTATGTTGAAGGATACAATTTGCTCAATGAGATTAGATGGCATTATTCCCGCACCTTTACCAGCGGTCAGGAGGCTTATACGCGTTGGCATACCGATCGCAGAGAGGTCTTAACTTATAAGGAATATGCACCTTATATAACCAGTCAGGAGCTCTATCTTTTGAACAATGAACCCAGGCATTTTCGTATTGGTTGTGTGATTGAATATTAATTCAAGATTTGGAGTATGTTAATATGCGAACAACTCAAAATTATTTTATCTGCTTTATCATTGTATTGATGTTGAACGTGGTCTTGTATTCACAGGTCAAGGATTACCGCATTCATGACCGGGGTATGCTACATGAGACCGTTTTCAATACCGGTGAAATCGGTAGAGCGTGGCAAACCGGGGAAGCGGGAAATCAAACCAGCGTGCCGCTAATGGAATGGCCTTCCCGTTCCGCGACAATTGTCAATGGTATAGAGTACAGCGGTCAACACAATCTTTTGGGTGCCGGTGTCTATATCGGCGCCAATCTGGATGGGTTGCCCGGGGAGGATAATCGTCTCTTTGCGCTCTGCGGCGCTGTCGGATCGAGCAGTCCGGAAAAGGTCTTCAACCGCTGGAGTTTTCCGCTGTCGATAGATGAAGTGGAAAATTTTCCCGTCCTTGCTGACGGCACGGTCAATCCGGACTATAATCCGAATGAAGCGGAAGAGATCATTACCGCCAGCTGGGGTACTCCCGTAGGGATCACGGTGACGCGAACTTCCCGTGCCTGGAGTTTTCCCGATTATGATGACTTTATCATTTATGAATATATGTTCGAATACACCGGTGATACCGATGGAAAGACCAATACCATTGAACAAACCACAACGCTTAAAGATGTGATGGTTTGTTTCAATTATGGATTTGCTCCGTCTATGTACGGATTTCAGCGTTGGTATCAGGAATGGAAATACGAGCAGGGAATCTACCGTGGCGATTTACGCAATTTTTGGGATGCGGAATACTGGCTGAGCTGGAATCTTAATCTCAAAATGAACGTCACTGAAGACATCATGGCCAAACCGGAACCCAATAAGGATCTGTTTCTGGAATTTGCCGAGACCGGCAAGAATGGTGGTGGCTTGTGCAGTCCACAGGCACCTGGATGGGCGGTTCTTTACTATGATACAAATCATCTCGCAAAGGTGGTGCCGGCGGCGCTCGAAGATACGGCGGCGGTGCTGGGTTTGGAGAATGAATCGGAAACGGCGCAACAGGGGCGGATTCGCTCGACCACGGTGTTTGCAGAGAATTATGATCCCAACATTCATCACTTTGCGTTCAAAAACGAGCTGCCGGATGATCAGGGAAACTATGATTATACCTGGTATTTTGAAGTGGATGAAAATTTTCATATGAAACAGCCCTGGTGTAACAAGGTGAGTACGGGAAACACCAACAGCCAGAAAATGATGCATGAAAAGGACCCTTTTAATCCGGTAACGCGCTGGAGCGGGGTCTACAAATTGCGCAGTACCACCTGGGCAGATCCGCCGGACCCTGAACATCGCTGGATCGGCAGAGCGGCTTTTAATTACCGGCAAACGGCGGATGCCGGTATGCGATTAATAACCTTTGGTCCTTATACGCTCGAGCCCGGCGATAAAATCGAGTTTTCAATTGCTGAAGTCATCGGCTATGGCGCAGAGCCGGGTAAACGGGTTGAGGGAGGCAGTAAAACGGATCAGTGGTCCTATGTTCCCAGCTGGAACCGTCCTGTGGTCATCAATGGCGAAACCCTGACCGAGCGCTATATTGATGATTTTGGATATCCGGATTATGTCAACTCGGATGTTGTAACGGTTCACGATGTAACCCGCAAGGCATTCGAAGCTTATCTCGGTTATGAACCGGCCGCGCCGGTCTGGCCTGAAGATCATCCAAGAGACGGGGTTTACAGCCTGCCATCGCCACCCCCGCCGGCGCCCGCTCTTTTTATTCAAAATACACCGGATGCAAGAATTCGTCTCAACTGGAAGCCGGATCAGGAAAATTTCCCCTATCTGCAAAGTACTATTTCAAAATACTATATTTACCGCAGCGTTGCCGGAATGGGGCCATGGGCCATTATCGATAGCCTCGATGTCGGACAAGCCATGAATCAGGAGGGTCTGTACGAATATATCGATGAAGATATCTCCTTCAGCGTCGGCGATACCAGATTTTATGCCATCTCTTCCGTGGATGAAAACGGCAGGCAAAGCAGCAAGTCCAATGCAACCTTTTGGCAAAAAAACATCCGTTCCGTAGAGAAAATGGACAAAGTTTATGTTGTGCCCAATCCTTTTATGGAGAGATCCGGGTTTCAGGGATTGCCGGAGGAAACGCTGGGATTTTACGGTTTACCGGCAAAATGTACCATTCGGATCTACTCTTATGCCGGTCAATTGGTCGATGTCATCGAACACGATCAGCCTGTCTATTCAACCAATAAAACCCAGGTTACCCTGAATCATCAGGAAATGGCATCCGGCATTTATTTTTATGTCGTTACGACACCTGATGGGGATCGGGCAAGCGGTAAATTCATTATTATGAAATAAATGTGGAGAATGGTTTATGGCACGCTTTAACCATATAAAATTAACGATCATTTTTATCCTGATCAGCTCATTTTTAACGGGGGGACAGCTCTTTGCTTTCAAAAAGGTGGGAGTGACCTCATTTCAGTTTTTAAAAGTCATGCCCGGTGCACGTTCTACGGCTTTGGGCGAAGCCTATTCTTCGCTTGCTATCGGTGCTGATGCAATGTTCTGGAATCCGGCTATGCTGACTCAACAGGATCGTTTTTCAGCTGCTCTTTCTGATGTTGACTGGTTTCTCGATACCGGTCAAAGATCGTTTTCAGCCTCTTACTCGTATAATGGTATTTGGGCCATAGGGATCATGGGCATGTACGCGGATTATGGTGAGATAGAGGTTACAACGGTCGAACAATTGAAACCCCTTGCCGATGGTTATAATCCGGGTCTGACCGGCGAAATTATCAACCCCGGCGCCAATGTGCTGGGGATTGGGTTTGCCCGCATGCTGACCAACAAGTTTTCTTTTGGTGTTACCGCAAAATATGCGACTGAAAATATGGACGTCAAGCAAAAGTCCGTACTCATGTTTGATGGCGGTATTTTTTATAACACAGGCTGGCGCAGCATTAAATTAGCCGCAACACTCCGACATTTTGGACCGAAAGTCGAATACTATGATAAATCCTATCCGTTGCCGCAAACGATGAATATCGGTATTTCCGCCCTTTTCGTTTCTCCCGAAAATAATTTGTTCCTGACCACGACCAACCAATCTTTGCTCTTTTCTTTCGATATCGTCCAGCCGCGTGATTACGACCAGCAATATAATTTTGGCATGGAGTACGCTTTTGCCGATCTTTTCTTTTTCCGCGGTGGCTATAAAGTCAACTATGACTCTGCAGGACTTTGCCTCGGATTTGGACTCAAATACAAGATTATTAAAGTGGATTATTCCTATAATGATTACGGCGACTATTTGGGCGATATAAACCGGTTCTCTGTTGGATTTGAATTCTAAATAGTTGAGGAGAAATCAATATGTTTATTTCCTTGTTTCATTATAACCGATTGAATCTCAATATCCTCATCGCTTTTATTGCGTTGTTTGTGTTTTCATCGGCATGGTCACAGCACCGCGGCGACGATTTGGCTTTCCAGGGGATTTCAGAGATCCGGGACTATGACGTTAAAGCGATAGCTATGGGCAACGCCTTTACGTCAATGTCGGGTGAGCTTGCATCGCTATATTATAATCCTGCGGGATTATCGGCTATAGAGAATTTTGCGTTTTCCGTGTCGGTAAACAATTACGGCAAGAAATGGCATGAAAATCAGGAATATCGTCCCAATCGCCTTTTTGTTACACTGCCTTTTTACCTGGAAGGCCTGTATACGCCGGATCCGGCGAATATCGATCCTTTAACGGGTCTGCCGATATGGGATGATGAACTCGCCATCGATACCTCCTATCAGGTACGGTTGCCCGATACCGGGCTGGAGCCATTTAGTGGAGAAGCAGCGGATTGGGTGCAGGAGAAGAATGGATTTGCACTTAATTCCATTGCCATTGCTTATCCCTTTCGGGTAATGAATAAAAAAATGACCATATCAGCTGCTTATAAGAATGATTTCAATGTCTTGGATTTTGATCGTAATGACACCTATCTCGATCCCCATTTGGGATACACCAGGTACAATATGCCTGAAAGAGTAACAGGACTGGATACCGTTCGCGTGGATTGGTACCGATTTTTACGTCAACGAACCGGAGATTTACAAAGTGGTAGAATCGGCTTTGGCCTTGCATTCAGCAAACGGCTTCATCTGGGTATGGGATTGAATTTGCTCAGGGGGGAAAGCGAAGATCGCCAATATCTCAACAAGTATGGCTACTTTGATCTGGCGGATC
Source organism: Candidatus Zhuqueibacterota bacterium (assembly GCA_014728085.1). Lineage (GTDB taxonomy): Bacteria > Zhuqueibacterota > Zhuqueibacteria > Residuimicrobiales > Oceaniaggregativiventaceae > Oceaniaggregativivens_A. Next base: position 85,643 of record WJMF01000039.1, read on the forward strand.
AAAACAGCTTTCGCTTTGGATTTGACAGTCTAAAGACCCAATACTCGGGTTCCTCAACTTTTTCCGCAATATCGGCGACGATTGGCGGCATATACAATTTTGATGATTTTTCAATTGGGATTAATATTCTACTACCCCGTACCATAAGCCGTGAATGGGAATATACCCAAACAATCACGGACAGTGCCGGTTCTGCAGTTACAACAACATCCGGTGAAGATAAGGCAAAATTGCCGGCACAATACAGTCTTGGTTTTCATCTGACTCCGACATCGAGTTTTCTATTTTCTTTTGATTATCAGTTTACCCATTATAGTGCATCCGAATTTGAATTTGCCGACAATCATACGGATACGACTCATAATGCCTGGATGGATCAGCATATTCTGCGATTTGGTGCCGGCGTAAAACTTTCATCGGCTTTAACCCTGATGGCCGGATATCAATATCTACCCCAGACTTTTCTGCCGGATGGATCCGCTTTTAAGGACAGAGGTCCAGCCGCCAACAGTTACAGTATGGGCCTCAGTCTTGAACTTTTCGATATGGGACGCCTTGATGTCGCCTATGAAATCCGAAGGCTCAAATATTATGATCAATATATGAGCAATATTAATTATAACGTAATCAACCTGGATAATTTATCGATCGGCTATACCTATATCTTTTAACAAAAGGGAGGTGATAAGAAGGGACAAGCGTATTAACTGTCGTTTTAGGATGATAAAAAAAAAGGAGAAAAAATCATGAAGTTTGCTAAAACCTTATTTGTGGCATCTGTTCTTCTCTTGATGGCCAATACGCTTTTCGCGTCAAAGATCGAAGCGACAGATGAATACGACTTTAACCTCGCGCTTCAGTATGTTTTTCACAACAATGTCGATTCAATTGTCCTGGTGACCTCGGGTGGGGTTTACACAACGCAGGATACGGTACCCATGCTGATTGAAAAACCACTGACCATACTGGCGGCACCGGGATTGGCGGAAAAACCGATTATCACGCATAGCGATCCGGATTCCAATGTGCTGGAGATTTTTTATGTCTGCAATGATCTGACTGTTGAAGGCGTCACCTTTGACGGGGGTCACGAACAGTGCCACGGAATGAAATATGCCCTTCGTGTCCAACATACGCCGAACGATTATCCCGGCGGGCAGAAATTTGTTAAAATCGGCACCAATCTTCGGGTTAAAAATTGTGATTTCAGGAATATTATTCGTGACAAACAAGTCGTGCCCGAAATGAATGGCGGGCATGCCCTCTATTTCAACCGGCCGGATGGTCAAAATGATCCCACCATTAAAGCCGGCACCATTGTTTTTGAAAATTGCACCTTCCATCGAATCGGAGATGAAGCCATACGGCTTACCGAAACGGAAAAATATCCCATTGACCGGGTTGCCGATACGCTAATCGTGAGAAACTGCACATTTACCGATGTTGATGCTGAGTGTATTCGATTTTATGCTGATACCGATGAAACCACAGAAGACGCCTATGTCATGCTCGAAAACCTTACGATAAATAATTGTGCCACCAGAGTGTGCTATATCAAAAACAACTTTGGCACAACGTTTAGAAATGTTATTATCACCAACAGCCGCCTGCCCGGTATATCACGGCTGGACCGTACCGATTTTCTCGTTCAGATTCAGCGACCCGGCTCGCATATTTGCTGTGTCGATTCTTTTAACATCACCACTCTTGATGGCACAGACGAGGGGACGGAAATTTACGTATCCAAAAATCAGGGTATGGGTGTAGATGAACATACCATCTATGGCTTTGATCCCATGTATGCCGATGCAGCTACTATGGATTACACCCTGCAGGCCGCATCGCCGGCTTATTTCGGCGCCTCTGATAACGGTCCTCTTGGTGACCGTCGCTGGGCGACAAACGCTCCGACCCGGATTGCCTTTAATTATACCAAAACCGGCGACGGTTCGGTCGTTTGCGATCCGCCATTGATCGGACGCAGTTTTCCGGCAGGGACTCAAGCCACTGTAACGGCAGCGCCCGATTCCGCCTGGACCTTTGCGGGATGGGGAGGAGATTTGGCCGGTTCCGATAATCCGGTGACGGTAGACGTCAATTCCGCAGTTAATTTTAGCGTTACGTTTGAGTCATCCTCTACTGCCGTTGCAGATTGGTCTAAAAATCCACAAGTATACAAACTGGAACAAAATTATCCCAATCCTTATAATCCGACAACGACTATCATCTTTTCTCTTGAAAAGCCCGGAAGCGCGACGATGACCATTTACGATGTGTTGGGAAAAGAGATGTTCACCCTTTTTGAAAAACATTTTACCGCCGGCGAACATGAAATCAACTTAAACGCCTCTGATCTTCCGACAGGTGTTTATTTTTACAAGCTCAGCTCAGGATATTTTGAACAGGTAAAAAAAATGATCGTAATCAAATAAAACGTAAAGGAGGTGAGGCTTTTATTAAATGGATTATCAAACCTGTGAAGCGAAAGGAGGTGAGGGCCCTCTGCACTCTCAACTATTATAATTCGTTAAAATCCTCATAATCGGGAGGAAGATATGAAAAAGATACCATTTATTTTCGTATGTTTTGTTTTCATGTTGTTTATCGTTAATCCGTCATTTTCTCAAACCGTTCATTATGTTGAAGCGGGTACCGATGTACTTGGGCCGGTTGTCGAAGCCGCTGCTGATGGTGATATCATCGAACTGGTTACTGACGGCGGATTGTATCTTGAGACCGGCAGTATCGAGCTGGACAAGAGCATCACCATACGCGCTATGGAGGGGCTGGAAGAGTTGCCGCAGATTCAGAATGATGATTTCGGCGAATCCGACGGTGTGTTTAAGATGATCGCCGGTGGTAACCTGACCCTGATCGGAGTGGAATTTTTCAATGCCAAACACCTTATCCGTGTCGATAACGATTCCTCAAGCGCGGTACTCAAAATCATGGATTCTTTTGGCCATACCGCCAAGGAAACCCTGGTTAAACTCTATGGCGGCTCCTGGCTGGATTCTCTCATCATCAAGAATACCATTCTGCGCGATTGCGGAAAAGAAGGCATATATCTGAAAGAACCCAATACCTTTCAATATGCCCATTTCGAGAATTGTACCTTTCTGCATACCGGTCGTGAAGCTATTCGCGCTCGCGACAATGACGATGCCGTTATGATGATCAATCATTGTACCTTTGATTCCATAACTTATGACAAGGATTATCGCGCTGTCTATCCTGAAGGCGTCAAGAATGTAACGGTTAAAAACTCGATGATCACCAATAAGCTGGGCACAAACAGTGATGCTATCCGGCTTTTTGGAAACTCAACCATCCATCATAGCAATCTCTTCAACGCCGGAGATGTAAACACCACCGATAATGCTACGGTTGGCGATGGCATGTTGGCGGTTGATCCGCTCTATACCGATCCGACGACCGGTGATTATACCCTGGCAATGGATTCTCCGGTTTTAGCCATGGCTGATGACGGATTTGCCATGGGAGATTTGCGCTGGGATCCGACGCTTGAATTGCCCACGGTACACCTGGTGGAAGCAGGAACCGACCAAATCGCTGCAGCTTATGATGCCGCAGAAGATGGCGATATCATCGAGCTGGTCACCAATGGCGGGCTTTATCTGGAGACCAGCAGCATAGTGCTGGACAAGAGCATTACCGTGCGTGCCCGTGAAGGACTGACACAGATGCCCAAGATTCAAAACGACGACTATGGTGAATCCGACGGTGTTTTTAAGCTCGAAGGCGGCGGCAACCTGACCCTTGTCGGTGTCGAATTTTTCAACGCCAAACATCTCATCCGGGTTGACAACGGCGGTACTGATGCGATTTTAAAGATTATGGGCTGTTACGGCCATACCGCCAAGGAAACCCTGGTTAAGGTTTACGGTAGCTCTATGGTTGATTCCCTGATTATCGTTGATACGATACTAAGGGATTGCGAAAAAGAAGGTGTTTATCTGAAAGAGCCGAATACTTTTAATTATGCAAAATTCGAAAACTGTACCTTTATTCACACCGGTCGTGAAGCGATTCGCGTTCGCGATAATGAT
>WJMF01000190.1 GCA_014728085.1 Candidatus Zhuqueibacterota bacterium
ATTATATATCCCAATTTCAATGATTTTTATATAATCGATTTGAGCATTCTTGCCTCCTAACAAACTACCAGACCAGGTTGTGGGTACTTGTTTATGTAAACATTTTTTAATTGCCTGCTCAATTTCGATCTTTGAAGGTTTTTCAATGTTTGGTTTTGCTGAAATAGATGACTGAGCTTGAATTAAAGAATTAATTTTCATTTCCAATTCATTCACTCTTTTTTGTAATAATTGAATAGCTTGCTCCAATTTTTGTATTTTTTTTCTTCTCTTGTTAACTGAGGGGATACACCCGGTATTTGTGAAAAAAGATTCCCAAAAGCCAACATGATCAAAATTATTATGAAAAAGATTTTTTTGTTCATTTTTTCTCCAATCATAGGAATTGCATTTTTACTATGTATAAGAATCCTTAAGGTTAATTGACCCAGGTAATCCAACATATCAAAAAAATTAAATCTACCGCACATACATCATCTTCAAAACCCGTTCAAACGCATCCGCCCTTAAATGGCAGAGATAAATTCCCGACGTCACTGCCCACCCATCCATACCGATCCCTTCCCAACTATATCGATACCACCCGGCCGGCATCTGTTGATCTGCCAACACGTTTATGCACTGTCCCTGCAAATTATAAATGCCGAGATTGACATGGCCGGCTTTGGGCAGGGAGAATTCGATGGTTGTTGAGGCGTTAAAGGGATTGGGATAGTTTTGCAAGAGCCGGTATGTATCGATGGCACCGGTTTCATCATTCGCAATGATATGACTTGAAAGTTTATTTGTTGTAAAGCTGAAATCACTACTGCAGCAGCAGGATGCCTTATCGCGATCAAAAGCGCAGACGCGCCAGTAATAGGTTGAATGGTTTGACAAGGTAACAAACAATGCAAATGCGGTATCGGTACAGGTCTCCGTATAGATGATGCGGCTAAAGCTGGAATCGGTGCCGAGTTCGATAGTGTAATAAAGCGAATCACCGGCATCCGGATCATGTGCCGCCTGCCAGATGAATTCAGGATTCAGAGTGTCTATTTCAGCCCTGTCGGCGGGGGCCAGTAATGAGAACGGTTCCGGTGCATGATTAACATCGCCGATGGTCAGGGTAAATCGCGTCGAGTCTGAAAGGTGTCCGTCAGTGGCAATGATGGTAATGGCGTACTCGCCGGTATGATGCGTTGTCGGCGTAAAATCGATAACACCGGTTAAAAGGCCTATATCGAACAGGTCGCTGTCATCGTAAAAGCGCAGAACGTCGCTATCGTTCTGATCCGTGGCAGTGGCCTGTAATGCGAGGGTTTCCCCTTCATCGATGGCGATATCGGCTATGGGATTGATAACCGGTGTAACATTCCGGGTGGTATCGACATTAAAAGAATGGATTGGCGAGCTCTTTGGGTTTCCGGCCCGGTCAATAACCGTGACCCACCAGGTATGAGAGCCCTGGTTCAGCCGTTGCTGTGCGATAAACAGGGTATCATTTTGCAGGACGGTTCCAGCTTTTGCTCCATCGATAAAAATATCGGCAGAGGCGATACCGGAACCCGAATCATGGCCACCGCTCCAGCGAAAAACGGGAAGAGTGGAGACAACCGTGTGGTTATCCCCGGGAAAGACGAGCTCGGGGGCAACCGGGGCATTCCAGTCGCAATAGACAAGGCGTGGTGGCGACTGGCGATAATTGCCGACGTTGTCGACAGCGCGTATAAACCAGGTATGCGGCCCTTCGGTCAGGGCAGCGGATGGTGCGGACGAGTTGCCCGATATTTGATCCCGGTTTAACTGTCCGTCGATCCAGAGCTGATAACCGGACAAACCCGATCCGGCATCGGCGGATGTCGACCAGGTAAAATCCGGTGTGGGAAGCGCAACACAGCTGCTGTCTTCGGGGGTCATCAGACTAAATGCGGAAGGGAGTTTGAGGTCTACATTGAGAAAAAATAAATTCGTTTCGGTGCAATTGCCCAGTGAATCGCAGGCCTGAACCCGCCAGGAAACAGCCCCGTGGCTCAGCGGTTCTTCAACAGGTTTGTAGCGGGTACTGTCGATGGTGACCTGGCGTTGATTCGGATCGTTTGTAATGACCAAGCGATAGTGCTGCAAGCCGATGCCGGCATCGGCGGTTGCCTGCCAGCGAAATTCCTGCAGGGAATCGCCTGTCCAGGAATGGTTTTCCGGTGCAAGTGCGGCAAAAAGTTCAGGACCGGTTTGATCGACGTTTAAGACTCTGGGCGGTGCCTCGCGGCTGTTGCCGGCGTGATCCACAGCGCGGGTGCTCCAGGTATAAGCACCGTCATCCCGTATCGGCGGTAAATTGACCCTGTTTTGATCTGCCGGAATCTGATCAACCCTGAGTTGATCATTGATGTATAATTGATAGTGCGACAGTTGTGATCCGGTGTCATTGGCCGGTTGCCAGATCAGGGGGATGGTTTGGTTGGTCCAGCTGTGATCTGCAGGGGCGATCAGGGCGAACGGATCAGGAGCGCTGTTATCGACCCGGATCGACCAGGTTTCGGAGGAGAGAATTTTTGTACCGTCATTGGTAATCGCCTGCACCTGCCAGGTGTGAAAGCCGTCACTCAGATCGAGTCCGGGCTATTTAATTATTCTCACCTTATCTCCTGCCTGATTTTCAGGCTGCGCAATGTCTTAAAGCAACGCCATTGGATAAATACACCCTTTTTTGTATTTTTACTTGATTTTTGTCGCTTGAATAACTATTATTGCAAATAAACG
>WJMF01000191.1 GCA_014728085.1 Candidatus Zhuqueibacterota bacterium
CAGCACGTTAAAAACTCAAACCGCCGAGCCCGCAAAGAAACGGCGGGAAAAACGGAACGGCTTTTACCTTATTTTTTCAACCTTGGTAGCCAAACGCTCCCCCCAAATTTAACCTTATTTGCTTATTTTCGCTCTGAATTCTGTGCCCGATATCGGGTGCCAGGGACATCCCGGGTGTGTCGCGGAGCAGCTGTGTTGGACACAGCACGTTAAAAACTCAAATCGCAGACCGCAAAGAGATCGCAGAGATTTTTTTTAATTTATTTCTTGATTTGCTTTGCGGAATTCAATCAGCTTACGGTCGCAATCGCGAGAAAATCTCCTCAATTTGATCTTCGGCGTTTTCAACGGTCAGCTTGCAATCCCGCGCTTTGCCGCTATAGTGCAGGCTTTGTTTGGAATCATCGATGGCATAGAGCATGAAAAATTCCTGCTGCAGATGGTGGTCGCATTTGTGGATGAGAAAAAACGGTTCCAGATCAAAGCGATGGCCATCGATGCGCAGGGTGCAACAGCTGTTCCCGGTTTTTATGACTGCGTTTTTCCAGAACCCGAGTTTTTCGAAATAGATATCCAGCCATTTTTTATAGCTCTTGAACAGGGTTTCATAATGCTGGTTTTGCATAAAGACACCGCGGTCATGGGCCATTTTGTTGCGAATGCCGATCAGGGTTTTGGTGTTATCGAGATGGGTTTTATAAAAGTCCGTGTCCATTTCGTCACCAAAGAGCCGGATGAGGTTCTGTATGGTCTTGACGTTCACTAGTTTCAAATAGAGCCAGCGAATTTTGCTCAAGCCGCTTTTATGCTCTTGCAGAACTTTGATCTTTTGCTGTCGTTTTTCAAGATCAGTGCTTGTTGTTGACATTAACCCACCCAAGTCGGAATCAAGCGCTTTTTTCAGTTTGTTTTCTTGCCATTCTCCTTTATTCGTCCTGTCGTAATAGATCTGTTTCCAGTCGATTAAAATATCATTCTCGTCTTTTAAGGCTTTTGACAACTCGCGCATGATGTGTTGCCACTGGCCAAAGGTCAGTTTTTTGTAGACATGTTTTTGCCAATTTAAAAGATGGGTCAACTCTTTTTTGCGGCTGAACGCCTGGGCCAGTCCGAGCAGAGCTGAAAAGCGGATGCATTCCTCTACCAGGGTAAAGGCGATGTGGATTTGCTTGAATGCATTGTTGCTTTCAAGACAGGTTTTATAGCCGTTGCGGATAGAGGGGGGTAAATACCCTAGTTTTATATAATGATAGCGCGCATTTAACAAACCTCCCAGACCCCTGCCCCACAAGAACACGGGAAAGGCGCCAATTCCGGCAATGGTGAAACTGAATACCGGAATGTAGGTGTGTGTACTAAAATACATATGGCCCGCAAGGAACAGCCATATGACCCCCTGCAAAACCGTGGCAGCGATAAAAGCGGGCGCAAAAAAGTAGCGATTGGAAACATAGACCCAATCGAGCAAAAAGAGAATGACCAGGGAAAGGATCAACCACAACCCCAGAGCCGGCAAGGGAAAGTAGGTTATTTGATTGTGCGGTCGCAGAATATTGTTCAAGCTGTTCGCCCAGATCACCAAGCCGGGTTGAATGCCGAACGGCGTCTGGTGCATATCGATATTCAGGTCTGAATTGCACATGCCGACAAACACGAATTGCGAGGCCAGCATCATGCCGAGCTGGTCCTGTTTTTGCCGCAGCGACAGAGCGGGATCGTGATAGATGCTCAAAATGTCGACGGCATTCGGACACTGGCCGGCTGCAACCAGGTCGTTATAAATCGCGTCGTATTTAACGTGCATGCGGTCGGTTTGCGGGGACCACTGCGGATTTGTGCGCTTGAACATCTGCAGGGGCAGGGACAACAATCCCTGCTGCCGGGTCGGGATTTCATATCCTTCGTGAATCAGAATATTGGCGAGCCGGGAAGAATCGGTGATACCGAAAACCGGATCGATGCCGGCCGGCACGACGAGGTTCTCCCAGTCAGAGATCACCGTGCCCAACACACTGTCGGCTGCGGGATGGCGATATAGCGAGTCCGGTTCCAGCCGGATATCGAGGCCGACGACACCGGGTTGCCCCAGTTTGATTGCTCCCAGCAGCTCTGCCAGTGCGCCGCGATGCGTACGCCGTATCGACAGATCGTAAAGCGGACTGGTATCGATGATGAGGATGCGGTTGGAAAAGCGCTGCGGCTTATAATCGATGCGCTGCAGGGTGCCGAGCAAAAATTTTTCAAACGAGTGGTGAAACAGGCGCTCGGCTCCCAGGCAGAGGGCGGAAAAAAGAATGACGGCAAAGAGGATTGCCGCGATTTTGTTTTTGATAAATGTTGCAATGTGTTTTGGGTTCATCTACTCCGCCTCTCCCACGCAGACAAACGCCCCCCAGAAAAACGGGTGCGCGAATCCCTGACGTTGTCTTGATTTTTCGATCATGGCCAGCTGTACCTGTCGCAGGGCTTTGGATTTGCCGTTTCCGGCTTGCATGCGCTTGTAAAAATCGACCATCAGCTCCTGAGTCTCCTTGTCCGGCACCTGCCACTGGCTCATGACCACGGTGTTGGCGCCGGCGAGCTGAAAGGCGCGGCG
>WJMF01000192.1 GCA_014728085.1 Candidatus Zhuqueibacterota bacterium
CATGCAAAAAATTAAAATTTCCAGAAATGTACTATTTAATAAAATTGAAAAAGATGCTCTTAAACCGTTACCTGCTAACAAGTATGTTAAAAGAAATTTTTACCGGTCAAAAGCACAATTTAATTATCATATTTATTTCAAGGAAGATAAGCATTATTATAGTGTCCCCTATAGATATCGGGGTAAGAAAATCTCGATTTATTATACAGACAAAACGCTTGAATGCTTTTACGATAATATACGGATAGCATTTCACCATCGATCTTCTGACTTTAGAAATCGATATACTACATTAAAAGAGCACATGCCGCCTAAACACTTGTTTGTTGATGGTTGGTGTCCACAAAAATTTCTGGATTGGTCAGAACTCATCGGTGAATCGGTACACCAGGTTATTCAACATGTGTTGGCCCGGCCGCAACATCCAGAGCAAGCTTTTAAGGTTTGTCTGGGAATTTTGAATCTGGAAAAATCCTATTCTAAAGAACGGCTCAACAATGCTTGCCAGCGAGCCATCGAATTTCAACATTATTCTTTTAAAGCAATAAAAAAGATACTGGAGCAAAGGATCGAATCATGTCAATTGGACTGCTTTAAATTACCCTTAGAACATAAAAATGTATGACTCCACAAGCAACGCTGCAAAAAATGGTTGATATGAAATTGCATGGTATGGCAAATGCATTTCAAACAACAATGGAAACCGGTTTTAATCACAAATTCACAGCAGATGAGCTTATCGGCCATTTAGTAGATTCAGAATGGGAAGATCGTTTTAATCGAAAACTACAAAGACGACTGCGGGCTGCAAATTTTCGATATCAATTATCGATGGAGCAAATCGACTTGAACCAAAAACGCAATCTGGATAAAGATTTGCTGCTTCGACTCTCAAATTGTGATTGGGTAAAAAAGGCTGAAAACATACTTATTACCGGCCCAACCGGTGCGGGTAAAACATCTATCGCATGTGCTCTCGGACATCAGGCATGCCTGAACAACTATCCGGTTCTTTATGCAAAAGGAGTAAAATTATTTTCTAAACTGAAATATGCAAAAGCTGATGGGTCATATGACAAAGAACTAAAAAAAATCCAAAAACAAAATGTTTTGATTATTGACGATTTTGGCTTGCATCCAATCGATGATCAGAGTAAATTAATGCTGTTGGAAATTTTAGAAGACCGCTACGGAGAACGGACGACGATTATAACATCTCAAATGCCAGTAAGCCAATGGTATGATATTATTGATAATTCTACAATCGCAGATGCTGTTCTCGATCGGATTATTCATAACTCCTATACAATGGACCTCCAGGGAGATAGTATGAGAAAAATATTTAAAACTCGTTCCGGCTAAAAACTGCCACTTGCACTGATTAATTAATTGAGAATGTTCAATGCAAGTAAGGTGGCCGGTTTAAAGCGGAATGGATGGCAAGTTTCACCGGAATATGCATGTTCCCTGTTTTATACCTATATTGCCATTTTTGTCCTTTTTAATAGCGTATAGCCGCTGTTGTATGTCTGTATGACGGGTATTATTAGGTTTTGTAGAGTTGATAAATGTTACTGCTGATTATACATACTTTAAAAAAAACAATTTGGTCCTGTATGCTTTGCTTAAAATGTTCTCCAAAATAGATATCAAAATGTCCAATGGGATATTTCTTCACAAAACCTTTGTCTCCCAGTCTTTTTTCTGTATTCTGTGAACCCTGTGGATTTGCCACATTATCGTTTTCACATATTTGAACAAGTACCGGACATTTGACATGCTGAGCATAGTCAATAGGATTCTTGTGAGGTGTCAGCATTATCTGCGCACAGAGTTTGTTTTTTGCATCTTCTGATGCGATTCTTGAGTATCCTTCGTATGCTCCGGGCGCTTTAATAATTGCAGGAATGCCGGGCTTGCCAACAATGGGTAAGTGATGTGGCCCTAAACCAAAACGTTGACGACCTTTGTCGCGTTGTCCATGAAAAACAAGTGGTAAATACGACAAGAAACCGTCTCGCTTTATTGCCATTCGAGAATCTGCTTTGTGATCAAGAGCTCCGCACTGACAGGATAAACACGCGATTCTGTCGTCCAAAGTCGCTACAATTAAACCGTAACCAGCGCCTCCAGATGTCCCCCAGATTATTATCTTATCTTCATGGATTTCTTTTCGACCACGGGCATACTTGATTGCAGCAGTACAATCCTCAATTTGTTTATTCATTGAATACAACTGTCGTGGATGTCCATCACTCTTTCCAAAATGCCGGTAATCATAGGTCATAACTGCAAAGCCAGCACTGTTGAACACTTTGGCATATCTTTCAAGTAACATGTCCTTTGTACCACCGATACCGGTATTCATTATTATGCACGAAATCAGCTACTTTCTTATCCAATTAGCCACGGCGGCTATTGGGTTTATAACATGTTGTGCGTTCGTGCTGATATTTATCAACACATTTTAGACATTATATTTTACATATGTCTAACCATTGGCAAGTAACACTTTGTCTTGACTATCATTGTTGATTCCTTTTTTGCCCGCTACGCAAAGAAAAACTTCTTTTTACTTCTTTTTTCTTGCTCCCGCTGGCAATACCTGGTGAAATCAATCCAATCACATTAGATAAAGCAAATGCCAAGTCGCAATAGTTCCCCAATCAAATACAAACTCATTCATTAAGAGACCAAAGGTTCCTGTGATCAAAAGAAAAACCGGGATCAGTTTTGATGCTTTTGTCATTATTGGTTTCTCCTGTTTCCGTTGAACCGCATTATTAGTTTTGAGGTAAAGATTCCATATATCATAAATACTGCAGCTACGACGCTTAACGTAAAAACCTGCATAAATGACATATTAAACGCAAACTTGCCATTAACCAATACAAAAAGGGTGGAAAATATAAACAGAGCCAAACCAGCAATAATACCGCAGGCTAATCCATTACCCCGGCACACATTCCTAAAAACGAAGAGCAGTATTCCTCCAATTGCTCCTATACATGCTCCAATCACTACTACCTCTAACGCACCTCTTAGACTCGGATTAATAGAATTTCCAGTGAAAAGTGCGATACCAGCAGAAGCTGCACGTCCAACAACACCCAAGATGAATATACCCGAAACGGTACCAATGAGCATTGCCAACAGCACTTCACGATAAGACTTGATTTTGAATCACTCCTTTCCGCCTCACGGCAGGGATAAACCGCCCAACCGCTGAACGTGATTGATTTTGCCCCAGGCAAAATCAGTGGTCGACCCATCCGCAAAAGGCGAGAATCGCCGATGCGGTTGGGTCGGTTTCATGCCTTGTTATACAAAAAAGATTACCAAATTTTTCATTTTACAAAATCAAGCAGAAGATATAAAGCTGTTAAATTGTATTTTTTTCTTTACGAACCCAAACATAGTGGATAAGTGCAAAAAAGAAAAGAATGAATCCGACAAAGAAACCGCAAATGGCAAAGAATTGAGTGTAAATGAAACCGAAAATTATTCCCACAACTACTAAGATAATTGAAAGAACTATAAATGAATTCATAGAGTATACATAAGTAAATGGGAGCCAATGAGCACCTACAAGGACTGCGAACGCAGGGAAAAACAGATATTCTCTTCCCCCTAAGGTTGCCATAAAAATGAGGGGTAATCCAAGAGGGATTGTGAGAGAAAGCCAAGTAATAAGAATTGAAAGTCTGTTAGATTTTTGGAGTGAAGGCACTTTTAAGAGTTTAGAAAATGTGGTGGCTATTGGATGAATGAACATTCCACCGATCAAAAGGATTAACATGGCAACGGGGATTTGTCCAAAATAACCAACTATAGCAGAAAGAAGCCAGAGGATCCCTTCTACGATTAAATATACTGCGCCACCAAAATGACAATGCCGATATTCTGTGTGATAATTAAATTCACTCATAAATTTACCTTTTTTGTATAACATCCGTGTCACCTCCCGGCACCGCGTGGGTGATATATTAATAGAAACCGCCCTCCGCCCTAAAACCGATCCTGTTAGATCAAAAGGCGGTGCTGGTCAGGTAAACACTCGGGTTTGTTGCTTGGGATATACTTTGAATGTTCTCATCTTCTTCGCGATGCTGCTGAAGAGTATCCATCATACGGTTCTTTGATTGTAGATTGAGCCAAAAATCCAGAGTTTTGTTAAAATATCTTGTACATCATAAAGGACTCGTTTATGCTTTCCCGTGTTCCAAACAGTTTCAGGCCAGGATTGTTTAAAACTTTCGATCATGTTACAATACAATATGTTGGTTAACTCGGTACAAGAAAAACTTTATAACCCATCTAAAGGATGGTGAACCTAATAATTAAATCCATCGTTTAACCCGAATTATGCTTATACCTTGTTAGAATCAGTTCTTTATTCTTCACGTTTTACTCATTCCAAACTCACCTTTCAGTGGCCTTGTAAAAATGTGCCTGGGTCAAGTATGCGCGATTTATCGTCTTTATTTAAATAAAAGATGTATGAACATAGAAATTGGATATCTTGAAACCTTGCTAATCCGATTTTAAAAACGGCTATTTTTCACCATCTGTTTTACCAGAAAGCTTTGCCAGCCAAACGCCCAATAGCATTGCAGCTATAATGAATACCAAGGCATACTCTTTTATAAAAGTCATTTCAGTAAATTCATTTATTACTACCAAGATGATGGTGGTAATTATAATTCCAATTGCAGGAATAAAATAATTTTTCATGATTGCTCCATTTTTTATTGATTTTAACATTAGTATATAATCATTGTTTTTATACCTTAGTCAAGTCCAAAATGTTGTGTAAATTCAATCCGTTTGAGAGCGGTGAACATGTCGGCCGGTCCCACCGAACAGTTGAATCCCACTACCGCTACCGTGGCATGCCCGGCAAGACGGGATATCGCTTGCGGTAGCGCATAGTCCTGTTCAGCCTGTCCCGCCGGTTCGATGGCGATCTGGGCGGCGACGGGAAGATCGCAGATGTCGGCAGCGATGTTGACGGCGATCAAAAGCTCTTTCGGATTGTAAAAGGTCTCCAGGAGAATAAAATCAAAGCGGCAGGCCGCTCTCTACCCTACGGCTCTACATCCACTTCCGGCAGATCCTCATCCGATACCGAATATTGAAACCGGCGGATGCGGTTTTCACCGCTTTCGAGCACATAGATGATATTTTCGGCGGCGATGATCCCCCGGGGATCGGCAAAGGTGGCGGTGGCGAGTCCTTTTTCGCCGATATCGGCAAGGTCGCCGGCATAAGGACCGGAATTGAAAAATTTAAAGACGCGCTGCTGTTCGGCATCGACAACAAAAATGTTGTTGACATCATCGAGAGCGAGATCATAGGGACTCTTAAAGCGTCCCAAGTCCATAATTTCGTGTTGATAGAGCACGTATTGCGGTGCAAAGGATTCCGCCAGCAGTTTTTGGACGCGGAAGTTGCCACCGAGCTGGGTAAAATAAAGATTGCCGAAACCGTCCATCATCACACCCTGTGGTTCATCAGCGGTTCCGGCGCCGGACCCGACGGTAACGACATCTTTGACAAACACACCGGCGTATTGCATCACAACGCTACCAAAACGGTTGCGAAACGCCAGCCTGGGAATCAGGGCAATCTGTGCGATGCGGTGGTTGTTGCTTTCGGTGACGTAAAGCTGGTCAGAGCCGAATTCTCCGGCGGCGATGTCGTTGAACTCTGCGTTGTTTTCCGGATCGCGATAAAACGTATAGACCTGCTCAACAGCAGCAATGGCGGCATCATCTTTTTCGAAAAGAAAAGCGCGGAATCGCGGTAGCGCCTCTTCTTCGTTGACAGCCATTTGAATGTATTGCTCCAGGGTTAAATGAACGGTATCGTTCTTCGCCGGATCGAAAAAGACGGCAGAATCGGCAATTGAATCGAGCTCGGCATAATTGAGGTATTGATTCCAGCAAAAAATCTCATTGCTGCCGTTAACGACGAGCACGTTGAGTTTGCTGTCGATGGTTACGCCGGTGGGTGCCGGGATACCGGTGATGCCTCCCAGACCGTCACGCGTTACCCTCTCACCCGCCTTGGTCAGGACCAATACTCTGTCGTTGCCTTTGTCGGCAACAAAAATAAGACCGTCCAGTCCCATGCTGATATCAGCCGGCTCACTGAAAGCGTATCCGAGGGTTGATTGATCCCACACCGGATAGAGCTCAACATAGCTGGTATCGTTGGCGCCAAACGAAAAGGATTCCACCGCCGGTGACGGCAGCGGCATTTTATCCTGCGAGCAGGCCATCAGTAAAAACAACGAGAGTAAAGCGATTTTGACTTTGAAGAACAAGATCATTTCCTGGTTAAAATTCAAATCCAAAGGTAAACTGCTGGGTCAGGCTCAAATAGGTATAATCGGCATAGGAATAATCCATTTTCATCGATTTGCCGAACAGTGCAAATTGGAGACCGGCACCAAAGGTCCAGGTGATATCATCGGCATTGGTGATATAGCCGCTGCGAAGCATCAATTTTTGTAAAAATATATATTCAGCTCCCATCAGATAGCTCTCCTCATCATCCATGGGATGGTTCATCTGAAAAGAGGCGGTAACCGTATGGGCTTGATGGGAGAACACATCCATTGCCGCACCCATGGTAAAAATCGTCGGTGGCGAAAAGGCTTCGTACGATGCGTCGCTATAACCTACGGTTTCCCGGCGCTGATAGGTACCTTTGGGACGCAGTTCATGGCCAAAATTGCGCATAGATGCAGCCAGGCGCAGGGTTTTATAGCCAGTCCAGTAGTAGGTGCCGAAATCAAAGAGTAGACCGTCCATTATGATATTATCGAGTTGTTCGCGTACATATTTACCGGTGATGCCGAATGAAAAGCGGTCGGTCATTCTGATCGATGCACTCAATCCGGCCATCATATCATAATAGCTGAAATAGTCGCCGTTGCCGTAGGGGTGAAACTCCGTAGTCACCGGCATATCGGCGAGGTGAAGATAGCCGACAAAAACTCCCAACGCCAGCGACGGTGTCAGTTGCTGAACATAGCCGAGATATTCGGAATCAACATCCAGAAGCCAGTCATTATGAGAAACGATCAACTCATTGTTCTTGATCTGAACCAGACCGGCCGGGTTCCAGTAAAGCGACGAGGCGTCGTTGGAAATAGCGACAAAAGCGCCGCCCATCGAAGTCGCCCTGGCGCCAACGCCCATTTTCAAAAAGGTCATGGCCGAAGTGCCGGCACGCTGCTCACCCAGCTTGGGCAAAAGACTCTGACCAAACAGACAGGTGGCAAATAAAAGTACAAATAATCCGATATAGCGTTTTCCAAACATCATACACATTCCATTAAAAGCGTATGCCGATTCCGGTCAAAATACGTCGCGGCCACTCGTAGCGGGCCGGATTGTCCGGCGGCAGGTCGAGAGGGTCATCGTACCAGGTTACCGGAATAACATCGCCCGGTTCATAAGGCTGGCCGGTTACCGGATTGATGAGTCTCGGAATTTTGGTGTTGAACAGATTTTCCGCCTCGATAAAAAAGGAAAAGGCGGTTCCGGCAAATTGAAAATTTTTATAGAATTTAAGGTCGGTTCGCATCCACGGTTCCGAGATGCTGCCGTACTCGTCTTTTTCATAGATATGATTATCCACATCAACCAGGCGCGTGTAGCGCTTGCCGGATTCAAATTCCCAGCGCAAAGTGATGCCCCAGTTTTCCGGCAATCTTAAACCAAAGAGGCGAACATTGGCGCCTTTGGGCATGTCGAAATAAACATCCGCGGAAAATCGGTAGGGACGGTCCCAGCGCAGACGGCTTTCTCTCAGAGGTTTCTCGGAAACCTTGCCGGCGGCAACCAGCAAGTTGGTATTTGGCGTCGAGCTTTTACCGGTAGCCACAGCATAGGTAAAATCGACGTTGCCGCTGAGGTATTTCGAATAGCGACGGCGAAAGCGCACTTCAACGCCGCGCGAGCGGGCATAATCCATATTGACGTACATGAGAAAACTGATGTTGCCGTAACGCGGACTGAATTTACTGATGCTCGTCGAGGTCGGATAATCAAACATATCCTTGTAATAGGCCTTGACTTCGATGGTTTGATTGGCACTAAAACGGTGTTTGATTCCCAGCTCATAGGCCACGGTTGTCGTCGGCTCGAGATTGGGGTTGCCGAAGAGCTGATAAGTTGCCTCGGAAGTGGATTTTAATTTGGCGTAAACGTATTGTCCTTTGGGCTTTTGGCTAAAGTGCCCGTAGTAGAGATAGAGAACATCATTATCGGTTACCGGATGAGAAATACCCAGTCGCGGACTGAGATGGCTCTTGCCGCGCATACCGAAAAGCTCAAAAGTGTCGTTCAAATAACTTTGGCGTGCGGCATCGGTAATAATGACGGTTTCCGGATCTTTGACGGCATCATCGACATATTTACCGGGAAACCAGTAATCGTACCGCAAGCCGATATTGACGATCATGCCTGAATAGGTAATGCGGTCCTGAAGGTAAATAGCGCCATCATTGGGAAAAACGCGAAAGAGATCGTGATTGCGACCAAGGCCGGTTTCACCGAACCAGGGGGCGTTTATATCGATGACCTGCATATCGGTGTAACGCGATTCCAGGCCAAATTTAATCTGGTGCCGCTGATTTGGCTGGGTGGTCATGTCGGCTTTGAGCGACCAGTTGTCGCTAAAGTAATCGTACCAGTTTTCCGCGTCGCCGGTATCCCAAAATCCATCACCATAGCGGGTCTGAATGTTTCCCTGGCTATCCGGTGTATAGGAGATGGGCTCGAGGTCGAGGCGCTGATTGTACTCTGCCCAGTGTTTATTCTGAACCGCAGAATGCAGACTGGTATAGAATTGCGACAACATTGCTTTATAAAATGTTTTCGAGTTGAGTGTATGGGTCCACTGAAGCGTGGTCAGCTGCGCTTCTTTGGTAAAGGTATTATAATTATCGAGAATTTTTTCATATTCATAGGGATAGCCACGGTTGCCGCTGATGTGGGGCATAAAGTAGCCCTGGTTGATATTGAGAGACCGGTCATGCGAGAAGACCAGTTTCATGCCGGGCTTGATAAACCAGCTCATTTTGCCCATAATGTGCCAGTCGTTTTCCTCCCGCGGAGCAAAACGATCGTAAGCGGATTTGGTTGGGTAGAGTTTATCCGCTTGCGGCAAATAGGAATCGCTAAAGCGGCCGTAACCGCTGATGAAAAAGGAAAAATCGCCGGGCATTCCGAGGCCCAGCCTTTCCAGTGAACCGGTAACGGGATCGGGGCCGCCCAGATTAAATTGTAAGACATCGGTATTATAACGATCCCAGAGACCGGATGCAATATTATCGGTTTTGTACATCAGACCGCCGGTATAGTCCCGGGCGCCTTCCTTGGTTTCGATATCGATAATACCGGACATCGCCTGTCCGTATTCGGCATTATAGCCACCGGTTATGACTTTAAGCTCTTTAATTGCCGAGGCGCTGACATAGAGGGTGTTGGAATAGCCGGAGAGCGGATCCTTGATGGATTGGCCGTCGACAATATACATGCTCTCATCGGCGCGGCCGCCGCGAATGTGAATTTTATTATCCTGAACCACAACGCCGAGCTGTTCGCCCACCAGGTCGCCGATATCTTCCACGACTTTTTGGTCGATCTCATCGGAAGAGAGCCGCTGCTGCGAAGCGGTGACATCGGTTTCCAAAAGTGGCTTTTCGCCGATAACCTGTACGCTTTGTCCCAACGCCAACACTGTGGATTCAAGGTTAAAGTCCACGGTGGCAACCCGCGCTGGTCTGACTTTGACGCCGGTGACCAGCTGCACGGTATAGCCTATCATGGAAGCTTTGATATCATAATCGCCGGCAGCCAAACCGGTTATTTCATAGCGCCCCGCTGCGTCTGTGGCGGCGCCTTTGTACGTGCCGGGCACGATAACATTGACACCAGGCAGCGCTTCACCACTTTCCTTGTCCGTTACCACCCCGCGGATCGTGGTCTTTTGTGCCAGCAAGGGTGTCGCGACCAAGAGCAATATGAGCAAATATTTCAGATTCATCTTTATCATGGTCCAAATTCTTCAAAAAGCAAATATCTCATCACTTTAACAATATTTTCATTGCCATAGCAATAATGGAACGGCAGAGAAAAATAGATACAGGAACCCGATCCGACCCGGTAGCGCAAACCGACTGCCGGCGAACCGTTATAGGGAACCGGAACCGTCGTCGTGCTGTCGTGCTGCATTCGGTAAACCACATCAACACCCGGCCCCGGAACCAGGGCGGAAACGCGATTACCGATCAGCTTGCCCAGAGACAGGTCGAGTAAACTATCCTGCGCACTGCCGAAAGAGGCCGGCACGTCAACACCCGGGAACAGTCTGCCTCCCGGATTCAGGCGGAAGACCGAATCGATATTGGTAAATGTCCAGGTGGTATCGGGTATTTCCTCGTTGCCATTGGTAATAAATATGTGGCCCCCTTCTCTGACAAATCGGGTAATGCTCAAACCAGCCTCTGTCAGGTTCGGCCTGCCCAGATGGGAAAACCAGATCACTTTATCGAAATACGAAAGATTGGCCTGTATATCGATGGAAGAATATGGCAATGTGTTTTCGGAATTAATAGAGGGCGATCCCAGGCTGCCGATTTCCCAGACCGAATAGCCGTCGCTGCCGACCAGCTGGTCGAGAATATCCATATACCATTTCTCCACCTCGCGCTTGGTCTGGTCCTGGGCGTAATCATTCACCAGCAACAGCCCGCCTTTGGCCGGTTTGACCTCCCAGCGGTTCGGGGTGGTGCTGTCCTCGGGGTCCGGAAAACTGATGGCCTCACTCACCGCCCCGGAAATATCAACAGCGCGAACATAAAACCGATGCTTTCCTGGCGGTAGATCCGTCAAGGTGATTTGAGTGGTTCTGCCGTCCAGCCGGATCCATTCCGTGGTATCATCCAGAGCGTATTCGATAAAGGTGATGGTCTCGCGACCATCCGGATCCTGTGCATCCCAGACAAAGGTCCTGGTCGGAAAGGTAAAACTCGTCACATCGGGATTCCCTCTCACCTTCGGGTTGCTGTCGAGAGCAAACATGATCGTCGGCGGTGAATTAAAGACCGGAAATCTCAATGTCACGGGTTCGGGATCCTCCAGGCCCTGGTCATCCACAGCCCAGACGGTAAAGGAAAATTCGTCGTATTTGCTGCGAATGGGCACATAAAAAGTATCCGATTCCAGAGTGGTAAAGGTTCGTTCCGCTTCAAAATCCCATTGATGGTAATAAGCGACCACCTGACCGTCGGGGTCATCGCCCCACCAGTGAATAACCTGTTTGCTGGGCGTGGTGTCCAGGCCGGTCGTATACATTCTGGGAACGATTTCACCGGTGTTCAGGGTATCATAATCGGTCACCTGTTGCTGCTCCACCATGAGAAACAAATGCGTGTCCGGTGGCCGGTTTCCCACCGGCTTGGATTCCCTGTCATCGCCAAAGGGATCTTTGAGACTGCAGGAAAACAGCAGGGCAACCACCAGTAAAATATAGAAATAGTGCTTTTTCATAAGATATAAAAACCGGGGTGCCTGTAAATTAAATTGCAGGCACCCCGTTTGTTTTGGGTTTATTTGACCAACATCATTTTCTTGTGATCGATAAAATTGCCGGCTTTGATACGATAGATATAAACGCCACTCGGTACGCGATTGCCGAATTCGTCTCTCGCATCCCAATTAATAACATGGCGTCCGGAAGCAAAACTCTGTTCAACCAGTGTTCTCACATGCTGACCGAGCATATTGTAAACAGCCAGAGTCACGTGATGGGATTGCGGAATCTCGAAA
Organism: Candidatus Zhuqueibacterota bacterium; assembly: GCA_014728085.1. Classification (GTDB taxonomy): domain Bacteria; phylum Zhuqueibacterota; class Zhuqueibacteria; order Residuimicrobiales; family Oceaniaggregativiventaceae; genus Oceaniaggregativivens_A. The sequence continues at coordinate 11,847 of WJMF01000192.1, forward strand.
TAGATTCTGGTTTCCGGGTTGAACGGATTGGGAAAGTTTTGTTTTAAAGCATAGCTCAGGGGAGCAGCTTTTACAGGTGACTCTACATCTGTGGTAAAGGTACCAATATCATCCAGATTTCTCACTTCGATTTTGTAGGTACCAAAGCTGTAAAGAAAAGGACCCTGAACAAATGAAATCTTGTCACCGACCTTGAGCGTATCTCCGCTAATGGCGAGATAACCTTCGTCCTGATTGATATAAAAGTCTGGATTGGGATCCTGGTCGCGACCGACAAAGCAATCAGCGTCGATCAAACAGTCACCGGATCCATCGTTTACGGTAACATCATACTGATTCAGGCTGGTAAGGGTTACATCTTCGATTTTGACCAAACTTCCTTCGTACATCTCCGCTTCGGAAGATTCCTGCCCAAGGCTGCCGCTGGCAACAGGAACAATATCGGGAACCTCATTTCCGGTGCTCAACACCTGAAAGCTGTCCACCAGGATAACGGTATTATTGCCCCACTTGAAGAGCCAGTCCGCGTTATAATCGGAAACCTTGCCATAGACTTTGATCTCATCGCCCGGGAAAAGAGCGGTAAAAACATCACCGAATAAATAAACACCGTTCCATGCTCCGGCGGCATCCTGCATGACATAGGCCTCAAATTTGTTATAGAATGTCGTGTCTACAGTAACAATACCGTCAACTTGGACATTATAGCCGTGAAAAGGACTGTCGCCAAGGGGCCAGGTGGTGAACTGAATGTCTTTAATGGTTAAATCACCGTTTCTGACAACATAGCTGTAATTGGTCTGCGTGGTATCGACCGGGTCGTAGGAGACCTGTCCCTCTTCATCCAGCGCCTTGATATAGTAGCTCACAAAAGCGCCCTCCGAAGCGATTCCGGGAATTTGGCCGCTGAATGTACCGTCGCCATTGTCGGTCATTTCAACCGTGCTGTAGGTTCCTCTGTCCTGGCTATAGTTCAGCATAACCGATTCCAGGTTCAGATTGGTCTGGACATTGGTGGTGACGCTGACCGGTGTATCGGTACCGACATAGGCCGCATCTCTTCGCGTTTTGGAAATGGTAGGCGGGCCCTGGCTCCAGATCATATCGCTCATATAGAGCGGTTCGAGTTTATAGGTCGATGAATCGGCATAACTGCCAAAGTGGTGATAGACCCATCCGCGAATCTTCTCGGCGATAGTGCCGATCGGCGGACGCGGTTTGGGATCGCCTTCATCGGGTTCGGGAAAGTAGACGTTCTGCAAACTATCGGAATCGGCATCGACAATGGCTGCACCGGTACCGTCGTCGACTTTGAACAGCTCATTATAGCTGTTCTGGTGTTTGGTGATGGCCGCCTGTCCGACCTGAACCAGAACGGTACCCCACTGTTCTGCGGTGGTGGGCCATCTTAAATCACCGGTGGCGATAGAATCGGCTTCCGGTACCTCATTGTCTAAGGAAAGAATTTCAATGGTGCTGAGGTTAAAAATTTCGGTCATACGGGATTCACCGCTAACATATTCAAAAATATAACCGGTCATTTCAATCTCATCGCCTTCCAGCAGTACTGGAATCGCGGTGGAGTCCTCATCATAGGAAAGAATTGCCGACCAGGGTCCGCCTTCGGGTTCGCCGAGAATAAATTTAACCCCGTCACCGGCATAGCTGAGTCCGGTGGGCATGGTGACAATCCCGCGGATCGCAACCGTGTCGTATCCCATATAGCTGGAATCGGATTTCTGATCAACAGATGCCTTGAGCAGGTCGCTGTAGCGAACCTGTTGAATACGCTGAATCCGCGTATAGGGGCCGGCTTCGATAACGTCGAATGCCAGACGCGGCTCGATTTTGGTATTACTATGGCTGAATTCGAGAACACCGGTAATCGCTCTGGCAGAATCGTATTCTGCCGGATTGAAAAAATAATCGGCGGCGTCATCGACCCGGCAGGGTCCGGAACCATCGTCGATTTCCCATTCACCGTATCCAAGACTCGGATTGGTGATCTCGACCGTTTCAACCCGAACCAGGCAGCCTTCATAAGCTTCCGCCATGGACCCGCCGGTTCCGATTTCCGCTGTGGTCACGACTGCGGGTTCAATGCCGAATACGCCGGTCGAATCGATACGAAAATCGCTGACGTTTGAAACCTGGGTGCAGCCCCAATATTCCGACACCTCGCCGGTCAGGGTAACCCGGTCACCTTCAGCAGCCTCGTTTTTATCATAAACCTTAACACCATTCCAGGGACCGGAAGAATCCGCGACAAAATAGTAACTGCCGCCAAAGGCATAAACTTCAGCTGTAATCACACCGGAGATGGTCACCGTTTGACCACTCAGTGGTGAATCTCCTGATTCGTCTTCGGTGTATTGAATATCTCGAATCGGTGTTACCTGAGCCCAGGCGGAACCGATGAGAAACAATACCACAATGACTATGCTTGACATTTGAATCAATCTTTTCAACACGCTTCCTCCTCTTAATTGTTCATATTGCATTTATTTAATGATGACAAATTTTCCGGTTTCCAGTTTTCCCGTTCCCAGATCTTCGACGCTGAAAAAGTAAAGTCCGGTCGCCACCGCCTGATCATAGCTGGAAATCAGGTCCCAGGCGTGCATGCCGCCGGCCAGGACGGTTTCATTGTTTCCGATTCTCTCAGCCATGAGACGGACATCTCCGCCGCGATAGGTTTCTCCGTTATGATGAATTTCGTCGACCAGATCTCCTGCCAGGGTATAGATGCGGATTTTGGCACGAGCCGGCAGATTGATAAACCACAGCATGCGTTCGCGGTCTCCGCTGCCGTCCCACAAAGCCTGAGCCCGATACGGATTGGGGAAAACCGATACCGGTAATTTGCTTTCACTGGTTTTCGCTTCGGTGCCTGGAATAACATAGGTTTTGTTTTCCAGGATAGAACTCTCCAACCCCGGTAATCCGGTTTTGGGGTTTCCTTCATCGAATGCGGTTACCGCATACCAATACTCTCCGGGCCAGCCGCTGCGTACATTTCTGTTGGTAAAGCGATAGTTATAGCGTTGCCCGTTTATGGTCGTATCGGTTTTGATTTTATCAAAACCGGTGTCATAACCGAGGTTGTTTATTTTATCAAACTGTGCCAACAGCGTCGCATCCTCCGCTCCGGCGGTTTTGGGAGCGCTATAAATTCGGTACCCCTCAAAATCCTTTTCCCGGGTAATTGGATCTTCATATTCTTCGCTGATGGTATTCCAAAAAAGCGACACTTGGCCGTCTCCCGGAACCACAAGCAAAACAGGTGAGGGCGGGGGGCTGGGAAGAATGTAGCGGTCGATAACGCCGTTATCCGCTTCAATTTGGCGAAACGGGTTTTCATAGACATCTTCTTTAATATCGAGGTTGCCGTCGCCATCGCCGAAAACGGGTTCGTCGGGGTCCCATCGACCATTGTTGTTCAAATCGAGATCAGGCCGGTATTCGTCTTCTCCGGGATCGAGAACGCCGTTGTTGTTTTGATCTTCATTGGGATCCAGCTTGCCGTCGCCATCAATATCTTCGCCGTTATAGGCGATCTGGGCCCAGTCCGAATTCAGGCGCACTTTGGTCCGGCGTGCCGGCGTATCGTTCTGGTCGCTGTTGGCCCACATGCCGCAAACAACGGCAAAAACGACTTTGACCGATTCCCCCGGAAGCAGGTCACCCATAGAACCGGCCATTAAGATCAGCATCCAGCTGTCGGCTGCATCTGCAGCGGTTGGAATTCCACCGGCGCTTACTGAATTAAAGTATTTACCGGTATGCCGTCCCTTCATCACCTCATAGCGCTCCTGGTCGCTGGTGGGCAGGACGTAATCGGGAAAATTGGTATTTGCTTCGCCCAGCCACCGCCACTGATCATAATTGACGTTTACATCCGCCTTGATATTGGAGGTACCCAAATAGCGTATGCCCAGATAGGATTGCGAAAAGCCTTCATCTCCGTCAACGTCAAACTGATAGGCCATATTATAATCGATGTCGAAACCATTGAGGTTGTCATACCAGGACCATCCGCCGCCCGGCTCATAAATGCTGGTATAATTCATGTTGCCGATGGAGGCATCCGTCCACAAGCCGGCATGGAGATCCTCGATGGGATACTTGGAAATATTGGTGATAGTATAGTTGAGGATAACAAACGCTTCGGTATAGGGATAATTCCAGGCATAGGATTCCAAATGTATATTCAGTCCCAAAGGGGTATGATTGGGAATCTGAAAAGAGGTACCCGGAACGGTTTTGTTGACATCGGTAAAATCGCAGATGAAATCCTGGTGCGATATGGCGGTCGGGTCATAATAGCGGGAGGTGACAATGGAAGAGCGAATTTTTATGGTATCGCTCTCTAAAGCAGTGTTGGTAAATTCGAATCCCTCTTCGCCGGCTTCAAAAACTCCATCAATAATGGCTGTGGAAACGTGAACACCGCCGTCCGGTCCACCGATACCCCCGACCCATAACCCGCCGTAGGAAAGATGCTCGATCTGTTCGCGGATATTGTCGGTTTGCAGTTTATACATGCACGAGGGCTGGTCCGGGTTGTTATATCCTTCGCCGATAACGCCGTAATTGGTAATGGTAAGACCGAGATTGCCGACGTTGTGATAGTGCCAATAATCGTCTATGGTGATCTTTCGTAAAGATCTGTATCCGGGCTGCTGAGCGAACGCGCAGACGCTAATGAGCAACAGCAGAAGAATACCTTGTACCAGATAACGATTTAATCCATTCATATAGCTATCAAGCCTGTCGAAAGAGTTGCTGGAGGAATTGAGATTCTTGGGTAGTCAATGTAAAAATTGAAAACATAAAATGCAAAACAAAATATTGTTAAGAATGAATAAAAAAGTAAATTGTCTATTTTTGCTTTGGAAAATAACGCTCGCGTTTCTTGGCTTTGAGTTTATCCAGACGGAGCAGAATCAATCCATCAACACAATTGGAAAAATGAGGGTCGACCGAAAAATCGAGAAATTGGACGCCACCTTCGTCACAGAGTTCCACATACTGGCGAAACAGAATGGGAATGGAATAGCCGTATATTCGCAAAGTTTGTTTGAGAATTTTCAAATCCTCGATCGGATTGTCTGCATTGATCACCTCTTTCAGGTGAGCCTCTTCCTGTTTTGAGAGGGTAAACCGGTTTTTGGCGCTGGCCAGGGTCTCCTCTGACGCATACCATTTCTGATAATAATAGACGATTAAAGACTTTGCATAATTTGAATAGTTGTCGCTGATACTAACAGCGCCGTAAAGATATTTGATGTTTGCTTTGTTAAAAACAACAAGAGCGATACCCTGCCACAACAGATCCAGGGCATTGCTCTTCCAGTATTTTTCCTGAATAAAACTGCGCCCGAGTTCGACACCCTGTTCAAGGTAGGGGATGAACGCATCATGAAAATCAAACAGCGAGGCGTTGTAAAGGCCGCTGTTTCCATACGTTTGCATAATCTCTTTACAAAACCCGAGTCGATAGGACCCTATGATTTCCAATTGCTCTTCATCCCACAGTACGATGTGGCGGTACGTCTTGTCGAATTTATCGAGATCGCTTTTTTCGCCTGTGCCTTCTCCAACCTTGCGAAAGGTGACCTCCCGCAGGCGACCGATTTCTTTGATGACGTTTTCAGCGTTTTTATAATCTACAACATGGAGTTTTTTTCTCTCGTCGACAGAGATCAGTTTCTCTGCTCCGGATATCTCCGCTTTCAACCATTTTCTGTCGACCGGGTGGATGATGGTCTTCTCTGTCTTGTAGAGACCGCTTTTGTTTTTACCGATTCGATAAACGTGACGCCGTAAGAGACGGGTTTGTACAACCAGGTCGTATGCTCTCTGATGGAAAACCAGGCCCGGGATGGGATCACCGATTTTCAGGGTAATGGTTTTTCCGCGCTTTTTCAGAATTTCCTGAACGAGCAGAAACATGGAAAAGGATTTGAAAAATATGGAAACAAAGTAGAACCAGAAGGAATTTCTCGCCTTGATAAAAGCGGGCAAAATGGGAATCTGTTGTTTGCGGGCAAAATAGAGAGCACCCTTTTGCCACTTTTTATCGCGAATGCCCTGAACCGTAAATCGCGACACTTCTGCGGCGGGAAAAAAAATGACCAGCTTGTCCTGCAACAGCGCTGTCTCTATGGCTTTGACCTGGCTTTTTTGCGGCCGCCTTGAGAAAATATCAAAAGGCAGGAATATGTCGTCAAGATTGGGAATGTTGGCAAGGACATCATTGGCGATAATCTTGATATCTTTGCGAACCTGGCTGATTCCCTTTAACAGTGCGAGGGCATCCAGTCCGCCCAGGGGATGGTTGGCGACGCAAATCACCTTGCCTTCCGCGGGTATGCGATTGTAATCTTTATTGGAAAGCGAAAAAGAAAAATCAAGATAATCAAAGATGGCATCTATAAATTCAAAATCCTTTTTATCGCTGTGTTCCTGCAAAAATTGCTCGATCTCCCTGACGTGAAGGAGTCTTTCCAAGATTTTGATGATAAAATTGGTTATAAAATCGGGAAGCTTTTTCAGGAAGGCGGGTTGTTTTGATGAAATAATTTTGCTAAGGTTCAGCTCGCGCATATCGGGGCTTTCGGTTTGATACATTCCGCCAGAGACTTTTAATATTCATCAGACTGAAAAGAAGAGAACCCAGCCCGAGTTGAAGGTAATAGGTTAAAAACCGCCAGCTTATGGTGGCAATACCGATAATCTCTCTGGGAATAAACGCACTAAAAATAAAATAAAATGCTGCTTCCGCACCCACGGATCCACCCGGCGTCGGAATAAAGGTTGCCAGGGTAAAAACAAGCCATTGAAAAATAAAAAAATCTACCGGATGAACCGGAACGTCAAAACAGGCCAGCAACACAGTTATCACCGAATACCTGCAGAGCCATTGTATTGCTGTCAGCATCAGAGTAACCGCGAACCAGCGTTTGCCTTTTCTCCCGACGAGTTTATAAACCAAAACAAAATCGGAAAAGAGGCCCCTGATCTGGCTTTTGACGATTCGAAATGGCTTTTTATTTGCAAGTTTGTGTATAACTCGATGGTTTCGAAATTTGCATAAAAGTGTAACCATTCCTGATATTAAAATCAAGAAAATAATTATGATCATACCGTTATTCCCAGCCCTTGAAAGCGTTTCATCCAGAATCGAAAACTGGAACTCTGTGGTGAACAGGAGCGCAACGGGCAAGGCAATAGCAAAAAAAAGAGCGTCCTCAACGCTGCCCAGGGTCATCAGAGAGGCGGCAGCCCCCGGCTTTAATCCCCTCTGTATCAGCATGCCCAGCTTGACATATCCGCCACCAATGGCCGTTGGGCTGATCGCTGAACCGATCTGCGTGCCGATGACGATTTTGAAAATTTCATAAAAACGAATCCTCTTGCCGAGGAAACGGGTCCATAAAAATACCCTTATCGTGCTGGTCAGCCAGGGAACCAACCCCAGCAGCATGGCCAAAAACAGATAGATATAGGGGATATTACGAACGATCTCCCAGACATCTCTCTCTGTGGTATAGAGGGAAAAAACAATATTAGCTATAATGACGACCGGAATGATAACGAGAGCCCAGTGAAAACATTTTCGTAGTATGGAGAGATGGTCGGTTGACTTTGCGTCTGTGCAATTTTTCATAGTAAGCCATTAGTTTTGACAAAGTGTGCTGCCAATTGTAGTTTTCTTCCACCAACTTGCGTGCATTTATTCCTTTTTGTTTGTAGCCGTTCACCGACAGAGCAAGTATATTATCGCGGAACGCTTCGATAGAATCCACTGCGCCCAGTGCTCCAACGGTACTGTTTACCCGCTCAGCGAGAGCACCCCCGTCGACGCCGATAACGGGCAGCCCGCAAGACTGTGCCTCCACGATGGAAAGTCCAAAGGTCTCGTGTGGACCTGCCGTCAGATATATATCCGAAGAGGCAAGAAATTTGGCTAGTTTATGGCGATCATTTTCATATGGCAACAGCTTGATTTTGGAATTTTGTTTTTCATAACGCTGTACCAGATCCTTATAGGGCCCTTCCCCGATCAGGATCAATTTTCCGTTCACCTTGTCTGAAACCTGTTCAAACGCCTGCAGTAAAACATCGATCCGCTTTTCCGAATCCAGTCTGCCGGTGTAGATAAACAGAATCTCTTCATTTTTGATACCCTGTTCTCTGCGAAAAGCCGCTGACTTTTTACCCGGGTGAAAAACATTTATATCAACACCCAGATTGATGCGTTTGATATTGCGGATCTCCATCCTTTCGAGCTTTTCCTTCATCAGCTGTGAACAGACAAAAGTCATTTGAAAACGATTATAAATTAAACGCGCATACTTTTCTACCAGAAAACGACAAAACCAGGCAACATGTTTTCCGGCGACTTTGTGCATCGCCGGATACACATAAGCGGTCGGAAAATCGGTATGATAAAAACCGAGAAGAGTGACCGGAAAAAACAAGCGATATAAAAAAACAACGTGGGGCAGGAGATAGGCGCTTCCCAGTTCGATTATATTCGGTTTTGTTTTCCTTAATATCGAAAAAACCTTGTCTACCCTCAGGATAAAGCGGTACGGCTCACATCGCGGTATGACCGGCGACTTTATGCAATATATGGTCAGATTTTCTTCCTTCACCATTTCATCTTTTTCACCCGGAACAATGAGAATATGTTCATGCCGGGGCAATTTCTTTAAATAGCGCCGCTTCTCATGCAAATAGGTTCTGATCCCACCGCTGGTGGGGTTGTAACTCTGTGTCAGATCGCATATTTTCAAGGAACGCTCCCGGTTTATAAGGTCAATTCATAGCCCGAAATAGACTTGTCATAAGAAACGATCCGCACCTTTTGTGATTTTCTCGTGAAAATCATCTTTTTCGGCCGCACACCATATTGTAGGGCATGGCGTTTTGCTTTTTCAGAAGACAAAAGAACATGATCGGATAAATTTAATAAAAACGCCAGTGTTTTTTTGGTAAAATTGATGTTGTTTTTTGGTACTTTCTGAAAAAAAGCTTTTACCTCCGGATAAGGATACCGCATCACCACCGGAATCTGCATCCATTTTCCCAATATCAAGCCCCATATCGCCAGAGAATTGAATGAGTGGATATATATTTTATCAATGTGTTTTTTGTAAAAGGCTTCTCCGATATCGAATAAAGAATAGAGGTCTATCTCCATATCCATGGCAGGAATATGCACCCGCTTCATTGGTGAAAAGAAATAGGTTTGGGCACTTTGTTTCGGGCTCTTGTTGCAAAAGAGTCGGTATGAAAAATTTCTCGCGTTCGCACTTTGCGCTCGTATAATCCTGATAAAATCCCGCACATCGACGTCCCGGGCAAAAACCGCGAAATGCGTGCTGTCGTCCTTTAGATAGTATTTTGCCGCTTTTCTCATAAGGGGTCTGTCACGATATTCCGTTTTGAATCCAATCAGATAGGGAATCATCAGAGGCAGCACCAGCTTGATTTCCTCGAGCCGTTCCATAAAGGAAGAAGGCTTTTGTAATACATCTGGTATCAAGTCAATCAGAACCCGGTTGATAAAAGCGGTGATTGCCTTTAAGAGCCTTTGATCATCCTGGTTAAACTCGAATCGTTGTTGAAAAATTTGTTTAAATGCCGGATCGCTTTTGACCAATTTTTGCAGCAGAGAAAACCGGCTCTGCTTTTTCAAACCGCTTAAAAAAGAGCCTTCCGGCAGGTGATAGAGACCAAAAAGCGCGACTCTGCTTTTGATGCTAAGGGATTGAGCCTGATCGTATTGATTAAAGATGTGTCCGAGCAGATTATAGGTGGTTTGATTTTTTGTCTTACCGGCGGAAAAATGCCGGTACGCTACTGAAAATATGCTGTGAGCAATTTTGATGGGTGAACCACCCTCGCCCTCGGCCCGGGTATAACCCTTGCGGATAAACGACAATAGCTGATCAACGCTTTTCGCCTTCGGTATACAAGTATGCGGAGAACCGATATAGATACCGCCATGGTCGTCGGAGCCGGCCACCATGTATTTGATCCAGGGGTCTTTGCCTCTCGGCGTAATGTTGTACTTTTCTGCGCATTCCCATAATTTTTCCGGCGTCAGCGTTTTCAGCAACCGTATTAAAAAATCATCCTGGTAAATAAGTTTGCCACCATTCTTGACTTCAAAATATTTAAATAACAGCAACATCTTGTGTATATGAGATAATTGTAACCGCGTTGACATGTTGAAAAAGGGATGCGCGACAAAATGAATGATGTCCTGTTTGTTGAGATAGTCGACCAAATCATAGACATTGAATCTTAATTCCTGAATGAACTCATGCTTTCTCTGATCGATATCGAGTACGACAAGGTGTATTTTTACAGGATCATCCGGAAAGAATGCCGAAACCTCTTCACTGATAAAAAAGCGCTCCTTATGGGCAATTTGCAATGCCCCCTCGATGGAATCGTGATCGGTTATAGTTACAAAATCCATCCCGTTTTGCATTGCCCGACTATAAACCTCTTCCGGCGTGGTATAGCACTCATTGACGCCAAGTTGTTTTAACAGCCAGTCATCTGCATTTTTTGAGAACTTTGTGTGTACATGAAGATCTATGCGTGAAAATAAATTTCTTGATGCGCTAGTTTGCGAGCACGGTTTCATAGCTATTCAAGAGTCCTTTATTGATCGTATTCCAGGAGTACCTTTGTGACGTGTTGCGGGCAATCTGACTGAATTTATTTCTCAAATCAACGCGTTTTAAGAGCAGTTCTATTTTATCGCTAAAATCCACCGGATTGTTGGCTTTGGCGATGAGACCGTCCAGGCCCTGATTGATAATGTCGGCGACACCACCCTTGTCGACCGCAACGGCGGGAGTGCCGGAAGCAAAGGCCTCGAGGATAACATTACCGAACGTTTCCGTTGTCGAGGGAAAAACAAACAGATCGGAAGAGGCATACCACTCTGCAAGCGTTTTGCCGTATTGATATCCCGTATAATGGGCTTGCGGCAACCGCTCTCCGAGTTCGTTCATCATCGGTCCGTCGCCGACGATAACCTGTTTAAAATTATATCCCCGATCCTGTAGAATATAATTGGCCTCGATCAGATCATCCAGATCTTTTTCTTTTACCAGGCGACCAACAAAGAGCAAAACCGGCGTATCATCAGCAGCGCCAATGCTCTTTCTCAGGCTCATATTGCGATTATCAGGTGAAAATCGATCGAGTTCTATACCGCGCTGCCACAGCTCACATCGTTCGATGCCTTGTTCTTCCAGCTCTTCGATACTGCTGGGAGACGGAGCATAGGTTCTGCAGGTCTGGTTATGAAACCACTGTAAAAACTTCCATCCCAGTTTTTCCGCCCGCCTGAATCCATAGTATGAAAAATAAGAAACAAAATGGGTGTGGTAACTGGAAACGGTTCTGATTTTCTTCTTCCTGGCGTATTGTAATCCATACATCCCCAGAAGTGTCTCACTGACAACGTGTATCAGATCGGGTTTAAACTCATTTAAATCGGATTCCAGTCCATCAAAGTATGGCAAGCCCAGGCGGTAATCGCTGTACAGGATGAATGGTACGGAGGAAACTTTTTTTACCTTCCGCGTCCAGGAATAATCATCACCCGGTTTGACCGGGGAAAAAAATCTAAAGTCCACATTTTCCGCCTCAAGGGTGTCGACCAAATGGCAGAGCGTCTTGACAACCCCGTCTGTGTTGGGGGGCAAACTTTCGGTAAAATAGGCTACTTTCATAATAAATCCTCAGAGCTGAATATTCATACCAACTAAAAGACCTATGCGTGCGCTGACCAATCCAAGAACCAAGCCGGCCAGGACATCGCTTGGATAGTGCACACCGTTATAAATCCTGGACAACCCGATCGTACTTGCCAATCCGAATGAAGGAATCGCCCATTGCGGATAAAAATGGCTCATCAAAGCAGCCATCAAAAATGCGGCAGCAGTATGACCGGAGGGAAAACTGAATTCATCCGGTGGTTTGATCAGGTTTTGAATTTCGTTCAAAACCCTAAAAGGTCTGAAGCGTTTAACTTTATCCTTTACGATCTTGTGAATAGTCAATTCAATGGCAAAGGCGATAAAAGCACAGGGCAACAGTATTTTTGCGATCGTCAGATCAAACATAAGAATGATGATCCCGATCAAACCATAAACATAACCATCGCCCAGACGAGAAGCCTGATACATCATCCGATCCATCATTCTTTTGCCATTGAATCCCCAAATCTTGATGCACAAGAGCTGATCGAGGATGAGTATGTTTTCAACCACATTTTTCATAAACATCTCCGCCACAAGTTAAACGACAATGTTACGTTATTTTAAATGTAGGTTAAAAAGATTAGCTCCTGATAAACAGACTGTTAAGAATAGGTGAAAATCTGGTATAAAACGGGGGAGGATAAATAAAAAAAGCCTTGTCGGTTTTGGAATTGGGGGTGGCAGAAACCATGCTTTCAACTATGAAAGCAATAAACACGACAAGGCTTTTATATAATATAGATTCCGGTAACCCGTCCAGCGAGTCACCGGAAAATTTTCATTACTTAATCAACATCATTTTCTTCACCAAAATCGTTTCACCTGCCTGCAGGTGATAGAAATAAAGGCCGGTCGGAACATCGGCAGCATCCCAGGAAATCGTGTAGGTGCCGGCTGATTTAACCGACTGGACCAGTGTTTCAATCTCCTGGCCAAGCTGGTTGAAAATCGTCAGTTTTACCATACCGCTGGTGGGAACGGCATAACTGATCGTCGTTGTCGGATTGAAAGGATTGGGATAATTCTGGTCCAAAAGATAGTCGTTGGGGATGTTCGTATTATCCGCAATCTTTTCTTCAACACCCGTCGCTTTGTTGGTGATATTTTCATCGTCCAGTGCGCTCCATCCGCTAAACCAGGGGGTAACACAATCGGGATCAAAAGCACCCTTGTAATCCACCTGGGTGTAGAATGGATTCTGCGGATTCACAGTAACCGTGGCAGCCGGACCATTTGCAGATGGCGTCGGATTGAGACCGCTCTCAACACTGCGACCGATTTGAGCAATCTGCGGATCTGTCAGCTGATTATTGCTGAAAGAGGCCGCGTTGCGGACAAACGACTGCGGTACAATGGTTTCCAGCGTGCTGCCGGCACCAAAATCCCACCAGATATTGTTGTCCAGGACCAGCAGACCATTCTCCAGCTTGGAGCGGCTGTCTTCAATGTCGATATCCTCGACACTGATACCATCACCGGTA
>WJMF01000193.1 GCA_014728085.1 Candidatus Zhuqueibacterota bacterium
ATACATTTTTTGGTAAATTCCATTTTAAGCATAGAGTGGCTTCCTTTCTTTTGTAAAGGACTTTTTTGGCTAAGCCATTCTATGCTTTTTTTATTTTTTTGTCAAGTCAATAAATGTCAACTTTTTCTTATACTACCAATTAATTAGTTATCTGATTTTATCACTTGCTGGCCGTATAAAGTAAATAACAATGATAATATAAAATCCGGAGCAGAAAAGTGTTTACTAAAAAAAAGTTTACGAGCTTAAAAAAAGAAGAATTTCAAAAATGGTATGATGATCATTTTGAAATTTTCAGCGTAATCAAGGATTTATTGGAATATGATTTGAGCGGTTTTGCAGAACAAACAGGTATTAATCGATTAACATTTTATAAAAGTCGTATAAAATCTTTTGAAAGTTGTTGGGCCAAAATTGAAAAAATAAAAGAAGGAAAAATACGAAAAATAAGTGATTATTTTAAGGATAAAAATCAAACAGAATTACCCTTGCAACACTTTCTTGAAGACTTGATTGGCGCAAGATTGGTTTTTTATTTCGAGCCTGATTTACAATGGGCATTGACGTATTTTTATACCTATCCAGTATTCAAAGTAATTAATGTTAAACTATATTCATTTTTAAAAGAAGATTTTAAATTCCCTCATGATACTTATCTTAGACTAGAAAAATTTATTAACAAGTATAAAGCCACGGAAATTCAACAAAAACAATCCGGATATGAATCAGTTCATCTCATTTTAGCATATAATTATGAAATGCTGAAGAAAAATAATCCTATATTAAAGAGGATAGATAAAATTATCGAGTCGGAGATTGGTAAGTTTCCGTTTGAAATTCAAATAAGGACATTATTGCAGCATTCCTGGGCCCAAAGTGAACACACCCTAAACTATAATATTAAAAAAAATTTACCGTATGCTGGTAAAGATGATAGCTTGAAACATGGTGATTTTTTTATTAATAAATTTATACTTCGAAGCGCTGAACACCATCAAAATTTAATTTGGGCAAAACACTGGAAAAGAGCGGAAGCTGGTAAAATTTCAAAATCAAACTCTGGTGAATGTTTTGATCGATTTCAATTTTTTCCAGAAAAAGAACGTAAAATTATCCTTGATTATTATCATAAATTTATCAATGATGAGAGCTCAATTTCCAAGTTCTGGAATGATTTTTTAACTTTTATTCAAAAGATTTCAAAAAAGTATGCTCTTTTTTCTGCAGCGTTACCTAAAAATGAAAAAATTTGGGGTTGTAAAAGAGCAATTTTATTATTTGTTGGCTATTTAGGTATAAATCAGCATAAAAGTGAGAGCAGTGAAGAATTAATACATACGCTTGTGAAAAAATTTATTATAAGCGCAACAGATGATTTTTATATAAATTTGATTTCACTTTATGAATATATTAGAAGAATTGATGTTCATTTGGTTAATGCTGATAATATTATTGAATTTTGTGATCCTTTAGTTACTTATAGGGTCGCGGGACTTCATTTTGTTGATGGGAATGCTAGGAGAGCGATTGGCCTAATTGAGGATGCCATAGGCGAAAGAACAAAGCTCATTAAAAAGGGTATTGATAAAAAAATGGCCTCTTCGGAAATAATTAACAAAATGCATTTAATCAGAAGAAAAGCTGAATATTATTGGTTGGCATTTAACCAGGATAATAGAAGTCAAAAAGATGATATTGAAAAAGCACTGAAAAATATAGAAATTGCTTTTTATGAAGAGGATAAACCTCAGAAAACGGAGAATGAGAAGCGAGAGAAAAGAAAGATATTATCGAAATGGATCATATATTTATTTTATAAAAATTATCTTTGTTATGAAGAGTCACATTTAGAGCAGTTTAAAAATAGCATTAAAGGGTTAGAGAATGTAATTAAAGATTTGTTAGATGAAAAAATGCTTCAAAGTAAAAAGAATGGTTCACTAGGATTGCAAGCTTTAGCTTTATATTTTTGGCAAAAAGGGGATCGACATAAAGCAGAAGATTTAATCACTTTAGCTCATAAAAGAGTAAAGCAATATTCTCCATTTCCTTTACAAAAGAATGAAGTAAGTGAACTATTTGATATTATTACGCATAGAACATTATTCTAGAATAATGATTTGTACAATAAAAATGACCAAAATAGATTATTATAGATGGTTTAATTCCATTAATCTAAAATGCGCGTGACTAGATAATTTTATTATCCAGTTAATCTTACTGAATTAATATATAAGTTTTAAAAATGTAGCCAGGAATTCACCATTTATAAAAAATACCCGTAATTTACTGTAGTATATCTTTTTTCTGAGATAATAGATTTAAAAAATAATATAAATCCAAACTTTTATTAAATTGCTCATCAAAAGGTACCCCCATGCCCACCAAAGACCTCTTTGACATACACCATAAGGTTATTCAGGATTACAAGGATTTTGTCAACAGTTTTATTCATATCAGGGATGAGCACATTGAAAAAACGGTCAGGCGGGAAATTGCAAAGGGAAAGTTCTGGCCGGAGCCGTTGATTCAGTTTAATCCGGCTTTTAAAAAAGGGGAATCATTACAATCGCTGTGCGATCGCGGCGTGCTGCATGCAGAGTTGCGGCATATTTTCAAGGGATATTCTTTGTTTCAGCACCAGGTGGAAGCGATTGATAAAGGCACGGCCGGTAAGGATTTTATCGTTACCTCCGGAACCGGTTCCGGCAAATCGCTGACCTATATCGGCACCATCTTTCACGAGCTCTTGCAAAATCCGCATGAGCACGGCGTGAAGGCAGTGATCGTCTATCCGATGAATGCACTCATCAATTCGCAAACAGAGGAATTTGACAAGTACAAGAGCAATTATAAAGACGCAACCGGACGTCCTTTTCCCATCACCTATGCCCAGTATACCGGACAGGAAAAACAGGATGAACGCGAGCGCATCAAGGAGAATATACCGGATATCCTGCTCACCAATTATATGATGCTGGAGCTCATCCTGACCCGTTCCGGTGAGGATGCCATTCGCCATTCCATTTTTGATAATTTAAAAATACTTGTCTTCGATGAATTGCATACCTACCGCGGTCGCCAGGGCGCCGATGTCTCCTTATTAATTCGTCGTATTAAATCACAATGCCGCCGGACTCTTATTTGTATCGGCACCTCTGCGACCATGGTCTCCGGTGGGCCGATTGAGGAGCAGAAATGTAAAGTCGCTGAGATCGGCAACACGATTTTCGGCAGTGCCTTTTCATCCGACCAGATCATTATCGAATCTCTGGCGCGCAATTTTTCCGTCACCAAACCACCCGATACGGAAACCCTAAAGCAGGTTCTCTCACAACCGATTCCGGACCAGCCCGATGTAAACCGATTGAGCCGGCACCCGCTGAGTCACTGGCTCGAAAATCGTGTTGCTTTACTGGATAAAGAAGGGATTCTGGTGCGCAATCAGCCCATGCAATTCGATGAAATTGTCGATCTTTTGTCCCGGGATGCCGGCGTCGATAAAAACACCTGTGCGGCTCAACTCAGAGCTTATCTGCAGTGGCTTGCAGATGTCAATAGCTCGGTAGAGAGTACAAAAGCGGTTCTGCCCTATAAGATACATCAGTTCATGTCCCAGACCGGAACGGTCTATGCCTCTCTTGAAGCCGATGAAAATCGCATTATCAGTCTGGATCCGGCAAATCATAAGATGGTGGAGGACGAAAAAATACCCCTGTTCCCGGTGGTTTTCAGCCGCATTTCCGGACATGAATATCTCTGCGTCGATCTGGACAGGGAAAATGGTCGTTTAATACCGCGTGAATTTGAAAACACCACCGAGGAAAATGAAGATGTCAACGCCGGCTATCTCATTATCGGCGAGGATATCTGGGATCCGGAAAATGACATTGAGTTGCTACCAGATTCCTGGGGGAAGGTAAATAAAGACGGAAATTTCAAGCCCACATCCAAATATAAAAATCGCCTGCCACAGCCGCTCTATTTTGACAAGTACGGCAATTTTTCCACAACAGAACCCAGGCGCTACAAGGGCTGGTTTATGGGAGCTCGACTGCTCTTCGACCCGCCCAGCGGTGTGGTTTATCACGGATCGACAAGCGAAAATGCCAAACTCGCCCGGCTCGGCAGTGAAGGACGTAGCTCCTCTACGACGATACTCTCCTATACATTGATTAAACAGATGCATGAACACGGCATAATACCCTCTGAACAAAAGCTGCTCAGTTTTACCGATAACCGCCAGGATGCCGCGCTGCAGGCCGGCCATTTTAACGATTTTATTCAGGTCGTACGCCTGCGATCTGCGATCTATTCCGCGCTTCAAAAACAACAGCAGCTGGATTTTCGCAGCCTCGACGAGGCGATCTACGATGCTCTGGATTTGCCCCTGCAGGACTATTCCGATCAGCAGAATCCCTTTCCCGGCGTTTTGCGCGAAATCGAAACCGCACTAAAAAAGTTGCTTTTTTATCGCGCTATATATGATTTGCGTTTCGGCTGGCGGGTCAATTTGCCCAACCTCGAACAGTGCGCTCTTTTAAGCATCGATTATCAAAATCTGGATGAAAACTGCCGTCATGAAGAGGGGTGGAAAAAGGTACCCTTGTTAAAGGATTTAGAGCCCTCAGAGCGCAAACCAATCATCTATCAGATTCTCGATGCTTTTCGCAAAAATTATGCGCTCTACAACGATGAATTTCTCAGCGAACGGGCTATTCGCGAAAATGCGCGCGAATTCATATCCAGGCTCAAACAGCCCTGGTGTCTGGCTGATCAGGAGAGAATACCCGAACCCGTTTTTGTGCGCTATGAAAAGCTGCCAAAACATAAAATCCGGCACTATACGGTCAGTATAGGTCCCACCAGTGCGTTGGGGCAGTATTTAAAACGAGTTTGCAAGCAGTATGGGGCAACACTGCGCGGTGAAGAGTATATTCTTTTTGCCAAAACTCTTTTAGATGTTTTGACCGATGCCGGCTGGCTCTATCGCATTGCGGTTAAAAATGCGCGCAATGAAGATTCCTATCTCTATCAGCTTCGGCTCGATCAGGTAATCTGGAGAGTCGGTGATCAAAAAACGATTATTCCTGATAAAGTTCGCAGCCGCTCTTACAAAGAGATAGAGCTGCAACCAAACCCGTTTTTTCAAAAGCTTTATAAAACCGATTTTGGCAGCATAAAGCGCATAGAAGGCAGGGAGCATACCGGACAATTGAACAACGATGACCGTAAAGTGTTTGAACAACAATTTCGCGATGGTGCGCTCAGCGCTCTGTTCTGTTCGCCCACCATGGAGCTCGGCATCGATATCGCCAACCTCAATGTGGTGCATATGCGCAATGTGCCGCCGAATCCGGCCAACTATGCCCAGCGCGGTGGTCGCGCCGGCAGAAGCGGACAGGCGGCGCTGGTGTTTACCAACTGCTCGACTTATTCACCACATGACCGTCACTATTTTAAGCACAACCGCGATATGGTTGCCGGACAGGTGGCTGCTCCCAAAATCGATTTGACCAATAAGGAATTGATCGAAACCCATTTGAATGCGCTTTTTATCGCCCACATCGGACTCGAAGCGCTGAATCAGTCAATTATGGATCTGATAGAGGGAAACGAAGAACAGACGCTGCCGTTGAAGAATGAGGTGCGGGAACGCTTTATACTTGGCATAGAGCAAAAAGATGTGATTAAAGATAAATTCAGCAAGGTTCTATACGAGCTGGTTCCTGCCTCTAAAACGCCTGCCTGGCTGACCGAGCAATGGCTCGATGCCCATATACAGAGTATGTTGAACCGGTTTGATGCCTCTATCGAGCGCTGGCGGCGGTTATATCACTCGGCAAACCGGCAGCTCGCAGAAGCGCGGGCTGTCATTGATAGCGGACTCTATAAATCGCATTCCCGGGAAATGACTGAAGCCCTTAAAAGCGAAAAACAGGCCATACGGCAGCGCGAGTTATTGCGTAATCCGCTGCAGGCTGGTGGCGGTTTGTCCGAGTTTTATCCCTATCGCTATCTGGCCTCGGAAGGCTTTTTGCCGGGATATAATTTTATTCGCCTGCCTCTGCGCGCCTTTGTCCCTGTCGGGGATAGCGGTGATTATCTTTCCCGTTCGCGTTTTATTGCCCTCTCTGAATACGGCCCGCGCAATATGATCTATCACAACGGTAACCGCTATCAGGTCGAGCAGGTGATCATGCCGGAAATCGAAAAACACCTGACCCGGGCCAAGGTCAGCAAAAATTCCGGTTATTTTTTATGGGGGGAAGAGTATAATTTCAGCAATTGTCCTTTAACCAAAGTGCCCTTAACAAAAGGCTCTCAGGTGGAGGTTTATACCAATCTGTTGGAAATGTCGGAAACGCGAACGCGGGAGAATGCGCGTATATCCTGTGAGGAAGAGGAACGCCTGCGGCAGGGATATGATATTCACACCTATTTTTCCATTCCCGGTGGGGTGGAAACGGTGCGTATGGCGCATGTGCAGAGTGACGGTCAATTATTGCTGCGATTGCGCTATATTCCCGCCGCCCGTCTTTTCAAAATCAATAATGGCTGGAGAAATCGAAAAGAAAAAGGCTTTGTTTTAGGACTGCAAACCGGATTTTGGAAAAAAACGAGCGAAAAAAAGGAAGAAATGCCCCAGGAACCGGTTAAAACCATAAAACTGTTTACTTTTGACACCGCCGATGCCCTCTACATAGAGCCGGTAAAAGCGCTGGCATTGGAACCTGATGGTGTTATTGCCCTGCAATACGCCCTCAAACGCGCCATTGAAAACCTGTTTCAAGTCGAATCCTCTGAAATCGGTGTCGAATTGATGGGCGCTGATAAGACGCCTAATATCTTTTTATACGAGGCGGCAGAAGGCAGTCTGGGCGTGCTTTCGCAGTTTATGGATGATACCAATGTCTTCAAAGCCATTATATATGAAGCGTATAACATTTGCCGCTTTGATGATCCGGAGTATAAGGAGCTGGCTTCTTATGATGACCTTCTCAGCTATTACAACCAGCGCTATCATGAGGTAATTAACCGCTTTGCCATTCAAAATGCGCTCGAGAAACTCAAGACCTGCAGTGTGGAGCTGATGAGCACCGGTATGACGCTGGACTATGACGAACAATATCAACATCTGATAAAAACATGTGATCAGAATTCTCAAACCGAAAAACGGTTTTTGGATTATTTGTATAAAAACGGTCTGCGCCTGCCGGATGCAGCACAGACAAGAACAGAGGATATTTATTCACAGCCCGATTTCTTTTATCAACCGGATATCTATGTGTTCTGTGACGGTACGCCTCATGATGATCCGGAGGTACAGGAACGCGATCGTCGCATCCGCAGCGGTTTGCGTCAGCAGGGCAAACAGGTGATCGTCTATTATTATAAAGAATCCCTCAAAGAGGTCATTGAAAGACGGCCCGATATATTTAAAAAGGTACGATAATGGAGTTTACAACCGGTTCATTGGTTAGATTGCGCCACCGAGACTGGGTGGTACAACCCTCACCAGACGAGGATTTGCTTTTACTCAAACCCCTTGGTGGCGGTGAGAATGAGCTCACCGGCGTCTACCTTCCCCTCCGCTTTCCCGAAGATGATATACGTTCGACAGAGTTTCCCCTGCCGGGCATGCAGGATATCGGCGACATTGCGTCGGCCCGACTGTTGTTCAATGCCGCCCGGCTCTCCATACGGGACGGCTCCGGTCCGTTTCGCTGTCTCGGCAAGCTCTCTTTTCGTCCCCGTTCCTATCAAATGGTGCCGTTGATTATGGCTCTGCGCCAGCCACACCCGATGCGTATGCTGATCGCCGATGATGTCGGCGTCGGCAAGACCATCGAAGGCCTGTTAATCCTTAAAGAGCTGCTGGAACGGCGTGAAATCAAACGCTTTGCCGTGATCGTTTTGCCGCACTTGTGCGACCAGTGGCAAACCGAGCTGCGCGATAAATTCGGCATTGATGCCGTGGTCATCCGCTCCAACACCCAGGCGCGCCTGGACCGGGAAATATTCGGCGATACCAGCGTTTTTGAATACTATCCCTATCAGGTGATCTCGATTGACTATATAAAGTCCGACCTGCGGCGCGCGGTTTTTATCAACGAGTGTCCGGAGTTGATTGTCGTTGATGAGGCCCATACCTGTTCACATCCCGGCGGCGACGGCTCTACCGGGCAGCAGCAGCGCCATGCGCTGATCCGCGATATTGCCGCCAAGCCCGGGCAACACGTTCTGTTGCTCACTGCCACACCGCATAGCGGCAAGCAGGAACAGTTTCAGTCCCTTTTGGGGCTCTTAAATCCCTCTTTTTCCCAACTCGATATTCCCCAGGCGACGCCAAAAGAGCGCAAACAGCTGGCGCAGTGCTTTGTGCAGCGCCGCCGCAAGGATGTGGAAAAGTGGATGAACGAAGATACCCCCTTTCCGAAACGGGATTCCGGCGAATATGCTTATGATCTCTCTGATGCTTATGGTGAATTTTACGATCAGGTTTTTGATTTTGCCATGGGGTTGACGCGGGAGGAGGATTTTCATCAGGGCAGAAAACGCATGCGCTACTGGAGCGCTCTGGCTCTGTTGCGGGGCGTCATGTCCAGTCCTGCTGCCGGCGTCAGCATGCTCGCCAATCGTATGGCAAAGCGGGAAGAGGAGAATATAGGTATTGATGACCGGGACAATCCGATTCTGGATGAAGACAATGACCTGGAAAAAGACTTTCCATCTTCCGGGGTTATCTCGAAAACGGATTTTTCCGGTGGTGAAATGCGAAAATTATCGCACCTCTCGGCACAATTGCAAACGCTTACGTCGCTTTCGGCTGACAACAAGGCCGCTTCCGCGCTTTTGGTATTGCGAGAATGGCTGCAGCGGGGATTTCAACCCATTGTCTTTTGCCGTTATATCGCCACGGCCAACTATTTGGGAAAGGTGTTGAGACCGGAGCTGCGGGATATCAAAGACCTCAACCTGCAGGTAATCACCAGCGAAGACCCGGACGAAATGCGAAAGGAACGTATTGATGACATGGCCACGAGCAAAAAACGATTGCTGATCGCTACCGACTGTCTTTCCGAAGGCATCAATCTGCAGGATCATTTTACCGCCGTTCTGCACTATGATCTGCCCTGGAATCCCAATCGGCTGGAACAGCGAGAGGGCCGCATTGACCGTTTCGGACAGGCTGCTCCCCTTGTCAAGTGCTATATGTTATATGGCAAGGACAACCCGATTGACGGCGTCGTGCTCAAGGTACTGCTGGAAAAAGTAAGGCAAATCCGGCAGGATATCGGCATAAGCATCCCCTTTCCCGAGGACAGCAAAACGCTGATGGATTCGGTGTTGCAGGCCGTCATTCTTCATGGTCGCATGCGCATGCGCGACAAACAGACGAGTTTTACCTTTATCGATCAGGTGCACGAACAGTACAAAGAGCTGGAAATCAGCAAAGCCATTGAAAAAGCCGCCGAGCGCGAAAAACGCTCGCGCAGCATTTTTGCCCAGCACAGCATCAAAGACAGCGAAATCGAAACGGATTTGCGCCAATCGGATGAAGCGATCGGCCGGCCGCAAGATGTTGAGCGTTTTGTCACCCAGGCCTTAAGGACCATTATCGGCGCCCAGATCACTGCGGAGAAAGAGGGCTATACGCTGTATACCCTGAATTTACCGCCTGCATTAAAGAGTGTGCTACCCGATGCAAAGAAAATCAAGGTCGGTTTTTATTCACCGGTAGCGGATGGCTATTATTATATCGGACGCAACCATGCGTTCGTGGAACAGCTCTGCCGTACCCTGCTTGCTCTGGCCATGGAGAAAAATGCAAAGGACGGTCCGGCTCGCGCTGCTGTGATACGCTGCCGCAATGTGGAGACTAAAACCGTACTGTTGCTCTTCCGCGTCCGCAATGTCATCGAGGAAAAGGGCAGCGGGACTCGTCTGGTGGCCGAGGAGGTGCTGCCCTTTGGTTATGTGGGTGAGGCCGAGAAGTTTCAGTTGCTGCACAAAAAACGGGTGGACGAGCTCATGTTTTATGCCGTGCCCACTGCCAACATCACCGATTATGCGGCGCGCGATTTTCTCGAGGCTGAATTGAACGATATCAAACGCATTCCCGATCAGCTCAATGAAGTGGCGTTTACTCGGGCCGAAGCGCTGGTGGACGCTCATGAACGCTATCGCAAGATGATGGGAAGCGGTCGTTATAAAGTTGTACAACCGGTGCTGCCCATGGATTTGCTGGGCGTCTATATTCTGTTACCAGACTCTGCGAACGGATAATAAAATGAAATATACCACCATTACCATCGAAGGCTCTATTCTCTCCGCCGATGTCCTCGATGAGATCGAATCCGGTGCAGCAAAGAAACAGGCGGCAAAGGACTTTGGTCTGGAGAGCAGAACCAAAATCAAGGATGAAATCGCCCGCGCCTGGGCCGATGCCCGCGATTTATGGCATATTTTTCAACGCCAGCAGCAACGCATCGGAGACGCTGCATCCGGCACGGCGGAAACGCGGCGTTACTGGATGCTGCCGCTGCTCGGTTTGCTGGGATACGATGCGCAGGTTGCAAAAGCGGAACAGGTCAATAATCAATCCTATGCCATCAGCCATCGCGATACCAAACTCGACGGCTTTCCCATCCACATTATGGGATTCAACGATGATCTCGGCAAACGCCGCAAAGATGGCGGTCCGAGATTATCGCCCCATGCGCTGGTGCAGGAATACCTCAATATTACCGAACACCTCTATGCCCTGGTCAGCAACGGTCTGCGATTGCGCTTGCTGCGAGATTCCAGCCGCCTGGTCAAGCTCTCTTATATCGAATTCGATCTTTTCGGCATGCTCGAAGAGGGTCATTTCGCCGATTTTGCCCTCATGTATCGCTTGTTACACGCCAGCCGTATGCCGCAGCGGCACGATGCCGGCGATGAAAGCCTGATCGAACAGTATCACCAGGATGCCATGGAATCCGGTTCCCGCATTCGCGAAGGGCTTGCCAAAGCGGTTGAGCGGTCGATTGTCGCTCTGGCGAACGGATTTTTGCAGCATCCACAAAACCGGAAGCTGAGACGGGCGCTCGATTCAGAAGAGCTGAAAGATGACGAGTATTACCAGCTGCTGTTGCGTCTGATTTATCGCCTGTTGTTTTTGATGGTTATCGAAGAGCGCAGGCTGGTCTATGGCGATGGTGCCGATGCGCACAAGCGCGATATCTATTACCACTGGTACAGCGTCTCCCGTTTGAGGGCGTTGGCTGAAAACCATAGCATTGAAAACGGCCATCACATCGACCTATGGGTGGCGCTGAAACAGACCTTTCAGCTTTTCGAAAAGGAGCATTACAGCGCCAAACTGGGCATACGGCCGCTGGATGGCGAGCTCTTTGGGCCTGACCGGCTCGAGATTCTCGGCGATTGTACCCTTGCCAATAACGTGCTGTTGCAGTGTTTGCGCAATCTCAGCCTCTTTACCAATGAGGTTAACGGACAACTGGTTCGGGTCAATTATGCCGCTCTCAATGTCGAAGAATTCGGCTCGGTCTATGAGGGCTTGCTGGAATACGACCCCTCGGTGACGAGGGAAAATGGTGTTCATATTTTTAGATTCGTCAAAGGCTCGGAACGCTCCGCCTCCGGCACCCATTACACACCGGATGAGCTGGTGGTGCCGTTGATTCAGCACTCTCTCGATTATGTCATCGAGGAAAAGCTGCAGGCACCGCTCAAAGTGGCGGGTGGGAAGAAAAAAGCGGCTGCGGTTTCTGCGCTCAAAAAGAAACAGGAAAACGCATTGCTCTCCATTCGCGTTTGCGATGTCGCCTGCGGCAGCGGCCATATCTTGCTCAACGCCGCGAGACGCATCGCCCAGGCGCTGGCGTCGCTGCGCTCCGGCGAAGACCAACCCTCGCCCGAAGCGTTGCGGCCGGCATTGCGCGATGTCATTGCCCACTGTATTTACGGCGTCGACAAGAATCCGCTGGCGGTGGAACTGTGCAAGGTGTCGTTGTGGCTGGAAGGGCACAATCCCGGCGAACCGCTCAGCTTTCTCGATCACCGCATCAAATGCGGCGATGCCGTCGTCGGTCTGGCGCACCCGCAGGAACTGCAGGAGGGCATTGCCGACGATATGTTCAAGGCGTTGCCTGAAGATGACAAGGCGGTATGCAAAGCGTTACGAGAGCAAAACAAGGCTGAGCGCAAGGAGCGGAAAAAGCGCCGGGAATACAGCCGCATGATGGGAAGAAACGTTCAGAACCTGGCACAGGCGTTTGAGGCGTTGAGCGCCATGCCCGAACACACACCGGCAGCGATCGCGGCCAAGCGGGAGGCCTATGAAAAACTCATGTCCGGTAAAAACTATTTGCAGCTGCGCCTGCTCGCCAGCATCAAAACCGCGCCGTGGTTCATGCGCAAAGAAAACGCTGCCGATTTTATTACCGACGGCAAATATCGCGAGTATTTGAACGGCCGGACCATCCAGAGCCGCGCTGCTGCCAAAGCTGATGCCGTGGCCGCAGAGCGGCACATCTTTCACTGGTTTATCGAATTTCCCGAGGTTATGGCCGCCGGGGGATTTGACTGTATACTCGGCAATCCGCCGTTTCTGGGAGGGCAAAAAATATCTACATATCTAGATACAAAATATTTAAGATATTTACATCTTCATTATATACACGCAAAAGGGACTTGTGATCTTGTAGCATATTTTTTTAGAAGAAATTTTAATTTAATTAAAGAACAAGGATTTGTTTCATTAATATCAACAAATACAATTTCGCAAGGCGATACACGTGTAGGTGGTCTTGCTGAAATTTTAAGACAAAATGGAACAATCAATCATGCCATCCAATCTATGCCTTGGCCAGGTAAAGCAAATGTACAAGTCGCCTTAGTGACTATATGTAATGGTAAATGGAATGGTGAATTTATTCTTAATCGCAAATCTGTAAAACGAATTACATCCTATTTAGATGATAGTGAACAGCTAGGTGATCCTTATAAATTGTATGTAAATAAAAGTAAAAGCTTTATTGGATCTTATGTGCTTGGAATGGGTTTTATTCTAACGCCGAAAAAAGCACAGCGATTGATCGAACAGGATGAAAAAAACAAAGAGGTGCTGTTTCCCTA
This sequence comes from Candidatus Zhuqueibacterota bacterium, assembly GCA_014728085.1. GTDB lineage: Bacteria > Zhuqueibacterota > Zhuqueibacteria > Residuimicrobiales > Oceaniaggregativiventaceae > Oceaniaggregativivens_A. The sequence continues at coordinate 13,147 of WJMF01000193.1, forward strand.
TCTCAACGGCGACGACCTTAACAGTCGCCCGGATCAGAGTCCCAGCCGCTGGGTGATCAATTTTTTCGATTGGGATGTTGAAAAGGCGAAACAATATAAAGAGCCATTTCGGATTATTGAAGAGGAGGTAAAGCCGGAGAGAGAAAAATTAAGGGAAACCAATAATACGAATATCAAAAGGAAAAAATACTGGTGGCAATATGGTGCAGATTCCAAAACTTTATACCGTACAATTGCAACCTTGGAGAAGATTTTAGTGGTAGCGCTCACCAGCAAATTTTTGAATTTTACCTTCGAACCCCCAAATTTCGTTTATTCTCATGCAACTGGTGTATTAGCGTTAGATGTTTTCAAATGTTACACAATAATACAATCTAACCTTCATAATGAGTGGGCTAGAAAATTGGCATCATCTTTGGAAACTCGTTTGAGATACACCCCATCAGATTGTTTCGAAACTTTTCCTTTTCCCCTACAAATTACCAATAATGTTCAGAATTTACTCGACGATATTGGTAACCGTTATCATCAACATCGTAAAATACTGATGCTCTCAATACAACTCGGCCTAACCAAAACCTACAACCAATTCCACAACGTCGATCTTCCTGTTATAGCGGACTTGCAACATATCAAGGACATGACGCTTGCCGACATTGAAAAACAATACGGCAAAAGCACGGCGCTGTTGTGGAAACATCTGGAAAAGACGCCGGAGACCTGTTCATTTGCCGAGGCGGTGAAGGGTATCGTCAAGCTGCGCGCTCTCCACAGGGAGATGGACGAGGCGGTGCTGGCGGCTTATGGCTGGCATGAGGAGAGCAAAGACGGTCCGGCCATCGATCTTCGCCACGGTTTTTACGAGGTCGATTATCTGCCGGAAAACGACCGCGTGCGCTATACCATCCACCCCGACGCCCGCCGCGAAGTGCTAAAACGATTGCTCCTCCTCAACCACAAACGCCACGCAGAAGAGGTTGAAAAGGGGTTGTGGGATAAGAAGAAGGGGAAGGATAAAGCGGCATCACAGAGAAATTTGGGAATTTGAAAAGTGGAAGTTAAAAACGTGAAAAACATGTCTACTAAAATCAAAGGTAAAAGAATGTATGGATGATTATTTCAATCCTACACGCAATGAATTGTTGTTATGGTTTAAAAAGAAAGCACCAACACTTGGAGAATTATACCATGGATGCTTAAAAATTCTTTATATTGATTGTAGGATACCAGGTTGGGTACGCTTTGTCTCTCATGGAGTAAGAGAAATCCGAAACAGACTGCCGCATGTTGTAGCAGGTATTGAGGAGGATAGCCGTTATAATTCTACTCCTCAAGTAAATGAAATATCAAATTTATGGGAGAAGCATTCTTTTACGTTTGATGGCTCACCTCCTGTAACAATTCAAAATAATGACGAACCGGAAGATACGAGTATACATATTTCATTCGAACTGTATAAAAGAATATCAATCTTCATTGGAGATCACAAGCGTGTTTCTCTGAAAAATAAGGAAAAAGCAATAAGATTATTTAATTTTATGATTGGTGAAGAGACTGCAATTGAATCGAATGATCCAATTATTCATCACTGGTGGAATACGACTGAATATTTTATGAAATATGCTCATGAAAGCAGTCACTTTATTGAGAATAGTTCTAGCCGCAAAGAATTCTATAACAAATTCGAAACATTCGAATTTGTTTTATCTGGACTTGTTAAAAAGTTTTATAAAACTACGGAGGATTTGGATGCCATCCTGGCCGAAACCAACAAACGAGCAAATTGATAAAATGACTTCATTAATAGCGCATCCTGCTCAAAGAAGATATTTTTTTGATAATCTTGGTAATCCCGAGTGGATTGAGCCTTTATATAAGCGAGGTTTTTTCAAATTTGCACCTAAAGTTATTAAAAATCAACCGATCAATATAATTCAAAATCCACCTTTTCCTGAATCAAAGTATCTGAAGAGAATGGTTAATTATTGTCCGGAACAAGTAAGTGAAATCTACCTTGCAATGGAAATTCAAGAAAATACTTTGGTATATTTAGATATTGTAGAAATTGCATCAAGTGTTCCGCTAAAATATTCAATTAAGCTTATTGACGGACATATACTTTCATGGTTAAAAAGTGTTAATCAAATTCCATTTTCATGTCTTGATAATCTTTTAAGGCTTGTAGAATATTTGTTAAAAGAACAAAATGAAAAGTATGCATTATTATTGGTGAAAATAATATTTTCATTTCAAGCTATACCACAGCCCGGGGGATTGGAAAATGATTTTTACACTGACGATCATAAAATTCAAACAAAATTGCAACCTTATGAGTATGAGACATATCTTTTTCAAATTGGTGATATTTTTATTGAACAAAAAAGTACGAGTTTTTTGAATTATTTAATTGATTTGTTGCATGGTGTCTTGAATTACTACAGGGATAATAAAAATTCTCATGTTTGGACCAATCTTTCAAGACCCGCCATAGAAAAACATAACCAAAATTTGCATATAGACATTGCTGATTTTATTATTTCTGCAATAAGAGATATTGCAGAAAAGTTTATTAGTGATGATAAAACATATTTTACACAAATTTCAATAAAATTATTTGACAAGAAACGGCCAATTTTTTATAGAATAGCGCTTCATCTGACAAGGAAATTTCAAAATATATTTCCAGGGCAGGTGAAAACAATGTTGTTGAATCGATCGTTTTTAAATTCGACTGAACTGCGACATGAATATGGCTTGTTGTTAAAAGAAGGCTTTTCCCTGCTCGACAAGGCAGATCAAAACACCATTCTTGCCTGGATTGAAGAGGGTCCAACCAGTGAGTCTTTGTCCGAAGAAGATCAAGATACAACGGATAAAGATATGGTTATTCGTTATAAAAAAAATTGGCAAGTGCAATATCTTTCGTTTATTCATCGATATCTTGCCCCAGAATGGCAAACTAGATATAAAGAGTTGGTTGAGGATATGGGAAGACCGAAGCATCCCGAGTTTCCGGTTTACACAAAGACAATCCGTGGATATACCAGTCCCAAATCAAGTGAGGAATTGGCCGGAATGGAACAAGGGGAATTGTTAGATTATCTTGTTAAATGGAAATCTCAAAATGAATATAAAGAGAGCACAGAAGGACTTGCAAGAACATTACAAGGGATATTAACTGAAAATCCTGATAAATATTTATGGCTTTTGGATCATTATAAGACTCTCAAACCTGTTTTTTTACGGGCTATTGTATCCGGTTTATATAATGCTTGTAAACAACATAACGATGTAAAAAAATCTGATCTTTTAGACGCATTTTCTGGAATTGTATCCTGGTTATCTCGGGATTCACAATCTCAAGACAATAATAGTGACTGGCGTCATGTCAAAATGCGAATATTGGAATATATCGATACCATAATGCAAAAAAACGATCACTCTGTTTTTGAATATGATACATTGGTTAAAAAAATGATCATTCTTTTAACTGATGACATTGATCCTGAACCGGAGAATGAAACCTATCATTTATCGAGTATGGATCCTTTTAATCGGGCACTCAATGTTGTGCGAGGGCAAGCATTTCATTCGTTAATCAGGTATCTTTTGTGGAAACGGCGCTATTTTGAGCAGCATAATATGCTAAAGGAATTAGATTCCGGTTTGAAGATCATGCCGGATATTCAGAGTATTTTGGATAAACATTTGGATGTTGAAAAAGACCCATCTTTTGCCGTACGTAGTGTTTACGGTCATTTTTTCCCCTGGCTTGTTAAAATTGATAAGGATTGGTCTGCGACAAATGTAGATCGTATTTTTCCTGATTCAGACGAATTAAAGGAATATTTTTATGCTGCATGGTCTGCTTACATCTCTTTTAATCTGGCTTATAAAGGTTCCTTTGTTTTGCTTGAGGAAAAATATCATAAAGCCATTAACCTGATAGGAACTGAAAGTAACCTAAAACCTCGAATATCAAATCCGGATGAAAAATTGGCAGAACATTTGATGCAATTGTTCTGGCAGGGTAATCTGGCCGATGATTTGAAAAATCCTCTATTGATTAAATTTTGGCAAAAAGCAGATGACGATTTGAAAGCCTATGCGATCCAGTATGTTGGCATCTCTTTGCAAAGGACAAAAACAGAGGCGGATCAAGCTATCCTTGGTCGCCTTTTAGACCTGTGGGAATATCGCATTAAGATAAATAAAAAAGAAAACGAACCAAATATTAAAGAATTGTCCAATTTTGGGCATTGGTTCTCGAGTGGCAAATTTGGTGCAGAAAAAAGCCTTGAGATGTATCGTAAAAGTCTTTTATCCAGAGTCGGAACTACACCACAGATGAAAGTAATGGATCGCCTGGCTGAACTCTCGTCCGATTATTCCGACCAAACCATTCTTTGTCTTGATCATTTAATCCAAAAAGGTGTCGCACCAATGTTAATCCATTATTGGAAAGACCACATTCGAACGATAATCGAGAATGCTATAACACATGGTAAAACCGAAAATAAAGATAGGGCTAAAAATTTGGTGCACCTTTTAGGAAAACAACAATTTTTCCAATTCAGAGATTTGTTGTTGCTGTAATTTCATTGGTATTATAATGATTGTAATGCTTCAACGGGAAATTGAATAATCGTTCTTTTCGAGAATGTGGTTTAGGACTAGGTTGCTTGTTCAATTCTCCGTTCTTTGCATTCTTGTCGAGCCTCTTCGAGTTTTGCTTTACGTTCTTTAAAAAGTTGCTCTCTTCGTCCTCCCATCATATCGTTTGGAATAATACAGCCGATGGCTGAATGAAGACGAATATAGTTATAAATTCTAATATAATTTTAAAATTGCCAAGTCACCCAAATTTAAAAAGGCATCATTCACCGGAGAGTAAAGAAAATAGCCGCATAACAAGCGATAAATCAAAATGATTGAGCGTCAATTAACAAATTGCATTGTAAAAATTTTGCCCTGCAAAGAGTCTGAGCAAGCTGAAGGGACCGGATTTTGGGCTGCCGGCGGTGGCTATATTCTGACCTGTACCCATGTTATTAAAAAGATGAATACACTCTGGATTGCCTGGAAGGGACAAAAGAGATCGGTTGAGGTTGTCGATAGGGTGGGAGATATCGCTCTCTTGCGAGCTGAAGATTTATCCGGATCTATTCTACCCCTGGATAGCCAATGGCGTGTCGGTGATGAAATATTCTCTCAGGGATATCAATATGACAAAAAACAGGGATTAGGCTCATATCCAATCGGCGGTATTATTACGGGGCCGACCGAACTGGATGGGATGGAAGCCATAGCGTTAAAAGATGCGGATCATGTCAAGTATGGTGCCAGTGGCTCCCCTGTTTTAAATCTACGAAGCGGAAAAGTTGTGGGTATTATCAGCGATAAAGGGCCCGGGGAAAGAAATGCTATCGTTCTTGCTTTGAATCAGGTAACGGAAAAGTGGGATTTCCTAAACCCAACATTCAATCGAGTCAATTATGGCCAAGAGTATATTTTTGATTATTACACCACCTTTGTAGGCCGAGACGAAGAAATTAAAGCTGTTCGCAAATTCATCAGAAACAAGAAAGGCGATTACCTTCTCATCCAGGGAGGCGCCGGTATGGGCAAAACCGCGCTTATGGCCGAACTGGCGCGCAAGGCGGCAAAAGTTGAGTTCGGCAAAGAGCTGTATTGTCTGGTTTTTTTTATCCGTCAGGAAGAACAGCGCAATACACCTGAGAAATTTCTCGACGCCCTCAATGCCCAGCTTTTGCAGTTGTTGGAGGAACAGCAAGAGATTCCCTTTACACTGGCAGAGAAAACGCGGCAATATGAGGTGTTATGGGATAAAGTACACTCTCGTCTCTCTGCAAACAATCGTCTGCTGGTGCTGATCGACGGCATGGATGAATCTGCGCAGTCTGGTGAACAACCCCTGCTCGACTTTTTGCCGGAAAAACTTCCCGATTTTGCCTGTTGGATATTAACGTCTCGTCCCTTACCGGATGCGCTCGATACCGTACCGATGACACATGTTCTGCGCAGGGCACAACCGATGTG
>WJMF01000194.1 GCA_014728085.1 Candidatus Zhuqueibacterota bacterium
CAGATTTACGAGATCAACTATCAGTTCGCCAAACCGCCGAACAAACCCAATGTTACCGCTGTTCCCGGTGATGAGAAAGTTACCTTGTACTGGGATGATGTGGCGGAGGCGTCTTATGATCCGGTTTCCGAAGCCAATGACTTTGAAGGCTATGTGATTTATCGCAGCACGGATCCGCAATTTCTCGATCAACAAAATATTACCGATGCGACAGGTACGGCATTTCTTTTTGAGCCTTTAAAAACGCCGAATGGTGCCCCGGTTCGTTTTGATCTGATCAATGAATATGAGGGATTGAGCGATTTGATTTATTCCGGTCGCGGAACGACCTATCATCTCGGCAACAATACCGGACTGAGGCATTCCTATACCGACTCTAATAATGTGATCAATGGCCAAACCTATTATTACGCGGTTGTCTCTTACGATCATGGCGATGACAGCCTTAAAATCGCACCGACGGAATGTTCCAAAAACATTACCGTCGATCCGGAACGCAACGAGGTTGTGCTCGATGTTAATACCGTTGAGGTTGTACCCCGAGCTCCTGTGGCCGGTTTTGTTGAGGGATCGCTCGGTGAAACCGGCAGCAGCAACAACACCGTGCACCATTCCGGTATTGCCACAGGTGATCTCAAGATCAATGTCGCTGATCATCGCCAGCTGGAAGAGGACAATGAATTTATCATTACCTTTCAGGAGGATCCGACGCGCTATACGGTGGAGGATAAAAAGGTGGTTGAAAATTCATTTACCGCGTTTCTCGATCAATATATAAAACTCGATCATGAAAATATCAAAGCATCCTCCCTTCGTGTGCGCACATCAGGCGGTGATCAAACATTTACAGAAGGGAGTGATTATCAGGTGCTTCCTGAGGAAGGTAAAATTCAGGCGTTATCCGGCGGTAACATGCAGGATCAGCAAATATATGTTGCCGAATACACTTATTTTCCCATCGTCGAAAGCCAGTTGCTGAATTTTGAAGAAAGCAATCCTTTTTTCGATGGCATGAAATTGTTTGTCAGAGACAAAGTCCTGGCACTGGACGAGGATCGCATCGGCTGGTCTCAGGGCGCCAATACCAATTATGTTGCGCAAATCAAGCCCTTTAATAATATTGAGGAAAACAGGGTTCCGGCTGATTATGAAGTGCGATTTTTTGATACCCTGGTCGACAGCAGCAGCCGGCCCAATTACGGTTTTATCAAAACCAATTTTGAAGTGTGGGATGTTACCACGGGAAAAGTACCGGATAAACAGCGGTTCGTCGTTCTGGAAGTTTCGTCCACAGAGGACAGCCTCTGGAGCCCGGAGGAACGGGTGATTATTCTGGAGGGTGATGAAGGCATAAAGGGGACCTGGGAGTTTACCTTTACCGTTCCTGAAGGTGAGGAAGCGATTGAGCCCGGCGAGGGAGATGTTTTCTATATTTCCACATCGAGGCCGTTTTCCGCTCAGGATGTCTATTCCTTTCAAACAAAAGCATCTGCTGTCGACAACCAAAAGGCAAGCCAGGACCTCGATCGGATTGCTGTGGTTCCGAATCCTTATGTGGTCACCAATGTTATTGAACCTTTGGACCGGCAGAATCCGCGCGACCGCGGACCGCGTCGACTCTATTTCAGCCACTTGCCGCAAAAGTGTACCATACGCATTTACACCTTAACCGGTGAGCTGGTCGACGTGCTGGAACATGATTCGATGATCGATGACGGCAAAGAGTACTGGGATTTGACCACAAGGGACAATTTCCCCATCTCTTACGGTGTCTATATATACCATGTTGACGCCGCAGAGCTGGGTGAAAAGATCGGACGCTTTGCTGTTATAAAATAGGTAAATCTGATGCATGATCGTATATTGCTGGAGGAGCATTCATGAAGATAAAACTGTTCATTATTCTGATCCTGATCGGATTATCAACGTTATACGGTCAGATTGATAATTTTGAAACCCTGACCAAGACCGGAACAACAGCAGCACAATTTCTCAAGATCGGCGTTGACGCCAGAGCGACAGCGATGGGCAACGCCGGAGCGGCCATGCAGGGTGATCTTAGCGCCATGTACTGGAATCCGGCCGGACTCGGATATATCACCGGACTGGAGGCCATGTTCGTTTATCAGGATTGGCTTGCCGGTATTGCCTATAACTATATTGCTTTTGCCACCGGTCTTGGAAATGTAGGTACCATCGGGGTGAGTGTCACCAGCTTGTCGGTACCGGAAGACAAGGTCACTACCGTCGAGCAACCGGATGGTACCGGAGAGTTGTTCGATGCCAGTGATCTGGCCATTAATCTCTCTTTTTCCCGCCGTCTTACGGATAAATTTTCCATCGGTGGCAGCGTCAAGTTTATCCATCAGAGCATTTGGCACATGAGCGCCAACACGGTTGCGGCTGATATCGGTGCCCTGTTTACCACACCGTTCAAGGGCATCCGCATCGGCGCCTGTATCTCCAATTTCGGCGGTGATATGCAGCTCGGCGGACGCGACACGAGATTCAGCAAAGATCCTGACGACTTTAACGAAGGAAACGTCAAATTTGTCAATGCCATGTATGAAACCGATCAGTTTCCTCTGCCGATTTTTTTCCGCGTCGGCATCGCCGGTGAGTTGTATGAAGATGAAAATTTGCGCGCCACATTCGGACTCGATGCATTGCATCCCAATGACAACACCGAGAGTCTTAACAGCGGCCTGGAGGTAGCCTTTAATGAAATGCTCTTTTTGCGCAGCGGCTATGCAACTCTGTTTCGCAAAGACACAGAGCAGGGGCTCACTTTTGGCGGCGGTATACACTATCGCGTCTGGAGATCTTCAACAGTGCTCAAGATCGATTATTCCTATACCGATTTCGGCCGATTGGAGAATGTGCAACGTTTTTCGCTTGGGGTTAAATTTTGAATCTATTCCTATAATTTTATTTAAACAGCAGCCGGTTTTCGGCTGCTGTTTTTTTTTGCCAATTTATATAGGTGCTTCTTACAACTTTGACCATGACGTTACTAAAAGGCGTTTGATAACCCGGGAAATCAATAAAAAGCGGGAAAAAGGGTTTACAAATCGATATAAACTTGTATATTATTTAAGACTATTGTTTGGATAAACGTGGGTAAAAACGAGGATAGCTATATGAGGGTTTTGTTTGTAATTTTTTGTTTACCTTGTTTATGTTTCGCCCAGCTTTCGCTTGAAGGTAAACCCGAATTTTTACAGGGTGAAATCGTAGCCAAGCGCGATATCAACTCCCGCTTTTGTGCCGCCTTGCAGGTCATATCGAAACTGGATGGTTTCAGCTATGACGCCAATAACGGCGTTGTCGATGTTGAAGACAAACCGGGAAAGGATATGGTTTATCTGTCACCGGATGAGCGCATGGTGGAGATATATCACAGCGGTTTTGAGCCGCTCAGGTTAATCTTGTCCGAGGTGGGAATTGAGTTAAAACCAAAACAGGTGTGGCGTATTAAAATTTCAGCGGAAACAACCGGGAATCTGGTGCCTGTTAACATTATTACCAATCCGGAAGATGCCACAATCTTTATCGATGGTAAAGAACAAACAAAGCAAGGCACCTATAAATTGGGTCCCGGCCGGCACCACATTGAGGTCGGCCAAAACGGTTATGAGACGCAGAGCCGCGATATCGAGGTGAGTACGGATCAAACCCTGTTCGAGTTCGAGCTGGCCAAACGCGTGGATCCGGTGATCAACATCGATAGCGATCCATCCGGGGTAACGGTTTGGCTGGACGGGGTCAAGCTGGGAGAGACACCGGTTAGCCGCTTTTATCCGGCGGGTCAATATCAGTTGCGGCTGGAGAAAAACGGTTATGTCGATGTAGAGCGAGCAATCGAAATAACAGCGCCGGCCACAGAAAAGCACTATGCTTTGGAGAGGAATATATGCTGGCTTTCCGTTAAGACGAGTGAGGCAGCGCGGGTTTATCTCGATGATAAGCGCGTGCGCCAGCTCGACCGCATCGAGCTCGAGCCTTCGGTGGTTGAAATTCGGGTTGAGCAATCCAAAGCTGAGCCGCTGGCGCGACAGGTGGTATTAAAACGCGGCGAACACGTCAAGGTGGAAATGATTCCCGAGGTTGCAACCGGAACTATTCGCGTTGCTGTGGCGCCGTTTGAGGCAAGGGTGGAATTGCATGGCGATGCCGGCGAGCGCTTTGAAGCAACCGGAGCTTACACCTTTACTGAAATTCCGGTCGGGCACTATGAGCTTACGGCAACAGCTTCGGGGTATATCGAGCAGAGCGAGACGCTAACGCTGAACGAGGATGAAATGATTACCAAATCGCTCAAGCTGGAAGAAATAACGATCGAATCGGATGTCAACAACAGCGCGTTGAATAAGTTGGGTGTTGCCCTGGTACTGGTGGAAGGTGGATCTTTTCAGATGGGAAGTGATTTTGGTGAGTATGATGAAGAGCCGATACATCGGGTAAGTGTGGATGATTTTTATATGGGCAAAACCGAGGTGACTTGTAAGCAATACGGTGTGTTTTGTGATGCTACTGGTCGGGACGTGCCGAGCGGCAACAGGATGGATCGGGGTAGTAGACCAGTTGTCAACGTAAGCTGGAATGACGCTGTGGCTTTTTGTCGCTGGTTGAGCGGCGAGACGGGAATGACATTTCGCCTGCCCACAGAAGCGGAATGGGAATATGCAGCGCGGGGTGGACAAAAGAGCCGGGGCTATAAGTATAGCGGTAGTACTAGCTTGGATGAGGTGGCATGGTATACGAGCAATTCCGGTTATCGAGCGCATACAGTGGCTGAAAAGCAGGCGAATGAGCTGGGCTTGTTTGATATGACCGGTAATGTGATGGAATGGTGCCGGGACGGATATGATTATGATTATTATAAAAAAAATCCGGCAGACAACCCGAAAGGGGATTCAAGTAGCGACTCCCGTGTCATGCGGGGCGGTCATTTTTTGAGTCAGCGCGTGTTGTGCCATATTGCCAATCGATATGAACATAAGCCGACTGAATCCTTCACGCATTTCGGGTTTCGGTTGGCTGCTTCTGTTGAGTGATCCTGGAAATATTATCCCCGATTCTGTATCAAACGTTGGATTTTTTAATTTTTAAAACCGCCGAGAACGCCAAGATCGCTGAGAAAAAATAATCCTGTCCACGGGTTGTTGCGAGCGCAAACGACCTCTGGTTCCTTCGGGATATAACACCTGAACAAAGCCGGCCCTTTGTTTTATTATTTCAACAAAAGACATCGTTTGACGGCAATATTTTTTCCGGCCCGCAGGCGGTAGAAATAGAGTCCTGAAGGCAGGTCGTTTCCATGATTATCTCTGCTGTTCCAGCAGACGCTGTGTTCCCCGGCGGATTGACGGGCATTGATCAAGGTTGTTACCCGGCCACCTGAAACGTTTACTATGTCAATTTTGACCCGGGTTTTTTGGTTCAGGATATAGGATATGCGTGTTTGGGCGTTAAAGGGATTGGGGTAATTTTGCTGTAAATGGAAAGAGGTTGGTTTGTTTTTCCCGCCTTCTTGAACCGTGGTGGTCATGATCTTAAAGCTGCCATCAACAACGGCCACGGGGATGGCCTGTGCCATTGAATCCGCGACAGTCACGTCGCTGAACTGCAATGAGACGGTTCCGGAGAGTTGAATAGAATCCACGTCAAAGAAAAGAGTGAGAATGGTGTCATTTCCTGCGCCGATCATCTTGCCCTCTGTGTCATATAAAAGCACAGACACGCAAGTATCGCGATCCAGCACGCTGAGTGAAAAATCAGCAGCGCATTTACCGTTCAAAGCCGAAGAACATGTCAATACATTGGGTTTATCCTGTAAATTGAATTGAATACCTGATACGGGAATGTGATTTTTCAGCACGATTTCCACCGGATTATCCCTGCTGCCGGAGCTCCCCTGCCCTCCAAACACGAATAGGCTATCCCGTGAAAATAAAAGCGTGTAACTCAAACAAATTACGACGCAACTGTATAGGATTGTTTTTATCATGGTATTGCCTCAATTTTGTGGATGATCCCTGGTGGCCGGTCGCAGGAGACCGGCCACCAGAATTTATTTCAGATATCGTATGTAAAGCGCAGAAATGGTGTTTCTCTTGTGGCATTTATTTGATTTTCAGCATTTTCCGGGTTGTTGTGAAGCTTTTATTGTTTTGATCATAGACCGTTAAGCAAAGCAGGTAGATACCGGTTGGTGTTTTCTCCTGTTGTTGATTCAGCCCATTCCATTTTATTGTATGACATCCCGCCGCTCTTTTTTCCTGCACCAGAGTAGAGACCTCTTTGCCGAGCAGATCAAAAATTTTCAAAGTGACCATACTCTCCCGGGCAAGCTCGTATTCGATCACGGTTTCCGGATTAAAGGGATTGGGATAGTTTTGTTTTAAACGGTAGCTATTTGGTATTGTCCGATCGTTGTGAATTTCGCCTTGTGAGATGGAAATCGGTAGCGACTGCCCCCATTCATTAACGACAAGCGCGTTTTCCAACTGAAATTCCGGAGATGCATCATCTTTCAGGTATCTGACCGGTACTTTAAAAATGGTGCCCTCCCCTGCTTTGATGAGTTGGTTTTTATTGCTGAATATCAGGCAAACCAGTTCGCCTTCCTCATCATTAAAAGCCAGATCGAGATGTTGTGTTCGTTGGCTTAAAATCGGCGGTTTTATTTCAAGAGCCGTTGAATAGCGGATTCTGCATTCAATACCGGCAATGGGCTGTACAGAGTGGACAAATATGGGAATTTCCGTCCATTCGGCTTTGCCAAGGGTTATATCCGGATAATGGATTTTCGCGTTGCCGGTGGCAGCTGCTTTGCTCATTTTTTCATCCGGATGTTGGATCCATCTGACCAGTAAAATGATATCGAGTATATTGATCTTGCCATCGTTGTTGCAGTCCGCAGCCCATTCCTGCTCTTGTGTGGGTGTGGTTTTTCCGAGGATGATATTTACCATAAAGACGATATCGAGAATATTTCGATTTTGGTCATCATTTACATCACCTTTGATACCGGAGATGGAAAAGACGCCGTTTTTACCCACAACGGCCAGTGCCTGGGCGTTTTCGTCGGAGACCGTTAAATCAGAGAGGTCGAGGCTGACATCGGTTCCCAAATCAGCATTGGCATCGACATTATAAAACAGACGGCAAATCGGTCCATTGCCGGGTGGAATGAGTTGTCCGGTGGGATGGTACATGATCACGGTTCCCTCTGCGGTTACGCTGAGCGAAAATCCGGCGGCGCGCGGTGTGGTTTCTGCTTTGGTGGCGGTTAGCAGATCGGGATGGTCGGAGAGGATAAATTGCAGACCTGCAACCGCGATGCTGTTTTTAAGAGAAATATCGACCAGATTGTCCGTACTGCCGGGTAAGCCGCGGCTGTTTTCAACGATCAGGGTATCGCTGACCTGAGCTGAAGGCACGTCCATCGCTATATCGACAGTTTTATTTTCGGCGTTGGAACTGACCAACAGGGAGCCGCTATAGTGGCCGGCGGCCAGTCCGCTGCGATCAACCTGTACGGTAACAGCAGCATCATCGCTGCCCTGAAGGGGGTCGACAGAGGTGATCCAGCTTTTTTCGGGATTTTCCTCAATGCTCCAGGTCAGAGTGCCGCTGCCGCCATTGTTTATGGTAAAAGATTTGCTTGTTTCGATTAAACCAAAATTGAGTTCATCAGGTGTGACCAACAGGACAGGGACATTGGTGGTTTGGATAGTAAAGGGTTTATTGCTGAGGTCATAGGGAGAGCCGTCCCGGGCGTCTTTGATTTTAACAATAAAATTTGATCCGGTGGTCTGTGGTACCGTCCAGCGATAGGTTCCGGTGTTTGGATAATTGGTGACAATCGGCGGCGACACCCAATGGCTACCGCCGTCGCTGGAGTATTCGATATCAACATGCGTTGGTTTATTATAAGTGCAGGACGTCCAGGTGATATCGTGATCGCTTCCCGGGGCCCAGACTTCACCACCGTTGGGAGAGGAAAGTTTAAGCCATGACAGCAGCATGGTAACATAGATCGAGTCGGTATTGGAAAATGTGGATGGACCATGGTCATTAAGCGCTGCAACGCGAAAATGATATCTTTTATAGAGTTGGGGATTATCCATCTGAAAGGAGATGGTATTTGCCGGCAGTCTGGCGAGGGTTCTCCAGGTGACAGGAGCAATCCCGGGATATGTCTTGAACTGCAGGTCGAATCCGGTTTCATTATCGCTGTTATCGGTCCAGGTGAGATGAACCTGTTCGCTGAGCAGATGCGCCTTGAGGTCTGATGGGGGAGCGGGAGTGGCTCCGGAGGGTGTACAGGAAAAATCGGCCTGAGCGGTAAAGGCTCCGGATTCGACGAAATTGACCTGTATTGGATTTTCACACGAGCCCGGAAGGGCATTAAAGGTTAAATGCGCCACCCCGCCGACATAATCCGAGCCCAGGGGGGAACCTGTACCTGATGATTGTCTGTCAAAATCAAAACCGATACAAACCTCGGTGCCGGGATGAAAATTGGCAAAATCGATTTCAACGACATTATCAGCTGTTTCTTCAACATCGATAACCTGGGGATAGTCCTCCTGGCAACAAAAGCTCCAGAGCTCTTCAACGCTGACATTGGAATTCGGAAAATCCAGCCTGACGCTTTCGAGTTCTGCCGCCGGGGTGAGATCGGATTCAAAGTAGATTTTAACCCAGTTGCCGCCTTCACCACAGTTTCCGGTTTTGACCCAACCGACAAGTCCTGTTTCGGAAGAGGTTAGTGGTACAACGTTATCGATGTTGACCTGTTTGGTGCCGCTCGCCGAGGGTTTGCCGAATATGCGAATGCGGATATTGTTGATGGTATAGGCGGAAAGATCACCCAGATTGGCTGAAAAGGTCATCCAGCCGGAGGAGAAGCTGTGGAATACGCCCTGTCCCTGCGCATCCTTTTCCAGGAGCCAGACTTGCTGATTATTCGATTTACGGGTTGCATTGATGAGAATCTGTGCCCAGCCGGTAGAGGAGGTAAAACCACTTTGATGCAGGTTGAACGAATAGCCTGTAATGTCTTGCCACTTTGCCTGATTGGTAACATCCGGGGAGATGAGATCGACGAGCCAGTAGCTCGTTCCGGACGGAAAATTGTTCGGCAACTGGAACTGATCGGCCAGTATTCTCAGGGATCCCAAATGGTTTCCCACAGGATCATTGAACGACGGATATTGAATGGCATCATCCCAGCTCAACGTAAATGGATTGGGCGTATAAGGGGTTGGATAGGTGTCATAGGCATAAATGCCCTGCATGGTCCATCTCTGCAATTCCCAGCTGTCGAAATCAAAGGCAAAGCTGAACGTAAAGCCGGCCATGATTAAACATGCGATTAGAATGAATTTTTTAAATTGAAGCATATCATGTCCTCCACAAAAAGACACATTTTTATTGTTATTGTGCCATATCCTGGAGCAGATTTTGTGCTGTCGGACACATGGAGCGATGAATCGGTGAGGAATGGCAAAGTGGTTCATTAGTATGGATTTACAGCAAAGAACATCAGGTTCGTGTATTGTCTTTTCGAAGGGTACGTCAGAGTCGATAAAGTCAAGTTCCCCGGCCAGCATAATGTAGGCTCTAATTATTATTACTAAATTTGATTACAATATGCAAAGGTTTTTTTCTGTGCTTTGTGTTCAATTTTTATTATCTTCCAGCTGTCCGGCCGGGCGCTACAGCGATCATTATGATGCTGAAATCCTTCGCCATATGAGGCCAACCTTGTCGGAATTGGGGGAATATGACGGCACAGCCCTGATGGAATTTAAAACCCGTAAAGAGATCATATACCGTATTCATCGCGATACGGTCTGTACCTATGAAATGAATGACACTCCTCCTTTTGAGATCAATGAGCAAGCCCTAGATATCGCTCTGCCAATTGGCCAGTTATACGGATGCACCATGATCGATGAATTGCATATCGCCCGCAAGCAGTATCTCGATGGCAGTATTCCAACTGGATTTCAACGCACAACAATTGTCGGCGTCGATGGAGAAATTCCCTACTGCGGCCGCAAAATTCCCATTGTTCAGCTGGGGCTCGGGGAAGACGCTTGCCGGGAGGTCAGCGACGTGGGTCATCAACCTAATATTCTTCATTCAGACAGCACGGGAGAGACGCTTTCCAGTGACCGGCCGTCATCCGACACCGCATTGAATTTAATGCATGCGGTCAAGACCGCCGCTGAAAGCGATATCGCTGAAGTTGTGGTCTGTATGTTTGGCCCCCACTTTGGATGTTTATGGTCTATTGCATCGCGGAACCCGGGTGCGCAAGATGCATTCGAGCTATCGGTCGACGTTTCGCAAGATCGGTGACATTCCGCTCGCCATGGTGGATTGGGAAAAAACAACTCCTCTGCGAAAAAATTACAGCAAACGTAGTTCTGACAAGCTGGTTAAAATCAATACTGCATTTGAAGAAAGAGTTGCGATCGTATATTATTACCCCAACATGCAACCTGATATTATCGATTCTTTTGTCGACAACGGCTACCGGGGCATTGTCATTGCAGGGACCGGTCTTGGCCATGTCAACAAACCGCTCTATCCTTCTCTGAGGCGCGCCTGTGATCGAGGAGTTGCTATGTATATGACGGTACAAACCCTTTGGGGATACGTACAGATGTATGTTTACGAAACCGGTCGGGAAATCATGGATTTAGGGGTGGTTCCAGCGGCCAATCTTTTGCCCGAGGTGGCATACGTCAAGCCGGGGTGGGCACTGGGACAGACGCGCGATCTTGAAACCGTTAGAGAAATCATGCTGCAACCCATTGCCGGTGAAATTACCGAACGTGAACCGAGTAATGGATATCTGATTTTTCAGGGGGGGATTCCTAAAGTAGAGTCTTTCATATCAAGGTACCGGAAGTAACAGGAGAGTAGATGTTTGTAGCATGAACAGCAGGACTTCATTTGCTGTTATTAGCCTGTTTATAACCTTCACAGAGATTTTCTTGCTGTCTCA
>WJMF01000195.1 GCA_014728085.1 Candidatus Zhuqueibacterota bacterium
GTTATGGCTCCTTAAAAGGTCATACACAAGTTGACTTTTAAGGTATTTTGATATATATTGTGGGAAATCCCACTTTAAGAATTTGAGGTGAATCATGAAAGTGATGAAAGAATATGATGCAAAACTTGACCATAAAAAACGTTTAACAATCCGAGGCGCGAAATTCGATCATTATAAAGTAAGAGAATTGAGTGATGGGAAAATAGAATTATCACCACAAGTATTAATCGAGGCGGATCATCTTTCGGAAAATACGCTCAACATGATTGAAAAATCCGTTGCCAATTTAAAAAAGGGCACGGTATCTGAACCCATCGATCTCTCAAAGTTTGAGAATGAGGAATAAATTTATATGGCTTTTAAAATACGACTGGGTATACCGGAGGTTGACGATTATTGGAACGAAATGAAGCAAAAATTCGATCAAGATGAACTGAATGCAACCGAACGCAAATTTTTTGCAAAATTTGTCAAAGCTCTCAGGTTGCTCTCCGATAATCCCAGGCATAACAGTCTAAATTCTCACGAAATATCTCCTCTTACTCAAAAATTCGGCTTCAAAATCTGGCAATCCTATTTGGAAAATAATGTCCCGTCTGCCGGAAGATTATTTTGGACTTATGGTCCGAACCAAGGTGAGATTACGATCTTGGGCATTGAGCCGCATCCTGAAGATAAAAAGCGCAATGCATATAAACGGATCAAATTATCGTCGTTACCAAAAAATTAAATTGTTTCTTCGACAGAGCTGAGCCATAACAAAAGCATGAACCAGATGCAGCTCCAACCTCCCCAATGCCCCACCACCGCTGCACTGGTTATGCTCGGCGTTAGCGTGCGAATTCTTTAAGGGAATGTTGAAATGTCTATAATAAGATTTTTAGAAACATTTTTATTCAGGGACATTTTGTCATATTTGATCCCCGGTTTTATCAACATTTATGCCATTTCTATTTTGTATAGCAATTTTAATGTGATTGTAATATGCGAGAAATATTTCGATAAGATCCATATTGCTTTTAGTTTGTCTGTTATTTTTATTATTTCTTATATATTCGGTTATGTTGGATCTACTTTCATGTTCATCCTTAGGAGTAAAGTACCTATTCTTAACCGGCCAATCATTGAGCCACCAGTCGAAGGAATTGTAAATATAATAAAGGAGGTGTTTGGTGACTGGATTGCTAATGAAAATCAACAAAATCTTATCGCTTATTGTTTGGAATACGTTCAGTTAAATACTCCTGAAATCTATTTTGAAAAGATTGAAAGGCGTGTCACTTTACGAAATTTTGAGGTGGCTTTATCTTTTAGTTCGTTGCTTTTTGTTGGCGCTATGCTCAGTAGCTTCGAATCCTGGAACAAATTTTATTCGTTAATACCGTTGGCTACTTTAATACTTTTCCTCGCTGGGAGTAGATACACTGATGGCGAAATAGATAACTTTTCATTTAGATTGTTTGTTAATTCAGTATTATATACAAAACGTCACACGACGTAATTAAGCAAAATCAGCTAACAACTCGTTTGAGAAACGACGCACAAAAGCCGTGCGCGTCTCAGCTCAACCGTTAGCGTGCCAAAATAGTGAGGGATTTAATGAACCCAAATGACGAAATCAGGCATCAGATATTGCAGTATTTCTATGATCGCAATTCAAATGCCACTAGTCGAATGGGGAAAAAGGGCTCTGCTGTTAAAATTAGTGACGCAAAACGACAACTCAAAGAAGCTTTTGGCTTAAAACAACCGCAAGTGATGTCCAATTTAACATATCTAATTGATAATGGTTGGGTCAAAACAATAGATATTGAAAAAACAGTGAAAGTCAAAGGTGGCACTATTCCGCAAACAACTACATTTTATGAAATATCAGCTAAGGGTATTGATAAAATTGAGGGTGGTTCACAATTTGAACCTCGTGAACGATTTGCAGGTATAAATATCAATGCTACAGGACAAAATGTCATTACTCTTGGCGATGGTAATGTTGTAAATGCGAAATTTGCAGATTTGCATAACGCATTAGAAGAATTGAAGGTAGCTGTTACAGAGTCATCATTAGATGAATCTGAAAAATTTGATATTGCAATAGATATTGAAAATATCAAAGATCAACTTGCAAAGAATGAACCTGATAAAACTATTGTAAGACGTTTGTGGTCAAGTCTTGAAAAGGTTGCAACAGTTTCAGGTGTAACGGCAGCCTATGAAAAAGTCGCTGAGCTTTTAAGCTCAATAATCGGGTAACCAAGTCGGCCAACAATGAGCTCGGTTGTTGTGATGCGCAGCGAAGCAAGTGTTCTATAGCTGTAATATGTTATGTAATAAAAATCATATAAAATAATCTGAAATAGAAATCAATGGAAAAACACGTCATATCAAAAGAGCGCATTGCAAATCACGGAGAAGTCTATACCCGTACGCGTGAAGTCAAGGCTATGCTTGATTTAGTAAAACAGGAAACCGAACGGATTGAATCCCGTTTTTTGGAGCCTGCTTGTGGATCAGGTAATTTTCTGGCCGAGGTGCTTGAACGAAAATTGGCAATTGTGGAAAAGCGATATAAAAAAAGTCAGTTGGAATTTGAGCGCAATGCTGTACTATCAGTATCCAGCATTTACGGTATTGATATTTTGCAGGACAACGTTTATATGTGCCGGAACCGTCTTTTTAAAATTTTCGATTTGAAATACAGCCAATTTTATAAAAAAACAGCAAAAAACGAGTGCAGAAATGCAATCCAGTACATCCTAAAACGGAATATTATTTGGGGCGATGCCTTGACCCTTCAGACGGTCGATGAGAATCCGCACCCAATTATCTTTTCTGAATGGTCTCCGGTTAATGGCAGCATGCTCAAACGCCGCGATTTCAGCTTTCAAGGGCTGCTTCAACACGAATCCATGCGGGAACTGCCGATGTTTTCTGACTTGGGCGAAGATGTGTTCATCCCAACACCGGAAAAGGAATACCCCCTGATTCACTTTTTGGAGATTGCCAATGTTGATTGGTCAAAATTATAATCCTGATGTCCTGAATTGTCTGGCCAATTTAAGCAGCGATGAAGTTTTTACGCCACCCAAACTGGTCAATGAGATGCTGGATATGCTGCCGCCGGAACTTTTTATGGACAGCTCGACCACCTTTCTCGATCCGGTATGCAAAACCGGTGTGTTTCTGCGGGAAATTGCCAAACGGCTGGATAAAGGGTTGGAAACAGAACTACACGACCGGCAGGAGCGCATCGATCACATTTTCAGCAAACAATTATATGGCATGGCGATTACCGAATTGACCGCCCTGCTGTCGCGCCGCTCAGTGTACTGTTCCAAGACGGCAAATGGTAAATATTCTGTTTGTGAAACTTTTGATAACACTCAGGGCAATATCCGTTTTAAACGTATGGAGCACACCTGGGAAAATGGACGCTGCGTTTTTTGCGGCGCCAATCAGGAGAACTATGAACGGGATGAAACGCTGGAAACCCATGCATATGAATTCATCCACACCGAATTACCCGAGGAGACTTTTAATATGAAATTTGATGTCATTGTCGGTAATCCGCCATATCAATTGAGTGATGGCGGATTTGGCAGGAGTGCTTCTCCAATTTATCATAAATTTGTGCAGCAGGCTAAAAAACTCAACCCCCGCTATTTAACCATGATTATTCCATCACGTTGGTTTGCCGGGGGAAAGGGCCTTAATGATTTTCGCGCCGAAATGCTAAATGATGATCACATTCGCAAATTGGTTGATTTTGAAGATGCTACAGAATGCTTTCCCGGAGTGGATATTGCCGGTGGGATCTGTTACTTTTTGTGGGAACGCGATACAGCAGGCCCCTGTAAAGTCGTGAATATGCACAATGGAACCGAAGCCACTGCGACAAGAAAATTAAATGAGTTTAAAACATTCATCCGACACAGCCAGGCAGTACCCATCATTCGCAAGGTGTTATTGAAAAAAGAAAAGTCGATGAGCGAGCAAGTATCGAGCAGAAAACCATTCGGTTTACCCACCAATGCAAGACCAATGAAAAGTGGAGATATAAAATTACGCTGGAATAACGGTGAAGGATTATATGACCGAAATAAAATCCAGATCGGTTTAGAAATAATTGATGATTGGAAAGTTATAACTTCTAAAGTTTCATACGATCATGCTGGTCAACCGGACAAAAACGGCATGCGCAAGGTATTATCTATTGTTGATATCCTTCCACCTGGGACGATATGTACAGAAACTTATATTGTTGCTGACGTATTCAACGATAAGAATTCTGCTGAAAATCTTGCTTCATATTTAAGAACGAAATTTTTACGATTTCTTGTGTCACAGCTATCGTTTTCACAGGATATTACTAAAGATAGGTTCTCTTTTGTTCCTGTCCTTGATATGATGCACAGGTGGACTGATGAAATGCTCTTTAAGAGGTATGGATTAACAGAAGAAGAAATTAATTTTATCGAATCCAAAATTCGCCCGATGGAGCCGAATGATGAGTAAAACGATCCCGCAAAGATGAATGTCGCAGATTACCGCGGATATCTGAAAGGTCAAAAAAAGATGAAAAAGGACATTGTCAAATCATTGACGAAAGATTTTGAATCTCATGCCAATAAAACAGCCAATGGCATTGAGTTCTGGTTTGCCAGGGATCTGCAGCATCTGCTGGGCTATGCCAAATGGGATAATTTTGTGAAAGTGATTTCCAAAGCCAAAACAGCCTGTGACACCTCTGGCCACAACGTAACCGACCATTTTGCCGACGTCGGGAAAATGGTTTCCATCGGTTCGGGCACGGAACGCGAGATTAAAGATTTTATGCTGACCCGTTATGCCTGTTACCTTATCGCACAAAACGGAGATCCGCAAAAAGAAGCCATCGCGTTTGCGCAAAATTATTTTGCCGTTCAAACGCGCAAATTTGAAATTATCGAACAGCGTATCAAAGACTGGGAACGCCTTCAGGCCCGCCAAAAGCTTGTATTCTCCGAAAAGGAGCTTTCGGAACTCATATTTGAGCGCACCGGCAATGAGAAAGATTTTGGTCTGATTCGCAGCAAGGGTGACAAAGCACTCTTTGGCTTTACCACCAGTCAAATGAAACAGAAATTAGACGTGAAACCCAATCGGCCTTTGGCGGATTTTTTGCCCACCATCACCATCAAAGCCAAAGATTTTGCCGTGGAAATCACTATTTTCAATGTCAAAGACAAAGACATTCACAAGGGCGATGATATCTCCTGGGAACATATCATGAATAACAAAAGCGTGCGTAAATTGTTGCTGGAACGCGGCATCAAACCCGAAGAGCTGCCACCGGAAGAAGACGTCAAAAAACTGGAACGCCGCGTGAAAAGTCAGGATAAAAAATTTACGGCAAAACCGGATACATTAGATTCTAAATAGATTCGACAATAGCCAGGAATCAATTTGATGAGCAAAAACAATTTTTTCCCGCCGCGACCGGCATCCAAACCGACCATTTACGCCTATGAGGACACCAATCCGCAATATGCCGGTTTGCTCAAAGTGGGGTACACGACAAAAGATGTCCAGTCTCGGGTGGCGCAGCAGTATCCAACCCTTCGCCCCGGCAAACCGCCATACCGTATTTTACTGGAAGAACCGGCCATGCGCAACGACGGCACAACGTTTACGGATCATGAGGTGCATCATTGGTTACGGCAACAAGGAGTTCGCAATCCTGAAGGGGAATGGTTCGCTTGCCCACTCAAAAAAGTCAAAGCGGCCATCATTGCATTAAGGACAGGTCAAGTCAATGAAGAAAACCGCACACTCGATTTTAGCATGCGTCCCGAACAGGCAGAGGCGGTTGAAAAGACTGCCGCCTATTTCAAACGTGCAAGAAAAGAAGACCCGGATAAAACACCGCACTTTCTCTGGAACGCCAAGATGCGTTTCGGCAAAACCTTTGCCGCATATCAGCTTGCCCAAAAAATGGGCTGGCGCAAAGTCCTGGTGCTCACTTTTAAACCGGCCGTGGAGCATGCCTGGGAAGCCGACCTGAAACAGCACTTGGACTTTAAAGGCTGGCAATTCATCTCACCAAACGGCCTCACTTATGAAGAAGCAGATAAAAACAAGCCTTTTGTCTGTTTCGGCTCGTTTCAGGATTATCTGGGTAAAAACCGCAGCACCGGCGGTATCAAAACCAAAAATGAGTGGGTGCATGCATTGAATTGGGAGTGCGTCATTTTCGATGAATACCATTACGGCGCCTGGCGGGAAAACGCCAAAGAGTTGTTCGAGGCTGAAGACCGGCGTGAAATGGAATTTGGCGAAGGTGAGGGCTTGAAAGATTTTGATGAAGACCTGATGCCGATTACAACCGGAGCCTATTTGTATTTATCCGGCACACCGTTTCGTGCGATTGCGTCGGGCGAATTTATCGAGGAACAGATTTTCAACTGGACCTATTCAGATGAACAAAAAGCAAAACTGGAATGGCAGGGAGAAAACAATCCATACACCTGTCTGCCGCGCATGGTGCTGATGACCTATCAATTGCCGGATGCCATTCGGGAAATTGCCATGCAGGGGGAATTTGATGAATTTGATTTGAATGTCTTTTTTTCTGCCGAGGGAACCGGAGAACAGGCAAAATTCAAATACGAAGCAGATGTACAAAAATGGCTGAACCTGATCCGCGGTGCTTTTTTGGAAACCACAGTTGACAACCTGAAACTGGGCGCAAAAAAACCACCTTTTCCCTTTTCGGATGTTCGATTATTAAATGTGTTGTCACATACATTTTGGTTTCTGCCGAGTGTGGCTTCCTGTCATGCCATGCGCAATCTGTTGGGACAAAAACAAAATCAGTTTTATCATGATTATCAGGTCATTGTTGCTGCGGGCAGCAGCGCCGGCATTGGCACCGCCGCCCTGCCCCCGGTTTTGGAAGCCATGGACGAACCTTTGAAAACCAAAACAATCACACTGTCCTGCGGCAAATTGACAACAGGCGTTACAGTGCGGCCCTGGACAGGTATTTTTATGCTGCGCAATTCATCCAGCCCGGAAACTTATTTTCAGGCGGCCTTTCGCGTGCAGTCGCCCTGGACCGTGAAAAATCCGGATGGCAACGCCCCGAACAACGAACAGATTATCAAAAAAGAATGCTATATTTTCGATTTCGCGCCAGATCGGGCCTTGAGGCAAATCGCAGACTATAGCTGCCGGTTGAACGTTGATGAATCCAACCCTGAAAAGAAGGTGAGCGAGTTTATCAACTTTTTACCGGTGCTTGCCTACGATGGAAGTTCCATGAAACAGATTGACGCCGCCGGTGTTCTGGATATCGCCATGAGCGGAACGTCTGCTACCTTGCTGGCACGTCGTTGGGAAAGCGCATTGCTGGTCAATGTTGATAATATGACCTTGCAGCGCCTGATGAGCAACGAAGCCGCGATGAAAGCGCTGATGAGTATTGAGGGCTTTCGCAATTTGAACCAGGATATTGAAACCATCATCAATAAATCGGAATCCGTGAAAAAAACGCGCAAAGAAAAGAACGACCAGGACCTGACGCGCGAAGAGAAAAAGCAGCTTTCCGAGGAAGAGAAAGAATATAAAAGCCTGCGAAAGCAAATTCAAGAAAAGCTTATCAAATTTGCTACTCGCGTTCCGCTCTTTATGTACTTGACCGATTACCGCGAGCGCACCTTGCGGGATGTCATCACTCAGCTGGAGCCAGGTCTTTTTAAAAAAGTAACTGGCTTGAGTGTTCAGGATTTTGAGTTGCTCGTCAGTCTGGGTGTGTTTAACAGTGCGCTAATGAACGACGCTGTTTATAAATTCAAACGGTATGAAGATGCCAGTCTTGTTTATGTTGGAATTGATAAACATGAGGGTGAAGACATTGGGCTTTACGATACGGTTTTGAGTCCATCGGATTATTCGAGAGTTTATGAAAATATGGAAGAATATGGAGTTAATTCATAATTTTTTGAGAATGTTGGGCTAACACAAAAATTCACCGGACTGAAACCGCCGATTTTTTCAGCAGTTTGCGAGGGAATGTATAATTTGGTTTGTTGTTGCAAACTTGTCTGATGCGGTTCCAGCCGGTGATTTATTCGTTATGTGTAAGAGACAATTAAATGAAGATGTGATAATAGGAAAATATAAACAATTTTTCTTATCCTTCTAATTTGGCGGTATAAGAACAATAACTATACACAAATAATGTGTGCAACCTTAAAAGTTGACAAAAAACAATTAAAAGAGACGACAAATGACAGAAATGGAATTATTGATTGACTTTCACAAAGACGCTGAAAGACAAGGCCCAGGAAGCAATGAAGATACTTTAAGAGCTCTAAGCTTCATTGATTTAGATAAGAAAAATCGGTTAAAAGTTGCAGATATTGGTTGCGGTTCGGGATCTCAGACAATATCGCTCGCTCAGAACCTAAATGCTGAAATAACAGCAGTAGACTTATTTCCTGAATTTTTGGACAAACTAAACAACAATTCAAGAAAGCTTGGTTTGCAAGACAAGATTGTTACCCTTGAAAAATCAATGGATGATTTGCCATTCGCCAAAGAAGAATTTGACATTATTTGGTCTGAAGGAGCTATTTATATCATTGGTTTTGAAAACGGGGTTGAAAAATGGAAAGACTACCTTAAAATAGGTGGATACATTGCATTAAGTGAAATTACTTGGACGACAAACTCACGTCCAGATGAAATTGAACAGCATTGGAATAACGAATATCCACAAATTGACACAGCTTCCAATAAAATGAGAATTTTAGAGGAAAATGGCTTTTCACCAGTTGGATATTTTTACTTACCAGAGAGCAGTTGGATAACTAATTATTACCAGCCAATAGAGGATAGGATTGATGCATTTTTAAAGAAACACAACAATTCTGATTTGGCTAAGGGAATAGTCGAAGCTGAACAAAATGAAATAAGTAAATATCGAACTTACAAAGACTTTTTTAGCTATGGATTTTATGTAGCAAGAAAAGTGGAATAAAAGGCAGTATACAACATCGGCTATGACCAGAGCCGTTAGAAACACATAACAAGCAGCTCAAGGCCTTATGTGCTGACGCTGCTATCAATAATTTATATGTAGTCATAGGGATTTAAAATAGGGAATAAATAAAATGGAATATACTAAAAAGGACGAATCTTTCATCCAACTTGATATTTTGAGCATTATATCCATTTCTATTATCGTATTCATCATTCAAAACATTTTACATGAATTCATTGGACATGGTGGAGCAACTCTCTTAGTTGGTGGCAAACTTATTTCTCTAACGACAGCCTATCTTGAAAGCGATCTTGAATCTGTAAGTGGATTGGGCAGACGAATAGTTGCAGCCGCAGGCCCAATTGTAAACATTATAGTCGGTATATTGTTTTGGATAATTTTGAAACGGAAAAATGTTAAAAACAACAGCTTTAAATTCTTTCTTTGGTTATCGATGACTGTCAATCTGTTGACTGGCACAGGTTACTTCCTTTTCTCTGGAGTATCTGGTATTGGTGATTGGATTAACGTCATTAGCGGTATCGGTTCAATCTGGATGTGGCGTATCATTATGATTATTGCAGGAATATTTCTTTACCTGCTTATAATTTTCGTTTCACTCAAGGAATTAAATTTATTAATAGGCGCTGATGATTCGGATCGCCATAAGCGAGCACTAAGGCTTTCACTTATTCCGTATCTATCTGGAAGCATTGCTACAACAATAGGAGCATTTTTTAATCCTGTATCTATCTTATTTGTTTTCACATCTGCTGCTTCTACATTTGGAGGTACATCTGGTTTAGCCTGGATGACGCAGCTCTATTCAACAAAATTATTTTCAAAAATTGACAATCAACCTATAACAATAAAGCGAAATTGGTTATGGGTTCTTTTTGCTTTTATTCTGTTGTTGGGTCATATTTTCTTACTTGGTCCAGAAATAAAATTTTAAAGGGTACAAATATGAAATGTTCTAACTCAAAACGGCTACGAATTTTCATTTTTTATCTCATTGCAATATTGTTTTCATTTTATTTTAGATTTTTATCACCTGAATGGTACAATCAATTACTATTTCCTTATGGTCTTTCTATGATAAAAGACTGGCTTAGCGGATTGGGACCATTTTTAGGTGCTTTGGTTGTTCTATGGATTTTTAAACCAGAGAGAAGAAATACATTATTTGGAACATCCAAACTGAAAAGCGTGATAATGGCAGTCATTCCGCTTTTTATATTTACTATAATCGGTGCTAACAACAATGAAAATATCAATATACATCTATATGGTTTCAACTTGGGAATAACAATTACAGTTTATTGTATACTTGAGGAAACAGGCTGGAGAGGCTATTTGCAGGATGAATTACGCAATATTAATCCTGTTTTACAATATTTAATTATTGGATTTTTATGGTATACCTGGCATCTGACATTTCTCAGCGGACATATTAATCTCATAAACGAATTGATTATTTTTCTTATTCTTTTTGCTGCCAGTGTTGGAATTGGTTTTGCTGTTAAATATACGCAATCAATCATTGTTGCGGCATGTATGCACATGATTGGAAATATTATTGCTTTTAGCAGTTTATTAAAACAAAGTATTAGCGTACAAAACCGATTAATAATTGCAGGCATTTGTATTTTCACATGGATTATTATCCTGATTTTTTGGGACAAGAAAATACTGAATCAGAAAAAATAATATTTGTATTACAAATAGCATGTCAACCAGGGAATAAAAAAACACATAACTTGTGTCTCGAGTTGACGACAGGGCGTACGATGAAATCCATAAATTTTACTTTGCGTGTTTGGCATTGTGCGATAGTCAGGTTATGATGTCCTCAGCCCTGTCGCAACTCAGACAAACGTTAAATGTATAGTAGATTGCTATTAATATCGGAATAAACATGACATCAAAGAAAGACTTAACCGAACGAGATATTATTTCAAAGTTTATAATTCCAAACCTTGTGAAATCGGGTTGGGATATTCAAAAGCAAATCCGGGAAGAAGTCTATTTTACCGCTGGGCGAATTTACGTAAAAGGCAATAGAACTAAACGCGGTAAAGCTAAAAAAGCAGATATTATTATTTA
This sequence comes from Candidatus Zhuqueibacterota bacterium, assembly GCA_014728085.1. Taxonomy (GTDB): domain Bacteria; phylum Zhuqueibacterota; class Zhuqueibacteria; order Residuimicrobiales; family Oceaniaggregativiventaceae; genus Oceaniaggregativivens_A. Next base: position 11,129 of record WJMF01000195.1, read on the forward strand.
CTATAAACCCAATATTCCTATTGCTGTAATTGAAGCTAAAGACAATAATCATTCCCTCGGTGCAGGAATGCAGCAAGGTTTGGACTATGCTGAAATTCTGGATATTCCTGTAGCCTACAGTTCAAACGGAGATGGATTTCTTGAACATGACCGCTCAAACTTCACTGGGCAAATTGAAAGAAATTTAACTTTAGAAGATTTCCCTAGCCCGGCTGAATTGTGGCAACGTTATAAAAAATACAAGGGTATTGAAACAATCAAGCAAGAGCGGATTTCAGCGCACGATTATTTCTTCGATGGTTCAGGTAGAAAACCGCGCTACTATCAGCAAATTGCTGTTAACCGAACAGTCGAAGCCATTGCACAGGGACAAAATAGAATACTAATTATCATGGCTACCGGTACCGGTAAAACATACGCAGCATTCCAAATAATTTATCGTTTGTGGAAAAGTGGAATCGCTAAACGTATTCTATTTCTTGCCGACCGTAATGCTTTGATCAATCAAACCAAGCGCGGTGACTTTAAACATTTCAAAGAGCGGATGACAGTTATTCGCAAGAAGCAAATTGACAAGGCATTTGAAATTTATCTTGCCCTTTATCAGGGTTTGACAAACTATGATGAAGATAAAGACGCTTACAGAGAATTCAGTTGAGACTTTTTTGACCTGATAGTTGTAGATGAATGTCATCGTGGAAGCGCCGCTGCCGATAGTGCCTGGCGGGAAATACTTGAATATTTCAATTCTGCTACACATATAGGATTAACGGCCACCCCGAAAGAAACGCGAGACGTTTCCAATATCGAATATTTTGGCGATCCTATTTACACCTATTCTCTCAGACAAGGAATTTCAGACGGATTTCTGGCTCCCTATAAAGTTCTTCGCGTCGGAATCAATGTCGATTTGGAAGGCTGGCGGCCGGAAGCAGGCAAAACCGATAAAGAAAGCAAACCTGTTGAAGATCGGCTCTATAACACCAAAGACTACGACCGCAATTTGGTAATTGATCCGCGTACTGAATTGGTTGCCAATAAAGTTACCGAGTTTCTCAACAAAACGAATCGTTTCGATAAAACAATTATCTTCTGTGTTGATATCGAACATGCTGAACGCATGCGTCAGGCTATCTCTAACTTCAATAGAGATTTAGTACAAGAAAACCATAAATATGTCATGCGAATAACCGGCGATGAAAACGAGGGCAAACGGGAATTGGATAATTTTATCAACCCTGAAGAAACCTATCCGGTAATTGCCACCACTTCAAAATTGATGTCTACCGGTGTAGATGCACAGACTTGTAAACTGATTGTTCTTGATTCCAACATTCAATCGATGACTGAATTCAAACAGATTATCGGACGCGGTACCCGTATCAATGAAGCGTTTGATAAAACCTATTTTACCATTATGGATTTCCGCAACGTGACAGACTTGTTTGCTGATCCTGCTTTTGACGGGGACCCGGTGATGATAAAAGAAGTTAATGCAGAAGAGCCACTCACTGTTGATGATATCAATCCTGAAGAACAGGAAGAAATAATCGATGAAGAATCCGGTCAAGAAATAGATTTCGAAGGCGAAACTAAGGTTAATTATAAAGTACCGCAAATTGTTGATGGCGGAAATATTGTGGCAGAGCCACGCCGGAAAATCTATGTGGCAGGAGTCAATGTTTCTATTTTGAATGAGCGAGTCCAGTTTCTTGATGGCGATGGAACATTGGTTACCGAAAGTTTGAAAGATTATACCAAGCGAAATATTCTTAAATCATATCGAAGTTTAGATGATTTCCTGAATCGTTGGAATTCTGCGGAAAAGAAAAAGGTGTTGATTGAAGAACTAGAAGCAGAGGGAATCATTCTTGAAAATTTAAAAGAAGAAGTCAAAAAGGAATTGGATTTATTTGATCTGATTTGTCATGTGGCCTGGGGCATGCCAGCGCTGACACGACGTGAGCGGGCAGAAAATGTTAAGAAGCGCAATTACTTCACAAAATATGGTGAACAGGCGCGGAATGTTATTGAAGCACTGCTGGAAAAATATGCCACCGAAGGAATTGAAAATATCGAAGATTTATCGGTTTTACGAATCGAGCCATTCAATGAAATCGGAACACCTGCGGAAATTGTCACAATATTCGGTGGCAGAAACGGCTATTTAAAAATGATTTATGAATTGGAAACACAATTATACAAGGAAGCGGCATAAATGAAAAATATCGGCAATATTATAAAAACACTGCAAAATATCATGCGCAAAGATCCAGGTGTTTCGGGCGATGCGCAACGTATCGAACAATTGGGCTGGATGATTTCTCTTAAAATATTGGATGACAAAGATCAGGAACTTGAACTGCTTAATGAAAACTATACTTCACCCATTCCTGAAAATATCCAATGGCGAGCCTGGGCTGCGGATGATGAAGGGATGACTGGAATCGAGTTGCAGGAATTTATCGACAATACTCTGTTTCCTGCTTTGAAAAATCTTGATGTCTCAAATGGCAATAAACGAACATTGATTGTCCGTGAAATCTTTTCCGGAACCAACAATTATATGAAAAACGGCACCATCATTCGTCAGGTGGTCAATAAACTGAACGAGATTGACTTTAACAGTTCCGAAGACCGCCATGTTTTTGGTGATATTTATGAAACCATTTTAAAAGATTTGCAGAGCGCCGGAAATTACGGTGAATTCTATACACCCCGGGCTTTGACCGAATTTATGACCGAAATGATTAACCCCCGGTTGAATGAAAAAGTGCTCGACCCGGCCTGCGGAACAGGTGGCTTCTTAACCTGCGCTATAGAGAATATCCGTAAACGGGATGTAAAAGGCGTGGAAGATTTAAAAACGCTGGAAGCCACTATTCACGGCATGGAACTGAAACCCCTGCCTTTTATGCTTTGTGTTACGAATCTTATTCTGCATGATATTGAAGTTCCCAATGTGGATTATACCGACAGCCTGAACCGCGAATATACCAGCATCAGTCAGAAAGACCGTGTGGATGTGATTCTCGCCAATCCGCCCTTCGGGGCTTCGGTGAGCGATGGTGTGGAAACCAACTTTCCGCAGAATTACCGCACTACGGAAAGCGCCGACCTGTTTCTGGTTTTGATGATCCGCTATCTTAAAGAAAATGGCCGGGCGGCGATTGTTTTACCGGATGGTTCGTTAACCGGTGATGGTGTTAAACAGCGCATCCGCCAGCATTTTCTGGAAACCTGTAATCTGCACACCATTGTGCGCTTGCCCAATTCCGTTTTTCAGCCTTATGCCAGCGTGGCAACCAACCTGCTATTTTTTGAAAAAGGAAAGCCGACAAACGAAATCTGGTATTGGGAACACAAACTGCCGGAAGGCATGAAAGCCTATTCCAAGACCAAAACCATTCAGAAAAGTGAATTTGAAAACCTGCGTCAGTGGTGGACAGACCGCGAGGCCAATGCACAGGCGTGGAAAGTGACGATTGAAGATTTGCAAAAAAACGGATTTAATCTGGATATAAAAAATCCGCATATTGCCGAAGTAGAACACACTTTCAGCAGCGCTGAATTGCTGGACCTGTTGCACAATTCATTCAAAAAAAGTGATGACCTCTTGGAGCAGTTAAAAAGTGAGTTGAACCATGGCTAAAACCAACAAACCCGATTCTCAGATTATTATCTACCAAACCGAATCCGGCAAAACAAAAATTGAAGTGCGCCTACAGGATGAGACTGTTTGGCTGACACAAAAGTTAATGGCAGAGTTATTCCAGGTAGGCGTTAATACAATAAACTATCATATTAAAGAAATCTATGAAGAAGGTGAGTTGTCACCGGATCCAACTATTCGAAAATTTCGAATAGTTCAAAAAGAAGGGCAAAGAGATGTAGTACGTCTGGTGGATTTTTACAACCTGGATATGATTATCTCTGTGGGTTACAGGGTCAAATCGCATGTGGCGACCCGTTTCCGCCAATGGGCAACCCAACGTTTACGCGAATATATTGTCAAGGGTTTTACGCTGGATGATGAACGTCTGAAAAATCCTGATCAGCCCTTTGATTATTTCGACGAACTGTTACGCCGTATTCAGGATATTCGAACGTCCGAACGGCGTTTCTACCAAAAAATTACAGACATCTATGCCACCAGCATTGATTATGATCCAACGCTCACCGTGAGTATTGATTTTTTTAAGACAGTACAGAATAAAATGCATTGGGCAATAACCGGGCAAACCGCGGCAGAGATAGTGCACAACCGTGCTGATGCTTCCAAACCCAATATGGGACTGAGTAGTTGGCGCGGTGATAAGGTACGTAAACAGGATGTGACCATTGCTAAAAATTATCTGAATGAAAAAGAACTCTCTACCCTGAACAACCTGGTGGAACAGTATTTGGTTTTTGCCGAAGGCCAGGCCATGCGCCGCATCCCCATGACCATGCAGAATTGGATTGAAAAACTAAATGGTTTTTTGCAATTGAACGACCGCAATATTTTAACCCATGCCGGTAAAATATCCCATGAACTGGCCGCCGCTCATGCCGAAGATGAGTATGAAAAATTCATTGTTAAGCGTATCTCCGCTCAAGACAAAATGGATAGTGATTTTGATAAAACAGTGAAAAGGCTGGAACAGGCCAAAAAGAAATTGTCTCGCAAAAAACCAGGTAAAGGAAAATCAGATAGTAAGAAATAACGATGAATTGCCGAAACAGTTGAAAAGAGAGTTGAATAATGGCTGATTGGAAAGAAACTCAAGTCAGTGAATTTTTAATGGAACGAGTTGGAAGGTATAAACCAAGCAATCCCGTCGTATCTAAACTAAAAAGATTACATAAAATTGATTTTTCCGGGGAAATGCACTTTTCTTCCAAACCATCAAAAACCGATATGATTTTAGCAAAAAAAGGCGACCTTGTAATCTCAGGAATAAACGTGGCAAAGGGTGCTTTGTCAGTTTATGATGGCGATGAAGACATAACTGCGACGATTCATTATTCTTCCTATCAATTTGATGATGAAAAAATTAATGTTGAATATTTTAAGAGATTTTTAAAAAGTCCAAAGTTTATCCAACTTTTAAAGGATCAAGTCAAAGGTGGAATAAAAACCGAAATTAAACCAAAACATCTTTTACCACTTAAAATTGAATTACCGGATATTGATACGCAAAAATCCATTGTTAATTTTTTTAACAGAACAGAAAATGAAATTGATGATGTTAGTGCAGAAATAACTCGGCAGCAATCCCAGCTCAAACAACTTCGCCAGGCCATTTTGCAGGAAGCGGTGGAGGGCAAACTAACTGCCGAATGGCGCAAGCAAAATCCCCACCTGATTTCCGGTGCAAGACACGCCGCCCGCCTGTTGGAAAAAATAGAAGCTGAGAAAGAACAGCTGATAAAAGATGGTAAAATAAAAAAGCAAAAACCACTGCCACCCATCAGCGAAGAAGAAAAACCGTTTGATCTGCCGGAAGGGTGGGTATGGTGTAGGCTGGGTGAAATATGTAAAGATTTACCACGTAATGGGATATCTCCTAAAGGCGTACAATATGTCACGCGTATAAGGAGTCTAAAACTGAGTGCAACCACTTATGGTATCTTTAACCCTAATGAGTTTAAGTATCTAGATGACAAGGTAGAATATGATCCTTTTTATTGGTTGAAGAATGGTGATATTTTAATTCAAAGAAGTAATTCACATGAATATGTTGGTGTCAGTGTAATTTATGATGGTGAAGACAAGGTTTTTATTTATCCTGACCTTATGATGAAAATTAGAGTCGTGCCTTCTTTGAATAACTATTTTATACACAGAGCATTGTCATCTCCCTGCACAAGAAACTACTTCGAAAAAAATCAAAGGGCTCTCAACAAAGTATGCCTAAAATAAATCAGAAGACTGTAATATTGACACCGATTCCAATTCCACCTATTTCAGAACAACACGCCATTGTCGAAAAAGTTGACCGACTTGTGGCTAAAATCGATGCGCTGGAAGCACAGGTCAAATCCCGCAAAGTGCATGCAGAGCAACTGATGCAGGCGGTTTTACGGGAAGCGTTTAATGGGGATTAAAAAATGCCTATTCTAAAAAAAATAACAGAAATCAAGAATTATAAATCCTATAATCATTTCAAATGGGATGAATTTGAAAAATATGAAAAATATGATAAAAAAACTGGTGGCAAAAAAGAAGTGGCTGCTGAGTTTGATAATGGTTTCAATGTTATTTTTGGCGAGAACGGTTCTGGGAAAAGCGCAATTGTTCAGGTGTTAAAATCACTTTCTCAAAATGGTGAATTTATTGATTCTTCACCGGAAAAGGTTGCGTTACAATTTAAAGATACTGTGTATACTTTTGAAAATGATCAATGGCTTGATAATAAAAGGCTGGATAATACAGATATTGTATTTTTTGACACTGAATTTATTTCTACAAATGTCCACACCAACGGTTGTCGTGAAACTGCCATAAACAAAGGCGCCCATACGCAAAATTCTGGAAAACTATTAATCGAATTTGACGGCGAAGCACTCAGACTAAAAAATGAATATGAGATTGCTGAGACTGCTTTCCATGAATATAAAAAGAATAATAAAGCCGATTTGGAATTTAAATTAACTGACGATGAGCTAATAATATTTGAAGCGCTAAAAGATAAAGAAAAATCTGAAATCACGAAAATTCAAAATAACCTGCCTGCCGAGATTGATAAATTAAAATCGGGTATTGAACAATTAGAAAACAATAAAACGAAAATAAACGAGATTCAATCAATTGATCGTAAATTTTAAAGAACAGAATAAATCTGAATCTGAGATTGATAATAAGATATCTGAAAAAACAAAAAATCTAAACATTGCAACATTGACGCAGACATTCACTAATGAAGATAAAGTATCAAAAAATAAAAAAGCTATCGATATTCAGAAACAAGCGAATGATTTAGAAACAAAAGTTACATCAACCAAGAAATCATACGAAGGATATCTTGAAAAATTGCCAGAGTCAATGGCAAATAAAATGCAGGAAATAGTCAATAAGCAATTTTATCTTGATTTTAAAATGGTTGGTGAAAATGTTAAAATTGGTAAAGCAAAAGAATATCCTTTTAAATTTAAGATTGTTGATAATGACAAAAGAGAGAGAAGTATTCAAGACGGTCTTTCAGAAGGCGAGCGACAAATTATTTCATTTGCTTTCTTCTTTGCTCATCTTGATAATTTGCCCAAGAAACAAAGAA
>WJMF01000196.1 GCA_014728085.1 Candidatus Zhuqueibacterota bacterium
AATGTTTACTTGTTCATTTCGTTCTCGTAACATTGCGAGATTTCCTTATAATATCTGTTTTTTGTCGTTTTGACAATAAATATAGGAAATCAAATGAATATTTACAACAACTTAGATAAAAAATTTTTCAACAGAAACTATTTAGAAAATAATTGATTTAATTTCACAAGCATATTCAACAGCTCACCCTCCTTTTGTAAAAGGCTGCGTAATAATTGATTCTGTTCTCTTGTTTCAAAGTGTTTAGCCAATTGCTCATGCGTCAGAAAACGATCACAATAAGAGTCATCATAATGGACAGGTTCTTCCTCTATTTTCAAAATTTTCAGTATTCTTATTTCGCCAACCTTGTCAATATTAAAAGGGCCATAATACTCCTTACCGATAGAAGAATTTTGCAAATAGGCAGGTAGTTTTTCACTTAATAGCTTATTTATCTTAAGATAAGCACGCCGATGACGCTGTCGAATAGTACGAATTGCCTTGTACATTTGATCGATTTTTTGTAGTAAATCAGATTCTGCGAGGTTAAGAATAAATTCTAAAGTTTCTTTTTTGCCTGGAGCTATTACATTGCGATCATATAACCAGCGTATAAACGTTTCATATTTTAATTTAAATCCTTTACGAATCATCGCTCGATGAATTTCGCGTAAATTGTTATGGTGATCTAATTCTTGATATACATAATTTTGTAATGGTTCTTTCCATGCTTCAGATAAAATGCGAAGTTTCTTCTTCCCTTCAATTTCTAACTCTTTATCAACCCACTCTCGAACGATATCGGTTTGGGTATTTCTATATAGAACAAAGTCACCGACTTTAAGATCATCAAATTCCCTTTCTATAATTTTTCCGTTTTCGCCTTGACTAAAATAATCATTTACAATGTATAATGAATGATTTCTGGATAAAACCATATAATACCCATTTGCAAAGTTTATGATATAACTATCCATATTGTTTTTTGATATTTTACGTTTTTGTTTTATAATAGGTTTAGCAATAGATTGTGCCTGCGGTCTATCTGTGGTTTTAGGATTGTTGTAGAGTTTATACAAATAATCAAAATTATGATTCGTGCTTACTTTATATACATTTTCCCACCATTGTAAAAATTTCCTAGCCATTCTTTTCTCATGTGGATACCAGAAAAAGAAAATCTGATTTGTAGGTGCAAGAAAAGACCATTTTTTCAACTTTTCAAAACTCCAAAATCCGGTTATCCAGACCTGATCAAAAAATTCTTGTTTTTGTTCCAGTTTGGCATAATTTCTGTAACTGTATATATATACTTGGTTCTGTTTCAGTAAACTTGACCAATATTTTTTTGTTTTTTCAATATCCCTTTCGTATCTGGTTATTATTGCAATTTTTTTTGATTTTACTTTATTCAATAGATTGCTCATCCATCGAATTTTGGATTTCTCGTCAGTAGCCATTTTTTCAAATAGATCATTGATTGATTTTTCAATAACCTGAATTTTCTTGTTAATTTCTTGCGGAATTTCCAATTCAATCTTTTTTGCAATTTGTTTTGTCTCAGACAAAACATTGTTCACAAAATCATTAAATAATGTATCAGGATAATACGTCAGCCAGGAAAAGGATTTTAATAAAGTACCAAGTTTGCTGAGCAATTCATCCATTTCATCTCGTGCATGATTGGATTTTATCAGTCGTTTTAATTGTTGAAATTGATCAAATGTATCCGATAATTCAGAAAATCGACAGTCAAGGACATTATATTCTTTTTTAAAATGTGCTCTAAACGAAAAATTCATTTCGTTGAAAGCAGAGTGGTTTGTATCTTTCAAATTATTATCAAGAAATTTTTCCGGAATCTGAGATATATAAAAGCCCTGACTTTCAAGATAATAAATATAATTATCATCCATCGGATCCATGATGGTTACAACAGGAAGCTCGAGGTCTAAAATATGCTCAAATGATCCTTTATCCCTTTCAATACATTTTGTGCCGTCAAAAACAACAAGTTTTATTTGAGAAATATGTTCATCCATATAATTTCTTGCTGTATAGAGGGATGATGCAATGACTAAAAGAGGATGGGCATTTGTCTTTTTTACACTAGAGAAATCTTGAAAGAGAGCGGGCGCAATCAAATCACCACACACAACTAAATTGATCAAGTTGTTTTTTGCGCTCAAGTAGCTACTTTTTAAACATGGTATCGTTTTATTTTTAGAGGTAATTAAAACTATCGTAGAATTATTGCATAACGCATTGCCACAACATTTGATATTCAATAATTCATCAAAAATATCTTTATTATTTGTACCTTTATCTTTGTATACTTTTTCTAACAAAGAGAAATTTTTTTCAGTTTGAACAGGCTGAATATATATTCTGTCATCACGATTAACATTTATCGTTCCACCATCATTGGACATAATCGGTCGGTTGTGGCTCCAAACATTGTTCGGTGCCCAAATCTTATAATATTTCTCATTTTTATCTGCAATCTGAACAATATATTTGTTATTATACAGAACTATGTCCTTTTTATTATATTTATATTCTAATGCACGGTCTATTAAATGATACTTTTTAAAAATTGGCAAGGATAGGCAGAAAGATATCCAGTATGCTAGAGTAAATCTTTTAGGAAATAATAATCCCAATTTGTTCATATCTTCACGTTGCAGAGCATTATATATCAGACCGCTGCAAACCGAAATTATTCGAGGTATCTTTTCCGGGTGATCATACTTTTTATCTTCGCTAACTTTTAACGCTTGCCAATAGGGATGGTCTTCAAACAGTTTAAAATCAATTTCATTGTAATTCATGCTCAATCCATTAATATACTTGTGAAAAGGCATTCAACCAGCCTGCAACATTTATTAATATGTTTTCATGTTCAAAATAATTTAGGCGATAGTATTTCTCACCTTTCTGTGATATCAGTTTCCGTTCTTGTTCATTAGCTAAGGAATAAACTAATAATACAAGAAGAGGGTCCTCCTCTTGTTTTACTTTATCAGTAAAGACACGAAATTCTGCAAGTTCTATCATAGAGACGAAATCATCAAAATTAACTCTCTGCCTAAGCAATTTTGAAAATACATCTGGAAATTTTACTTTCAAAATTGAAACAAAAATCACCATAACTTTATAGACATCATTTAAATTATTAGAAGTTATATTTTCCAAAATAGCAAAATTAACAACAGCTTGTTCAATCTCCCGAAATGACATATTCCAGTGTCTGATCAATTTAAGAAAAATTTTCATATCCAAATCATCCGGCCTGAACTTTTCATACCCCATTTTTTCCAAACAATACTCTAGATATCTTCCGCTTTGATCGAGTTGACTACTGTGCTCTATTTTAGGAGCAGGTAAACTGACCCATAGGTTGATGAATTTTTGTAAATACGAATTAGCGCTCATGTCGGAACTTCCATATCTGGATTTTATGATTTGCAGCATCTGATCCTGATTCATCACCAAAACGAAAACTATTTTAGGTACGGAGAAAAGATGTTTGATTTTTTCCAACAAATCCAAAGCAAAAGTTGGTTTACAGCGATCTAGTTCATCTATGATAAAGATCAATTTTTCTTCGCCAAGCTTTTTTTCTGTTTGATCTCTAAGGAAATCTTGAAAAGACTTTATAATATTTCTTTCTTCCAAAATCAAATCTACTTTTTGGGAAATTAAAATTTCTGTTGAATCTTTAACAGCATTGACTATTTTATCTGTATTAATTGATTTCAATGCCGCATGATCAACAATCCCTGGTGTAAATAATTTCAGACCAATCTCCAAACCGGCAAATCCAATTGCTTTGGCAATCCCTTTTATTTTTTTCTTAAATTCTTTCTCAGATTTTTTATCAAATAGAGTGTAAAGTTCAGCTGCGAGTGCAAGGAATGAATCGGAGTGAAAATCACTCTGAAAAGCGTCAAAGTATATGCTTTTCGTTTTAAATTCATTTCTTAACATGCCACGCCACATTTTAACAAAAGTAGTCTTGCCCGTACCCCATCCCCCGGTTAAACCGATCACTAACGATTCATCGGCTTGTTTGATCAAATTTGTAAATTTCTCGGCAAAAAGTTTGTATCCAAAAAGATCATTATCATTAGTAAAACCTTCATACTCTTCAAGAATAAGTGGGGGGATACTAATTTTCATCTTTGAACCTACTTTTTTTGCAAAATCTTAACTAATATTAAAAGTTGAAAAAATACACCCGTATCAATCACATAACCCCATATCCCCCAAAAACTCCGAAACCGGCTCCACCCCGGTAAGGAGCAAATAGTCCCGCGCCCGGGTGCAGGCCACATAGAGTAGATGGCGTTCGGTGTTGTAGACCTCTTGCAAATCGGATTCGTCGGTAACGGTTTCGATGCGGTCCTGCAAAGGGATGATTTCGTCATCGCAGGCCATGACGACTATGGCTCGAAACTCTAATCCTTTCGCAGTGTGCATTGTACCGACGGAAATGAGTTTGTTATCAGAATCGGATGCCTGGTCTAAAAGGTGGTATTGGAGATTGAGCGTTTTCAGTACCGCAATGGCTCTATTTAATATTTTTTGCGACCGTACAAAAACACCTATCTCTTCAGGTTTGACATCATCATCAAATCGTTTAGATAACCATTCACTCACCGCTTTAATTTCTGCTTCCTGATCTGGAAATGTCTGAATTATTGGTACTGGTCCGTTAAAAACCGATATCGTTCCGCTACGTTTTTCGACATTGCCATCCACATCAGATAATTCCGGCTCCAGCAAACGATCGGCATGTGTTCGAATTTGATGCGAAGTGCGGTAATTGATACGGAGGGTGTGTGACCGGCCTGTTATCTCGGTACCAAGTGCTTTCCAGGAAAAGGGTTGTTGAAAAATACGCTGTCCCAGATCACCGGTAAAGAATAGATTGTCCGGACGCTCACTTTTCAAGGCCGCCAAAAATCTCAGTTGTGCAATGCTGATATCCTGTGCTTCGTCGATAACCACAAAGTCATAGGGTGATTTTGTCTCTTGCGCATAGTGATCAGTGAGCTGATGAAAAAGCTGTGGAAAGGTGACCACTCCCCTCCTGTCGAGTTCTGTTCTAACTGCTTCAAAAACAGACCAGAGAATTTTTCGCTGACTCTCGGGTAGCCGCGTTTTTCGTCCCAAACGCAGCACATCCCGATACGCCTTCCAGGATTGCAATTCCCAGGCATCAACAACCTTATTCCATTCATTGAGTAAAAAGGAAAGGGTGAATTTATGATTGTCAATACTTTCGGCAGCCTTTTGCATAATTTCATTTATTTCGCGACGGTTTGCGATATGGGGCATGGCGAGATGAAGTTTATAGAGTCGTAGTCCAAGCCTGGGCATAGAACACACTTCGATACGTTCTGTCAATCTTGGCTGGTGCCGGATCAATCGGTGTAATTTGATTTGCAGCATTTTCGCAAGAGTATCGGAAAAAGTAGCGAGAAGAATTCGCGCATGCGGATATTGCCGGGCGAGATAAACAGCCCGGTGCAGTGCAACAACGGTCTTGCCTGTCCCGGCAGAGCCGGAAATGCGCGCCGGTCCATTGAATTTTTTTTCGACCAATGCTCTTTGCGCCGGATGCAAAAAAATGGTCCATTTTTCCCAGGGATAGTCAAGAGCGCGTTTCAGTTCCTCAACGTCCTCCATAACCCTGAAGCGCCGTTGAGCATCGGGATGATCAAAAGGGTCGGTTTCAGGGGGTAAAGTTGCGGGTTGCGGGGGCGCTTCACCAACGGCTAGATCCAGCACCGCTTCTGCCGCTTCAGCCGGCAATTGTTCGGCCAGCTCCAGAATTGAATTTTCATCAGCTTGTCTGACAGACTCTATCCACTCGCCAGGGACTCCGTAACTCAAAAGCCGCTCATCCGAAACGTGATTAAGCAGTGAAGGTTCTGAGAGCTCTTGCATGCAAAACCTTTTATGTTCTTCTAAAACAACTGTTCTCGGGATCTCGCGAATTTTAACTAGTTGTGCTGCGCCGGTTTTGGGATGGGTTTCCAGTTTTCGCTGTTGAGCCCAGCGGTAGGCAGCATCGTGATGATCGACGTAGCACAACATCAGACTCGAACCGGTTTTATGGACGATCAATCGAATATCCTGATTCACCCGCACCGACCAAAAACGACGATCCCGACATCTGTCAATTTTATGAAATTTCATCCCCGGATTGGCCGGATTCATCTGCAGATCAAATGCCGTGGTTTTGACCGCCTTTTGCACTTGACCGCTGAGCCTGACCAGGCTGTCTGTAAAGGTGTCTGCAATACGGAATTGCATAGCCGAATCCATCAAAAAATTAATTGCGTTATCAATATATTAATTAGAATTTGAGCTGTTTACCGCCACCAGTACTGTGACAAGAGCGAGCATTCCCACTGCAGCACCTGTATTGAATTTGCTTTTTCTTTTTTTATTAATTTGTTGTGAGTATCCTTCAGTAAATTGCATTCTCTGTTCAGTTGTTAATTTTGAAACATGACGATGGGGGACGTTAACACTTTGATTTGCTGCAATTGCATATCCAATTCCCCAGCCGATTAATCCAAAACAAAATCCTGAAAAACAACCGCCAATTAATGCACCACCTCCAGAATAATCTCTTAAAGCATATTCCATACCTAAATAATAATAGTCTTCCTGATTTTGAGTGTTCAAATTATTAGGAGTTGCTGCGTAACTGTCTGTATTTTCAAGTTCCCGTAATAAACTTTCGGCGTCATCATCTTCATTAACGAGCAAATAACCTTCCTGAAGAGGTAAGTTTGATTTTTGAATAATTTTTAGTCCGGAAAGAGAATCCCTAACAAGAAATACTCTTGCTTTCCCCAATAGCTTGTCTCGATCTATAGGAGAATATATATTGAAGGTATCCCCTTTTTGCACGCCATCTTCAGTGCCTTTATTACCAATAATTGCAGGGCCTTTGACTTTGATTATTGTCATAGAACGTGTACCAGCGAATAGTAGAAAGGAAGATGTGAAAAAATATGATAGTATAACAACAGAAACAATTATCTTATTAAACATTGCATCCACCCCTTGATGAAAATTATATCAAATTCGAGTTGTTTTTAATTAAAGGCTATCACTTTTTTATTATTTCCTTTATGATTTCTTTACAAAAGTTTCGATTTTTGTCTAAAACTTTATAAAAATGTCTAAAAGTTAACAATACTTCATAATTTTAAACTATTGAAAATGATATACTTGAAAAATTCATATAAACAAATAAATGTCTAAACATCCTTTTTTTTGTCTAAACTTTAAACACCTTCATCACCTCATCCCCCAGATGATTGATCACTTTGACGGCGATGCGGCCGGATTTGGGTTTGTCAAAGGGACGCGAGGTGTCGCTGTTAAGGGTGTCCCAGGCTTCCTGGTTGATCTCGGCTTTGAGACTGGTCTTCAGGGATTTGTAGGGATCGTTGGCGCCGAGGAAATAGGCATGACGCACGAAAAAGCTTTCCTCGTTGTAATCGGTATCGACAAGCCAGCAGGCAATTCCTTCTGCCCCGTCGCTGCGAATTTCGCCGGTGCTGGGATGAAAGACATCGACGCCGTTGATTTTAACCCGGATTTTGTCATCTTTTGCGTTAAGAATGTCGATATCCGGTTCACCGAAAATGACAAAGAGGTTGCCCTTGCCGGTATTTGCGAGATCCTCTCCCATGTGCAGATCGGCATTCATACGCGCTTTGAGGATGGGAATACGGCCCAGCTTTTCGAATTCCGACGAGTGTGCATCATAGTTGAAAGCACAGGTAATCAAAGCATCAAAACCGGCATCGCCGGCTTCGCGCGCTGCCGCCACCAAATCCGGACGTGAGACGGTGCCGAATTCCGGTCCAATAAAAACAGCGGCGCGCTTTTCCGCATCAGAGTCCGCCTTGCCTTCGCTGTAGCGGCCTTCGGCACAGATATAGTGTCCCGGCCACGGCCGCAACGAGCTGAATTCGATCTTGTCCTCCTTATGTGCCTGCTGCACGCCGGCTCGTTTCAGGTTCTCCAGAATCATCCGGACAAAATCCTTTTCTTCATCATAAGTGGATTTATCATCGGAACCGCTTTCGATAAATTCATCGTTTTCATCCACGCTCAGCACCCGATGCGGGGAGATGCTCTCCACCGTAAACGGTCCGGCCACCCGCACGAAGGATTTGTCCTCATAGGGTTTGTCATAAAGATATTCATAATCGGCTTTGGCGGCAATCGAGGCATCGATCTCTTTTTGTCGTTTGATACGGGCTGACCAAAACGCTTCAAAGGGCTGACGCGCGGCTTGTGGCCAGGTTTTAGGAAAATCGCGAGGCACTTCCCAGTCCAGCAGCGCATTGACCGCAGCGGTTTCACCGGAAGGCAGGGTAATGGTGGCATCATCCGGTGCGGTAAAATCGATCTCTTTTCTCTCCCGGCCGCCGCTGGCGACTTTGAAGGGGGTTTGATGGCCTTTGAGGGCCTGATTGAGTTGATCGAGTGCTTTTTGCACCTGAGGCTGCCACTTTTCCCAGATCACATCGATCTCGCTATTGTTGGCAATGGATTTGAGCGTGATATGGGGAACGCATTCATAGACGAATCCGTGCCGGATATTGCCATAAGTGGGTGCCTCTGAAGGGGTGGTGCGGCTGAGCTCGGCCTCCTTGAGCCGGCCCTCCTTGCTATCTGCCAGGATATAATAGGGATATCTCGCCCCCATAATCCGCGCCCGCGCCAATGCCAGGGCCACGCGTGAGGTATCGATGGTGATCCACCGCCGTCCCCATTGCTCGGCGACATAGGCGGTGGTACCGGAACCGCATGTGGGATCGAGGACGAGGTCGCCGGGGTCGGTGGACATCAATATACATCTTTCTATAATACTTTCTGTTGTTTGAACAACATATATAGGATTTGATGCTCCTCCAAATCCTGTCCACAAGTTTGATATCGGTTTGTAGCCAAAATCGGAAAAAAATCTTTTATAATAATATGTAGTTTTGCCTATTACCAGTCGATCTGAAGCTTTAAGACGATCCATACCACATGGGCTTTCATCTTCTGTTTGTGCTGTTGCTTTCCAGCAATTCCCCTTTTTAGGCGCAAAGCCATATCCTTGGAAATTATATTTAATACTTTGATTTTTTCTAAATCCTCCACTAGTTAAAGGATCAGGGCGCAGTATATTGACATTACATTTTTTGCTTCTGTCCAGTTTAGTATAATTTTGGAATGAAATATAATTTCCTGTATTTGTGTCAAAAAATTTAAAACCCTCTCTTTCATCTTCTGATAAAGGGCGAGATTGAAATAAATTATGAAATTTAATTCTTCCATTCGCTCTCGAACTTTTGGAGTACCATAATATGTAGTCATTTATTGGATCAATTAAACTACTTTTCTGACTTCCTTTCTTTTGTACAAAAAATTCTATAATGTAATTATCCTCTCCAAAAATTTCATCCATTAAAGACCTTACTCGGTGAACGTTCTCATCCCCAATTTGCACAAAGATTGATCCTGCTTCGGTTAACAAATCCCTCGCCACAGTTAAGCGGTCGCGCAAATAGGTCAAATAAGAATGAATGCCCTCCTGCCAGGTGTCACGAAACGCTTTTACTTGCTCTGGCTCCCTTGTAATATGTTCAATATTGCCATCAGAAACAATACGACTAGTTGTTGACCATTGAAAATTTGAATCGAATTTGATGCCATAGGGCGGGTCGATATAGATGCACTGCACCTTGCCGCGCAAGCCTTCGCGTTCGGCCAGGGAAGCCATCACCTGCAGGCTGTCGCCGAGGATCATGCGGTTGCTCCAGTTGGCATCGTGCTGGTAGAATTCGGTTTTGGCGCTGTCATCCGGCAAACCGTTAAAATCTGAAAAGAGGTCGGGCTGAAATCCGCTCTGTTTCTGCTGATCCGCTTTTTTCCTCGCCTCGGTGCGCTTTTGCAGGTCATCGATCAACACCTTGGGATGTACTTTTTCCTGAATATAGAGCGGCGGCGCCTGTACTACCAGATCGGACCAGTTCTGCTCATCCTTGCCGCGCCACACCAGTTGCGGATCGAGATCGCGATTGCGGCGCTCATACGCTACGCGGACAGGATGCTGTTCTTCCTCTTTCATCACAGACTGGTACTCCGCCGTGGGAATGTTTTTGCGCCTGGATTCATCGTGAACAAGGGTGTCGACTTTTTTGGGTTTCTTGCGTTTATAGTTTGCCATTACAACTTCCTCTGAAACAGTTTAGAATTCTATAGGTTCAATCGTTGCCGATAATCTTGTCAATCAATTGATTAAATTCCTCTTCTATCTGAAAAACCTCGGTAAACTCGGCAAAGGCCCAGCGCCCATATCTGCCGAGATGATTTACCCCGGGAATCCAATAGGTGTCCATAGTCGATTTTTTTTCCTTGGCGTCTTCACCGCGATAGCCCTTGATTTCCACCACCAGGTGCAATGGACCTTCCCTGCTGTCATCGAGCAAAACGATAAAATCAGGCAAATAGGTTCGCATTTGTGAACCAAACCGGTATGGTACCTCAAAGCCAAGCGCATGGTTTTTGACATAAGCCCTGACCCGCGGGTGCGATTCCACCACACGACAAAACTCGGCCTCCCAATCGCTGTCGAGAATCACCCAGTTGATATGGCATTTCCGCGCATCGGTCTCCCAGCGGCTCTTTTTTGAGGTGGTAAAATTGACATAAGAGGTGGAGCCGGTGGGATTATAGGGATCCAAAACCGCCTTGATCGGATTCTCTCCAACGAGTTTGCGGGTGATGGCATCGGTAATGCGGCTGCAGGCAATGTCGGCCAGTTCCTGGTACACCAGCTGTGCAGGATAAGTGCCACCCTTACATACCAGACAGGTATCCAGCCATTGCTTGACGATTCGCTTGAGCTGTCCGAACAGGTGCAGCTTGACCTCTTCATCAGGATCGCGCCACTTTGTGTACAACAATCGCTTCGTAATGCAATAGATCAAGGTGGAAGAGCGCAGGTCCTCAAGATGTTCCAGATTAAGATCAACCGCTTCGCCGATAATGCCGGCGTTTCGGGTTATAGAGGGACCGACCACATCCGGCGTCAGCTCAAAAACCGAATCTTTGGTAAACTCGGCTGTCAAGCGTTCCTGCGGCAACTCGACGCGATAACCTTGTACGCGGGGGAAACGGATTTCGAGAGCATCCCGCTCCGGCCGTACCGCTCTGACCTGTATGGTTTCGCGCGGCGCCTGCGGTGGAGCGACCACCGGTTTGGCGGTAAAATCAAAGGGAATGCCGAGGACATCGGCATATTCAACGTTGAACAGGCCTTCTTCATTGAGCTCATAGGATTGCCGCCGCAGGGCACGACCGATGACCTGCTCGCACAAGAGCTGGGTGCCAAAGGCACGGATACCAAGAATATGGGTTACGGTATTGGCATCCCAGCCCTCGGTAAGCATGGAAACCGAAACCACGCATCGAATCGATTCGCCGAGACGGCCGGGTTTACCGACGGTATTCATAACTTCACGCAAGAGATCCTGATCGGTCAGATTTTCCGCCTGTCTGCGGTCGCCGGTGCGCTCGATGATCTCGCGGCGGAACCGATCGATTTCATCGACAGCCATATCGCGAAAGTTCTTGTCGAGGGCATCGCCGGATTCTAGCTGTTCACTGTCGATAAGCAGTGTTCGCGGCCGTGCCAGTGGATTGCCGTGCTCGTCAAAATTGCGAAAGAGTTCAAAGCGGCCGTTTTCCAGCGTCAAAGAACCATCTTCGTTCTCGCGGTAGAATCCGGATATAAAATCATAAACCAGTTTTGAGGTGGAGGTATTATTGCAGACAATGATAAAACAGGGCGGTATATCCATGCCGCTTTTTTCCCAAAGGACATAGGTTTTTTTATAATGCCCATAAAGCGCTTCCAGGGCGGTCTGTAGTTCGACCGGCAGGCTGAGGGGATCGAGACTTTTTGTTTTGCCGCGGCCTTTTTTGGGCATGCGGGTGCGGATGTGCTCCCAAAGGTTGCGATATTTGGGCATATCATTGCCCGGAATATTGTCTGCCACCGGGACACGCGGCAATTTGACAATACCGCTTTCGATCGCATCCATGAGAGAAAAATCGCTCATCGTCCAGGGGAACAGAGTTCCTTCAACATAGCCGGAACCGCGCAAAAAAAAGGGCGTGGCCGAGAGATCATATACACGGGACCCCCCCAGATTTTTGCTGACAATTTTCAATCCATTAACCCACAAGCGGGCGGCTTCATTGTTCTTTTCAGCCTCTTTTCGCTCGTCTCCTTTTAACTTTTTATCCTTTTTATCCGATTTTTCTTCATAACAGTGGTGCCCTTCATCGTTTAACACCAGAATATTCTTCATGCCCATGAGTTGCGGCATCACTCGTTGCAGCATTTGGCCTTCGGTTTCGAGTGTTTGCAGCTCTCCTCCCCTGCCTTTTAAAAGCGCTCTGCCACTTTTGGAGAGCTCCATTCGCTCACGCAATTTAAAGGCGTGAAAATTGGTGATAACGATCCTGGCTCGTTCCAGGTCTGGTAACATATCATTTGGTATCAGTTCGCGGTCTGAAAAATAGCTGTCCGGATCATTGGGTTGTAACACGCGCAGGCGGTCCTTGATGGTAAGTCCAGGCGTGACCACGAGAAAGCCGCGTGTAAAACGCGAACTGGTGGGTCGTCGGATAGCATTGATCGTCTGCCAGGCGATAATCATGGCCATCACCGTGGTTTTGCCGGCACCTGTAGCCATTTTAAGGGCAATGCGCATTAATTTAGCGTCGTCTTCTTTGGCGGCATCGGCATTGGCATTGGTGAGATGATCGAGGAAAATTTGGCCGTTTTTTCCCACCTGTGGTGCGACTTCGGCAAGCCAGATCGCTGTTTCCACCGCTTCGATCTGGCAAAAGAACGGACGAATATGGCTAAAACGATGGTGGCGCCAGTGCTGTAACAAGCGGGCGGTTTCCGGCGTCACCCGCCAATCATTGGGATCGGGAATAAGCCGCCATTGATCAACCTGCTTACGAAGGCTGTTGATCACCGGAGTGGGATCGTATTTCTGCTTACGGCTTGAGAGTCCTTTGCCTTCATCGTATATAAATTGTTCTTGTCGGGCCGACCCCTTTTGTTTTCTGGGTTTGGGGATAGGTGTAATAAATTCCGCTGTTCGCCTGTGGTTTATGATTTTTTGCGTGGGTTGCCCCTGCTCGTCCAGCTCCCAGTGGCGTCTTGGGTATTCATAAGGAGAGTTGATAACCGGTTGTTCAAAAAAACGATTTTCCATTCTTTGGCCATTCCAGTTATTTGTGGTAAACACTATTTATAAAAATGGAGGAAATATTGAAATTATATAAAATGCGATTATGTTATTATAAATTTGGTTTTTTGTAGAATGATATTTTTGATTACCCCACCCCATCGTACCCCATACTTTTTCAAATTTTTAAACAACCATAAAATAATATACATACAGAGAGTTAAAAGTGCATATAATTTGTAACAAAATAATTACTTTTTTCTTAAAAAACAATCTGATTAAAATATCGTTTTTACTAGGTCTAGCGAATACATACAAATTTTAATTGAATAGATATGAGCTGGCTGGATAATATATATGATCCACACGCACTGGGCAGAAGAGAATTCAATTTTGCATTTTTATTATACAATCTTAAGATATAACCGGATAGAGATAAATCCTCTGCATCCGGGGGCACGCTCCTCTGATTGATAATCGCCAGTGGGCTGTGCCCGCGGACAAGGAAACAGGGCTTTGCCCCGGGATTGACCATGAGATACATCTCGGCAAGGCAAAACCTCGATTGCTCCAGACCTCTGCCCGGATCACATATTCACGCAAGCTTAAAACCCCGGGGGTTGCGCGATAACGCATCCCCGGGTGTTTTGAACGCCGGGGACCATGTTGGCACCACTATTCGACAATACCAGACTCGCTTGATATATAATTTTTCGATTTCACACACTCAGAGCATTGGAACGAGGTGAACATGTAGAGACGCCCGACTCGGGCGTCTCTACGCCGTTGTACAGATAAATTCAAGCGATTCACGAAACGCAGACAGCTAAAAGGAAGGAAAATCTGCTGTTAAGGATTTAAATCTGTTTTTATCGTTCCAACGCAGACAGAGTGTGTAAAAATGCAATAATATTAATCAACTGCGTCATGGATAATTTATTATAAACCACGAAAAACACAAAGGTCGCGAAGAGAAATGTTTTAATGTATTGTTTTTATTTGATTTGTTCTTTTATGCTTCGTGTTCTTCTCGCCCTTCGTGGTTGATTACAAGTCTTACCAGACCCTCTTGATATAAAATTTTTCGATTTCACACACACTCTTAGAGCATTGGAACGAGCATCTCTTCTTTGTGGCGCTGTGGCTCTGTGCGAGTCATTTATCCGTTGCGTAAGCAGCACAACCCAAAGGCACGTGCCACACGCATTCCACTATTCACACAAATCCCGTTTGACTCCTGTTCATCCATTCAACACAGCGATCACAGTTCGTACAATAAATTTCGTTCCAAACTATAATGATCTGGATTGTCGGGATTTGGCTCGTACAAAAATCGGGTATGTAACGATATTTTCCTTGAATTGGGGATAACGATTTTTAAATTATGAGCAGAGAAAAAATCATTCTTCCTGGAGGTAATTGAGTGCTGAAAAAATACACTAAACTCGACTCTGTTTTAGAAAAAACCGGTTTGCAGTACATGCCCATTGATATGCTCAATGGTTACATCTGCGCCGTAATCTGCAGTTCTGAAATGGTACCACCGTCAGAATGGTTGCCCCTGGTTTTCTTTGCAGACGAAAAAATGCCTGATTTTTCATCTATCGATGAGACGAAAAGAATAACCAGCGCCTTGCTGGATGTTTATAATGAAACCATTACAGCCATGGGAACAGAGGATTTTGGATTGCTCATCGCCGATGGAGAGGCAAAGGTATCAAGAACATCGCTCATGCGCTGGTGCCATGGTTTTGCTTTATGGTTTTTTGGCCGATATGAAAAATGGACAAAAAACCTGAGCACCGAACACCTTTTTACCACGTTACAAATCCTGCAAATAGCCAATGTTTTTTTAGAAAGAATAGAACATGAAAAAAATATTATACCATCCTTTATAAGAACCAAAAAGCAAATCCTTGAATTTTGCACTGAATTAATAATCTATATACAGGACCTATTTTTCTTTCGGCTCGAATCCGCTCCAAAAAATATTCCTCCCATGCTACAGGAATCTCAAAAATCCGCCATACCCAAATGGGGCCGAAACCAACCCTGTCCCTGCGGTTCAGGAAAAAAGTTTAAAAAGTGCTGCGGAGCGCATACCAGTGAAGGGGATTGAAACTCGGATGGCCCGGATTCATTCAGGCTATGCGTATAGGAACAGGCTCGTTCTATTATAGTTCAAAAAGATGTATTACCAATACACCTGTACATGATTGCTCCAGACCTCTGCCCGGATCACATATTCACGCAAGCTTCAAACCCCGGGTGTTGCGCGATAACGCATCCCCGGGTGTTTTGAGCGCACCGAACTCGGCCCGCCCCCTATTCGACCATAACAGCAGACCAGGTCAATATGGCTTGATACCATTCCAGAATTTTCAAGATTCAGCGGCAGAGCCGCCCTGAGGCATCCCCAGCCAAAGGCCGGGAATGAGAAAATAATCCTTTACGGCTGACTGGACGCAGAGCGTCCGGAATGCATTCCAACGCAGAGCATTGGAACGAGCAAAAATTATGAACCACGAAGAGCACAAAGATCACGAAGAGAAATGTTTTAATGTGTTGTTTTTATTTGATTTGTTCTTTTATGCTTCGTGTTCTTCGCGCTCTTAGTGGTTGGTTACAAGTCTTACCAGACCCTCTTGATATAAAATTTTTCGATTTCACACACACTCAGAGCATTGGAACGAGCAATGGATTATACGGATTGCACGGATTCATACAAGGCACCGAGTGAAACAACGGACTCTGACACATCAATACGACCAAATTGAAATCAATTCAATCATCCCCTCAGTCCGGCGATCGCCCCCGGCCGGACCGTTCCTAAAGGAACTCGGAACCGGTTTGATTTTTGGTTTGCTATAAATATGGCGCCCCGAATGGGGCGCTGGAGTATTTTTTAACATGGTTATTTCGAAAACACAAATCAGTCCACTTGCAACCATTTGATCACCAGCCCCGTCAGGGGCGATATATTTATAACAACGCATCAAAATCGATGACAAAGTCCCTTTAGGGACGTCCCGGCGTGCCCCGGGATTGACCATAAAGGCAAAATTTTCAGCAGAATATAACCTCGATTGCTCCAGGCCTCTGCCCGGGTCGGACATTCACGCAAGCTTCAAAATACCCGGGAGTTTGGATCAAAAAAAAAGCCGCTCCGGACACTATTTCCGGAACGGCTCTATTATCATTTGAAATGAAGAGGCCTCTTGTGCTTTTTATTCTGCTTTCACTTCTTCCTTCTCTTCCGCTTCTTTTTCGGCAATCTCTTTGCGCACCTTGTCCATGTCCAGTTCGCGAACCTGTTTAATCAGATCTTCCAGAGCGTTTTCCGGCAAAGCGCCGGGATTCTTGTAGAGCAGAATATTGTCGCGAAAGATGGCCAGGGTGGGTATGGACTGAATGCCGAATGCAGCAGCGAGTTCACCCTGTTCCTCGGTGTTGACTTTGGTAAAGGCGATATCCTCGTGCTTTTCAGCTACCTGCTCATACACCGGGCCGAACATCTTGCAGGGCCCACACCACTCTGCCCAGAAATCGATCATAACGATGTTATTGTTTTTCAGCGTATCCTCTAAATTTTCCTGATTCAATTTGATTGTGGCCATTATAACTCCTTTATTTCTATGATTCTCGGATTTGTCCGTTTATAAATTAGATGCATAAAACAAAAAAAGATTCATAAAATCGAACAAAAATCGGGTCCAATCCATACGCTGCATGGTATTGATTAAAGGCAGATGCCCTGCGTTACAGATGTTGTATAGAGCCCGATTCACGGTCAAAACTGATCGGTAAATAATATTTGAATAAATATAAATAATCCCTTGCTTTTCATTTACCGGCCATGTATATTATATTTGCGCGTATTAACAACATTAGTCACACACCTTTTATTGCATTTGGACCACCTGAATTTTCTTTCACTTTTTACTCCATATTTTTTCTAAAATAGATTTTCTCTTTTTGTTATATACCAAACAGCTCTAACCGTTCTTTCACAGCGGTCCTCACCAGCAGGCCGTATAGCCGGGTATAGAGATGAAGTCATGTATGAACAAAAGACGGGGCATGTATGAAAATCTGTATTATTGCAGGTATTGTTTTTTTCGTATTCCTGTATTGCGCCAATCCCATTGATGTAGAATACGGACAATTGACGCTTGATCTTTCCTGGAATGAACCTGCCGACCAATCTTCAGTGAAAAACTCTGCTAATCATATTTTAAAAAAACAGGGATCGACACAGCAGGAAATCAGCACAATCCGTATCCTCTTGCAGCCCGGAGATCTTTCCTTTGAATTCGATGCCGGGGACAGCCCCTTTACGATAGAAGCGCAGCTCGGCATTTATACCATCCTTGTCGAGGCCCTCGATGCTGATGGCACAGTTCTATTCAGTGCCGACACCTCCAGAGTTCTGATCGAACCCAATACCAGCTCATCGGTTACCATTACCCTGTTACCGACATATCCCTCTTCCTCTCCCCGCTTTATGGTTCCCGACACCCTGTTCAATAGCACCGGCACTTATTCGCTCTCCTGGAGTCTTGTGCGCATGGCTGACAATTATCTTTTACAGCAATCCGACAATGAAAACTTTACCGACCCGGAACGGGTATATGACGGGAGCGATACGACCTACACCCTCTCCGGAAAAACGGACGGACATTATCATTACCGGGTCAGGGCATACAACGATATCGGAGAAAGCAGCTGGAGCGCCATGGTCATTGTGGTTGTACAAATCGCCGACGAACTGACGCTGACCACAACATCTCTGGCCGACGGCAGGATCAACACGGCTTATAGCCGGACAATAACGGCAGCCGGCGGCATTATGCCGTACGAGTGGTCAATCCTTCAGGGCACTCTGCCGGCGGGTTTGCAGACCACCACAAATGACCAGTCGCTGCAGATCAGCGGTACGCCCACGGAATACGGCACTTTTGTCTTTACTCTGCAGGTGGTCGATGCCGGCGCACAACAACAGAGTGTACAACAAGAATATATTCTCACCATTCTTCCCGCCAACCTGGCTTTGACGGAAGGACCGCTCCAGGAAGCCGTCGTTGGCGAATCGTATTCAAGCGAAATCTGCTGCAGTGGCGGCAGCGATGAGCTGCAATGGCAAATCGCTTCCGGAACCTTACCTTCGGGACTGGACCTGACCCCGGAAGGAAACTGCGCTTTGATTTCCGGAACGCCGACCACAGCAGGCGAATACGATTTTGATCTGTCGGTTTCCGATCTCAATTTTCCGCAGCTGGATACACTGAAAACCTATACCATAATAGTCAACGATACTGCCTCAGCGCCGGTGATATTGACTGAAATTTTGGACATCGGCCTAATTGACAGCTATTATAGCAGTACCATTATCGCACGCGGCGGCAGCGGAATGTTCAACTGGTCCGTGAGCAACGGCGCCTTGCCGACCGGATTCGAGCTGGTACCGCAGGACAGCAACGCCGTTATCACCGGCACGCCCTCCGAAGCAGGACAATTTACCTTTACGATCACAGCAACGGACCAGGAGTATCCGGAGCTATCCGCCGACAAAGATTTTATACTCATCATTGAACAACCCGCCGATACCGTCAGCATTATTACCGATACTCTGCTCGATGGTGTTGTCGGTTTGGACTATAACGGCGAAATCTGTGCTCAGGGCGGTACCGCGCCCTATAGCTGGCAGCTCACCAGCGGTTCCCTGCCCCCCAATCTCGTAGAGGTAGTGGATGACTGTCTCTATCTCCAGGGTGTACCTTCACAAGCCGGAACCTGGACTTTTAGCGTCAAAGCCACCGACAGCAGTGATCCGGCAAATTCGGAGGAAAAAGAGTTTAGTTTAACCATACTACCACAAGCGGTAACCATTTTCACGGATGTCGTTCCGATCGGAACAGTAAATGAATATTATGCCACAGAACTTTGCGCGGAAGGCGGCAGCGGTGCGTATGACTGGCAACTCACCGAAGGCGCCTTGCCGAATGGATTCGAATTCACACCTCAGGATGGCTGTGTCCTCATCACCGGCACACCGCAAAGCGCCGGCGACTATCCCTTTACCCTGCAGGCAACAGATACGGAATATGGCGATCTCTCTGACACAAAATCATATACCCTCACCATCTATCCCGACACACTCGCCATCGTCACCAATGATATTCGCGATGCATCCGTGGACATTGCCTATACCTTCTGGATGCAGGCCAACGGCGGAACCGAGCCCTATTCCTGGAGCCGCATCCGCGGACAGTTTCCAGCCGGAATCGACATCAATGCCGGTGGTATGCTCAACGGTACACCGACAGAGGAGGGCAACTTTACGTTTACTCTCGAGGTTCGGGACAGCAGCGTACCACAGCAGCGCACGGAAAAAGAGTTTACCATGATCGTTAAAGCCTCGCAACTCTACATCAGCACCACCTCTTTACCGGACGCTGTTTTGTATGATGACTATAACGAAAAAGTCGACGCCAGCTACGGTACGCTGCCCTATGACTGGAACATCACCGCAGGCATGCTACCGGATGGTATCGATACCGATTATGCTTATCCCGACAACCAGAGTCTGGGCCTTGTCGGCACGCCGTCGGCTGTGGGATCATTTACATTTACACTCACCGTTACCGACGCCAGCACGCCGCAACAGAGCTACAGCCGCCAGTTTACCATCAATGTCGAACCCGAACCGCTCTCCTTTACCACGCCATCCCCGCTTGACGATCTCGTACAAGGCACACATGCACAACGCGATATGTGTATAAGCGGCGGTAGCGGAGAATACAGCGTCTCAAAGCTCACCGGAACCTTGCCACAGGGCATGGAGCTCAATTATATCAGCGGTTGCGGTTATATATCCGGTGCGCCGACATCCACAGGAACCTACACCTTTACCGTTTTGGCCCAGGATAATATCTATACGAGTCTGACCGCAACCAAACAATACCAGGTCACCGTTATCCCCGGCTTTCGCATTACCACCTCCAGCCTGCCGGATGCCGAACAGGGCGATATCTACAGCGAACAAATCTGGGCAACCGGAGGCACAACCAACTATACCTTTAGTGTCTTCGACGGCGCCCTTCCGGATGGCATGGGTATAAACAATCCCGGTGGCGGCGTTGAATACTGCACTCTTGAAGCCGGCCGCATCGACGGACGCGGCGATTATACGTTTACCATCCGCGCCCTGGATTCATCCACCATACCAAAAGAAGCCTATAAGACCTTTTCCATCACCATTTATGCACCGGTATTGGTTTTCGAAACCGCGTCACCGCTTCCGGATGCGACAATGGGCACGTTTTATTCCCAGGACATTACCGCCAGCGGCGGCAGCAATGTCTACCGGCCCTGGGAAATCATCAGCGGTTCCCTGCCCAACGGCCTGACGCTGGGCGAGCTCAACGGACAGGGTTATTTGAACGGCACACCGACCGAAACCGGTACCTTTACCTTTACTATCCGTATAACCGATGATCTCTATACGGACATTACCCAAACCAAACAATACACGCTGACCGTTAATCCATGATACAGGCGTGAACAAATTGAAACGGTTTACATGCGATCGGAATCCTGGTCGCATGTAAACGCTCGCAAATCGTGTGATCTATCCAAACCAAGGGTTTGAAGAATGAAAAAAGCAGTGGTTATATTCGTCCTCGGACTTGCGCTCTGCGCATCGGCACAGAACTGGGATGCCAGGCTCACCATTGATCCCAACCCATCACCATATCTTTCCGATTGGCAAACCGACCCCACCCTCGCCTCTGTGGAAATCCATAATTATACCAATAACCCGGAGGTGGTGGAGGTTTTTCTCGAGATCAGCAATAGTCAGGGACAGATCGGGTTTCGCGGTAAGAGTCAACGTCTGCTGGTACATCCCGGATCGCCCGAGATTCTCGATCCAACCGGTTTTCAGAGCTGGTATACCGAAGAGATCAATGATGACCTGCAGCAAAAAGCAATCCGCACCGGTATGCTGCCCGAAGACGACATGTATGAGGTCTGCATAGAGGTGCGTGATCTTTGGGGAACCACTCTGGTGCAGCAGACCTGTGCTTTCTTCAGCATCCGTCATCCGGAACCTCCGGAATTGATCTATCCGATCGACTATGAAGTCATCCAAACTCCTTATCCCATTTTTCAGTGGATTCCGCCGCAAATCACCACCGGCAAACAGCTCATCTATGTCTTTCGATTGGTAGAACTGCTGCCCAACCAAACCCCGGATATGGCCCTGGCCGCCAATTACCCGCATTATGAAAACTTTAATCTCTTTAATTCCGATTTTGAATATCCGCTGGATGCTCAGCCGCTGGAATCGAACAAAACCTATGTCTGGCAGGTACAGGCGCTTGATTTTGAGGGCAAACCGGCAACCAAAAACGACGGCAAAAGTATTATCGGTGTTTTCAGCACCGATGAAATACTGGACGAAACCCTGCCGCAACTGACTCTGATCGCACCGCAACCCGATGCGTTGGTTGAAACACCTGCGCCGGTATTTGAATGGATGGAACCGATCATCGCCCTGCAGGGACCGATTTACTATACGCTGCGCATCGTCGAGATGCAGTCCGGCCAGACACCTGAAACCGCAATTCTGCAAAACCCGGTTTTCTATATCAATTCCGCCACCATTACCGAATCCGGTTTTACCTATCCCGGCTATGCCGAACCCTTTGTACCCAACAACCAGTACGCCTGGCAGGTCGAAGCGCTGGACCAATTCGGCCAGCCGGTAACCCTCGATGAGGGGAAAAGCGAGGTGTGGTCTTTTGTGTATACCGGAACGGAGACCGGGCCGGTGGTGGATCATCCTTTTCTGCCGGAACGGCTACCGCTTCCGGATGAACAAATCGCCTGGTTGACCCTCAAAAAAGAGGGCAGTGCCCTGGTCGATTATGCCTTTTCCGCCGACTCGTCGCAACTGACCATCTCCTCGCAGGCGGTGCCGTTAAACCTGCCGATCCTTGCGGACGCCAGTGGATCCGCACCCGTCGTCGAGGCACAGGTCGATCTAACCTTTGACCGATTTACCCTCGACATCACGAGCGGCCGGCTCAGCGCCGCTCCCAGGCTCCCTTTTGATCTGAGGCAGGTGGGAATACCTGCAGTGGTGCGGCAGCTCAATTATATTCCGGAACTGCGCCAATTTGCCCTCAGCGCTGAACCGGCTCTGTTTGGACAAACTTTCTCCGAATACACTCTACAACTCGATCTCACCGAAGAGGGTAAAATCACGGCCGGCATTCCTTCTCAAAGCGGCAACGTGAGGATCCCCCTGGCAGCCAACAGCGATCGCCTGGTCTATCAAATCGAATCCCTGCAGGGGAACATCGATGCCGATCTTTTTGCTCAATCTGCGTCGAACCAGCTGAATCTCTCCGGGGCGCTTGTCTTCCTGCCGAACTGGCCAAAAGCGGATGAGCGAACCTATCCGTGCAATCTGGCTATGGAAAACAATCAGGTGATGATCAGTTCACAGGGGTTCCCGAATGAATCCCGAACGATACTGTTACCCATGGGGTCATTTCAGCTCGGTCTCGATGAGCTCTATTGCAAGGCCCTTTCCTTTTCCGGCCCGGACAACAGCTGGGATTTCGATCTGGTCTTTGATCTACAGTTTACCTTTACCGACTTTTTACCGGAGATCGAACTGCCGGCACAGCAGCAGGTTCACCTTACTCCGGACGGTTTTGAATTGCCGCAAATTTCCATCGCGGACCTGGGGTTTGAGGACTATTATGCCTATCAAACGGTTCAAATCCAGCCCTGGGCCTTTCGCATGCAGGCAACGACCTTTGACTGGTTCAGCTGGGACGGTCAGCTCAATCAGGACTGGGGGTTCTATTTTGATTTCGGCGTCAAATTATCCTCGCTGCCGCCGCGCCTGCAGGGCTTGAAACAAACTATTGATAAAAAACCATTGATCGTTACAAATGCTCAATATACACAGGGCATTTTTGTGGGATCGGTATCAAACCGTCAGTTTCAATCCGTCACAAAAATGCCTCTTTCTGAAAACGGAAAATGGACATTGATCGCCTCGGAAATCAGGGGCGAGTTTTCAAAGGAAAACGAACAGCAGGCAATCCGGTTGTGGCTCGATGCAGACTTGCTGCCGCCCATTGGAAGCCCTGTACCGGAAGATCCGAACGCTGAAACCCTGCAGATCGATCCTGTCGATCAAAATATTGATCTGCAGCCAAACACAGATCCATCTCCAGCCAATTTGCAGCTGCAGGGGTCTTCCGCCACGCTGGATCCGTCGCAGCTGACTCAAGATATCCAGATCTATACTGACGACACCTCCCCGGGGCAAGCCATAGACCTCGGAGACTCGCTATTGCAAATGACAACCACCGGCCTTGTCAGCGGAGAGTCTGAACCCGTCACCGATCCCATTCCATTTCTATGGGAAACACTGGAGGTTCAATCCAATTCCAGTGTTTTTACATTCAGTTATCAATCCACGCAGAGTGCCGACGTCAAAATCGACGGTCACATCGACCTGCCGCTCTTCACCGAAACCACAGTCCGAGCCACCGGCAGCGGTCTTTATGATATGATCGCTGAATCGTTCAAAGAGGCCGATTTTTTGATTTCCGATCCCTTCAAGCTGCCGCTACCGCTCTTTTCAGACCAACCCACTCTGGTGCTGGGATGCTCCCGGGGTGCTTCGATTACTGCGGATGGCTTGATTCTGCCGGACGGACAGGACGTTCTTCATCTCGACAACAGCACCATTCCGCTAACCTATCAGAACACGGTTCGCTTTGACTTGCCGGACGGCCGCCTGGCCGATGGCTCGATTTCCTTTGCCGATCCTTTTGCCTTTTCCATCGCCCAGCTGAGCAACAGCGGTTCCGAACTGAAATGGAAAGCGGTGGCACAAAACAGTACTCCGGATTCGCTGTACGATAACCTCATTCTTCAGCTTCCTCAGGCACCAATAATACAAAACGGTGAGTTGCCTGTAACCGGAGAAGCTCAGGCACACATTCAGCTCAACGGGGTATTGTATAAGAATCTCAATGTCACCTATTCAAATGATTTCTCGCTCGCTTTTGATCCGGTCAGGGTCAAGAGCGGCCGTATCGACTTTTACCATTCGCAGGAACAGGTTGCCCATCTGGATGCAAGTGGATTCTGGCCGGGTGATTTTTTCACACAAGAGCAAATCGCACTGGCTCATATTCCGCTGCCCGATTCCACCATTGCCTATCTGGATATCAGCGACTCTTCTGCCGTTGCCGTTGTGCCGGAAAACGACCTCCTGCGCATCACCACAAAGAGCAATCAAACGGCCACACTGGTTTTTCCGGTCCTGGGCTATGGAACCACCCCGGCGCCATCGACCGATGTGGTGCTGGATATTACCGTTAACGCCTCTACCCTGCGAATGGTTCAGGGATCCATATCGGTACAGGCATCACCGGGAGAGGCCATCTGGAACCTGAACGACCGCGCAATGCCGATCAAAATCACAAAGCTCCATTATGCCGAGCGTCAGGACGGATACAGCTGGACAGCTGATGTGAAACCGGTTATGCCCGCGGCTTTGCAAAATACCGCCCTTGTGGTACGCGACGTGGCTATTGATGTAAACGGGTTAAATCACTGGGACACGGGGTACTCTTCAAGTCAACAAAGCGCAACAACATCCGATTCGATCCTTTCAATCAATAAAAATGTCTCCATCAGTTTTGACGGTTGGAAAATGGATCTGCCTGGTCAAAAAGAGCTGGTTTCCATTTCCGGAGATCTATGGATAGATTTCTTTACGCCTTCCGATTCTCCCGACCCGGAACCGCTCCATTTCACCTCGATTTTGACTGCGGACAGCATGCACTTTTTTGTCAGTTCTTCCAAACTGGTCAATCAAACCATACCGCTCGGGTGTGGTGAACTGGAATTGCTGCAACCCTATGGCAAACCCGTGTTGAGCATATTTGCACCGATGAATAAGATGCACTTTTCTGTTCAAATTTACCAGGCGCTGTTAAAATTCAGCGGCCTTTCTCCTGATTTTGCCCTCACGGTTGAAAATATACAAATTTTACCCACCGGGCTGTCTGTTTCCGAACAGAGCACCGACGCGGACAGTCAGCAGGTGACGACGTTGTTCGGATGTCCGGCAACGATCAGCAGCCTTCGTTTTACCGCAACGGCCAACCGGAACATCAACGCTTACCTTACCGGCAAACTGGAGCTGTGGGGCAAAGCAATCGATTTCACGGAGCTGTGCATCTCCTCTTCATGCAACATCGATGACCAACAGCTCTTTAGCGACAGCTTTTACATCGCGGATTCCCTCATCCGCATCGGAAGTATAAAAACTCTAAATAATTATTTACATATCAAAGGCGGGCTCTACGCACCTGATCCGTTTAAAACGTTTCAAAACAGTCCTTTTACCCTTCAGGTCAATGCCGGCGGCGACTGGCTGGATGAACAGGGCCAGGTGATGGCCATAAAAGAGATCCATTCTGTGGAGCAGGAACAATCTGATCCGGTTCTCACGTTTGGACAAGATCCATTGACGGTCAACTGCAAACTGGCAGGTCTGAGTTTGATGATGTACGG
This sequence comes from Candidatus Zhuqueibacterota bacterium, assembly GCA_014728085.1. Lineage (GTDB taxonomy): Bacteria > Zhuqueibacterota > Zhuqueibacteria > Residuimicrobiales > Oceaniaggregativiventaceae > Oceaniaggregativivens_A. Next base: position 25,896 of record WJMF01000196.1, read on the forward strand.
TGATCAGGAAAAGGTAGACGCCTCGCTGATTTTAACCATCAACAGCTACTGGCCCAGTCCGCTGGAAGATCAGAATGTTTTAATGCCGATCAACGGCACGGTTCGCATCGATCAGGACAGCACTGCCGAGACCAGCTGGACCTTTGCGGCTGCAGAGGTTCCGGGCATCGATCTGGCGGGACTGCTCAACATGACGATCGAAACGCCGACCATTCCTGCCGACAGCCCCTTTCGCTTTTCACTCAGCGGCAGCGTCTCTCTGCAATTGCCCGGTGCCGGAACCGACCAGGGCGGTGGCTGTAATTTTACTGATTTTATTCTCGGTCCGGACACTTTTGAATTCGGCCGAATCTACGAGGGCAGTTTTGATCTCTTCGGCATGAGCGTGCAGGTCGATTCGTTTTATTACGGCTTTGATTTGCGTAATATCGAAACCTATGATGTTTCATTTGAAGAGGACAACGCCTCCGGCACTGCGACCTCGCGCTCACACGATGGCTTTTATTTGGCCTTTGCCGGTCGCCTCGACGGCGGATTGACCGGTTTTAGCGGCGGCATCGATCAGCTCTGGGTTTACAAATCTGATACAGAATTCAATCTTCTCATCGATAATGCCAACTTCCGCTATGGTACCTTTTCAACCACGTTTGCTTCAGGCCGATTGGACCTCATCGCCGACATACCTCTCGGAGGTTCGAGCTCAAATTTTAGATTTTTGATTGGTGGCAGCCTGACGGCAATGGGAACAGGCTTTGCCGCCGTCGGTGAACTCAGTTACCGACAGGTGGAATACGGCGGCACGACCATGAGTATGCCGGGATTCGGTCTTTTCCTGGCCGCCATGGGCATGGACATCAAATTGACGCCGATTCCCATCACCATCGAAGACTTTGGCGCCGGACTCTTTTTTAATCCGTCGCCCGAAGTGGAAAGCATCGTGCGGGGTAACCTCGGATTTACCAACGACACGGAAAACAGCCAGTTCTTCGATGCCGTGAATGAGTATAAAAAAGAATTTGAAAATGTCATGACCTTTTTGGAATTCTATGTCTACGGCAAGCTCTCGGTGCCGGATGACGCCATATTTACGGGCAAGACGTTGCTGATGATTGCCACCGATAAATTTCGTCTCGATGCCGCGGCTATGATCAGTGGTTCAAAGGATTTTAAATCCTATGTCGATATCAGCAGCAGCTGGTTTATTGAAATCGGCGTGCCGCAGGATTTTTCCAGTTATCCCTATGCCGCCGGTAACATTACCATTACGGTAGCCCCGGGTAATCCCGAGTCACTGAAATTTATTGACATGAGTGAAATTGCCAGTGCCACAGCCATGCTGGAATTTTATGCGGTAGATATAGACGCCTGGGCCGTACACGGCAGCCTGGATATTAACCTCTTCAGACTTTTGGATGCCAATTTCGAGTTCTTTATCGGCCCACCGGCCTTTCTCGTCCGCGGTTCCGTTGCCAGGTCTTTTAATGCCATTGTCGTCAACATTGAGGTCGGTATGCAAGCCTGTGTCTGGTTTAAATGGGCCGATCCGATGGAATGGGGCGCTTATGGCAGCGCCTGGGTTGAAGCCAATGTACTTGCCGACTGGTTTGCCGGCGTGCGCGGTGAGCTGGGGGCGGCATTGATGGGCAATACAGGGACTTTTTATCTGTACGGATACGCCCAACTGGAAGCCTATTTTCTCGGTATCCGCTCTACTTTATATGTCTGGGTAGAATGGAATGATGGCGAGATCAGTGGCGGTACCGGTGAGGATGAACGTATGGCGCAAATTATCCAGCACGCTGAGGAAATCGCCGATGAAATCCTGGGGTCTGCTGATAATGTTCAGCGACAAATCGATCAGGCGGCAAGGGATGCTTTTGCAGAACTGACACCGGCTCAGATCGCCAATATTATTAATAATCTGCAACAGGGGCAGGATCAATTTTATCTCAAGGTCATTGAACAAGATGCCCGTATCGTTCTTGAGGAGCTGGAACGTTTGCGCTCGACCACAAACAGTTCTGAATATAAAGCTCAGTATCAACGTCAAAAAGAAGCTCTGGCGATTTATCGCGACGAACTGCAAGTCGCCTTTGCCGAGGAAAAAATAACCGAGTTGCTGTCAAGCCTCGATGACTGGGAAAACGCCATCGATGAGATCAAAAGCGATTTTGACGGCAAAATTGCACAATATGAACAGGCATTTGCACGCCTTATCACCGTCTTGAATGCTTCCGGTTTTGAAACCGATACCGTCATCATAAACATGGAACGGCGGCAAATACCTCAGGATCCGATCACGAAAGAAACGAAGAGTAGTGCAGACGGTTCCGTTCAGCTCTTTTCCATTGACGGAGAGATTGCAGAAAAAAATTCCACTGAAATCGAGCAGTCACAACAGGACTTTGAGCAATACTTTGATCAAATTACAAGCCGTACCCGGCAACTGGATTCGTTGCGAACCTATATCTATACCTCCTTTGGTCCCAACAGCGAAATCAGTCAACTGCAGGCCGATTTTGTCGATCCGTTGATACGCAATGAGGTGCTCGGTCAAGAGTTGTTACAAAAAACAAGCAACCTCTACCAGTTCTATCTGCAAAAACAGGAATCCCTGATCGACAAATGGACCTATGATACGCCCGGCGGTATCGGTTATCTGCGCAACGCTTTTATTGCCTCCCGTAATTTTAATGAATCCTTTATCCAGGAGGCTTTTGATCGCCGCAAAGAAGCACTGGAATCGCTCTCAGGCATCGATATCCCCTTCGATCCGGCGACTTTATCCGATCAGTCGATCGCCTCGGATGAGCTGGCGGAACATTTTTATCGCAACATTCCGCTCGCTTTTCTCGAGTTTACCCTGGACCGGCTGGATTCGCTCTATAATGAAATGGCGTATGCCCATACGGCAGCTTTTGAGGCGCGCAATGACGTCCACCGTACCTTTACCGCACATACGGATTTGGTCTGGAACAAATACGCCGAACTATCGCAAAGTCTTTATGGCTTGTATGAACAGATTCTAAACTATGCCGACATGATGGAACAACGAAATGAACCTCTGCCCGTGGAGATAGAAAATATCAGAACAAAGTACAATCAACTGGGCGATGAATTTTCCATGACCGGAGCGACGACCTTTCAGGGTGATTTGGTGACCCATGCCGGCGTCTTTATGCCTGCCACCCTTGAGCTGGGATGGGACGAACACTCTGAAATTATTGAATACAGCTTTAGCCACTCCACGGAAGGAGAAAACAGGGGTTATCAGGCAGTTGGCAAACAAAACCAGTTTGATCTGAATTATTTTATGCCGATACGCTCCAGTGACGCGCTATACCGCGATTACAAGATCAAAACCCGGGTTCGAAATTACGCCGGCTATACTGCCACCACTCATAATCTCGACTTTCGCCTCAGTTATCATAATCCGCGCACCGGTGTCGATCTCTCCTCCCTGCAAACGGAAACAAACACCTCTCCCTATATGTGGGGAGCGATAACCTTTCCGGAGGGTAAACCATCAGCTACGGTATTCCACAACAATACAGTTGACGAATACTATTATCAATTCGATTCAAACAACGTCACCTTTGAGTTTGAGATAAACGATTTGCTGGATGAAAATGCTGAAAATCAATATATCCGCATGGAAGCCGCCATTTTTACAGCGGATGATTCGAAAAATCCGCTTGTCGATTATACCGCCGTACCTGCAGTGTCGCCGGTAACGCTTCGCGATCTCAATCTTCAGGCCAATAGCGAGAACGGCTATATCATCAAGATGCGCGGAATCAACGGCGATGGCAGTGCGGACAATTTTGTGCCCTCCCCCGTCTTTTTTATCGACCAGACGCCTCCCGGATTCAAGGAACCACTATCCGCCTCATTTGAGCTTTCCTATAATGATAAACGTGTTTATGTCAAATGCAAAAAAGCCAGAGAATGGTTTTCGTCTCCCAACCGAAAAGCCTATTGCGACATTATTTACGATTTGGCGGCCTATCAGTACAAGGTTTACTATGATGACGAAGATCCGGAGCAAATTGCCTGGAAAACAATCGTTGACAGTGAATTACCATATCACTGGGGCGGAGGTGTTCTCAACGACATTGATATGCTGGTTCTGAATGCCGGCTCTTATCCCATGCGAGACAGCTGTAAACTGGCGATTCGGGCCCAAAATCCCGACAACAATTTAGGCTGGGGGCCGGTATCTGTTATTTCCGTCCCCAAACATCAGGACCTCACTCTTCCAACACCAGCTGAATTTCAGGTCATTGATCATAATGACCAAAACGAAATTCGGGTGGAAATCCGCGTGCCGGCATACGATAATGAATCAGAAATCTCCGGATACCAATATGAAATCAGCGATTTTTGGGATCATCAAAATATCATACGGGCCTATCCGGATAATGTGCGGATCTTTGATTTTCCCGCTGATTCGGTCAACACCGGTAAAATTCTTGCTCTGCCTCTGGAAAGGGATATAGATGAGTTGCGCGCCTTATGGTTGTGTATATCCCTCAAAGCGATCAACAAAGATGGGTTATCTATCCAGGCAAATGAATACTATGCTATCGCCCCGCCCAAACCCGAGCTTGAAGCAGCTCTGATACCGGTAGATCCAACCTCGGTTCCGGAACGTTATGAACCCCCCTTTACCTATGGATTCGTTCTAAGCACGCCGGAAACCGTGGAATATTTTACCTGTGATCTTCGTGTTGGTTCTACACCCGGCGCTAAAGACCTGGGGCACGGACCATTTCTGTTCGGACCCGAGAGTATGTTCCACATAGAAAATACGACAAGGCTTCCAAATCGTATCGGTTACGATGATACCGTTTATGTTAGCGCCAGATCGGTCAGCCGGGATCTGAACGGCAAACGCTTTTCATCGGATTCGGTGATGGTGCAACTGATTACGCCTGCTCCGCCGATGTTTAGCCAGGTACAGCAAAATGACGATGGTTATCTCACAATTCCCATCGAGCATGAGGCTTTTAATGGCCATCACAGAGCGATCTACCAGTATCAGATTCGGGATGCATCCTCAGGTTCCGGCGCCCTGCTGCGGCCCTTTCCGGCATCGGATCAGGCTGATTTTAGCATGGAAGAGGTGACATCGGGAGATACACTGGTGTTGCCCGTGCACATCGATCAGTGTACCGGCCTGGTCGAGATGGGGTTGCGCGCCTTTGGACCGGATGAGATGGTTCAAACCAATTATGCGCTCTATAAAATCGTTCCTGACATTCCTCAGACAAGTGCGAACATCGAGTGGGTAAAAGCGCTCTCCGAGTACCGGTTGCATTATGAAACCGATATATTTAATAAAACCTATATGAACGGTTCAGCTTCTGTTGCCCTGATGGCGGGCAGCGAACCGGGAACATCAGATATCAAACAGCCATTCATGTATTATAAAGGCTCCCAGGATTTTGTCAGCTTGCCGATCGAGATCAGTCATAATTCCACTGTTTATCTGACCTCCTGGGCCCGTACCCTGACCAACAAGACATCGAAAAGAGACACCATCGCAGTCGAGGTTCCGGGGTCGCCGATTTTTAATACCGTTGTACTGGATAACCAGGGCTATCTGAACCTGAAAATTGTGACCACAGGTTTTGCCGACGACAAAACCCCTGTGGGTTATCAGTATGCGGTTTCTGTAAATACAAAGCCGCCAACACCCGTACGCCCCTGGCCGCAAAGCGGATATGATTTCGAACCGGAATCCGTGATTCCTGGTGACTTTCTCAAGCTGGAAACCAATGTGGATGAATTAAGTTTGAGAGAGGGGCATTTGGTCTGGCTGAGAGGATTTTCAGCTGACGGAGATACCACCACAACCCGGCAGTTCTATATGTCCCTGCCCACGATTCCCCTCAACGCCCGGTTTATAGAGGGCAGTGATGGTTATATCCTCAGATTTAAAGGCGTTTATGATGGGGCCGGCAGATTCGGCGGCAACTTGAACATGCAGGTCAGATTGGGTAGCGGAATGGATGAAGCCGATATTCTCAGCGATTCCTTTATCATACCCGGAGATGGCCGCTATCTGGTCGATTATACTCTCGGCGGTTCGGTTCAAGTGGGACAGAACTACTATCTCTCGGCTTATTATGAGCTCGACGGCGAGCGATCCGGTACGTTTCGCAAAGTGCTCACGCCGCCCGCTTTGCCCATGTTCACTCAAATCAATCAACCCGATGAACAGACGGTACAATTGCCCATCCTCAGGGGAGGGTTTAATAATTCCGATGATGTGGCGGGATATCAATACGCAGTGGGCAGTGATTCAGGCCTTTATGACGTTCGTCCATTTCCGCAAGCGGCCTCATTCGACCTGACTGCTGCCGAGGTACAGGCCGGCACCACAGTTGATTTGCCGATCGCCACCCGTGGATTGCCGCAGGTAACCTGGATTGCGCTTAAAGCGATCAACAATGACGGCGTTGAATCGATTACCCGGGAATCCTTTTATCCCGTACCGCCGACACCGGTTTCTGATTTGATCGAGATCGTCCAAACAAATTCGGTTTACAACTATTATCTAAAATTCGATGTCAAGCACGAATCCGTAGATGCCAAAGTCGGTCATATCTGGATAGAGGCATTTCACTCCGGGTCAAAATCGAGTATTATCAGAGAGGGCCGCTATGGATGGCCGACCTGGTATTTCGGCTACTATTATTCAACACCTCCTGCCGACAGGACATTTAATTGTCCTGTCAACAGATATTTGTTTATCGATCACTGGTACGTGGTACAAATCTGGTCAAAAGACAGGTGGAATGATGTCTCTTCTCTTGACAAATACAAAATTTGGTTCAAGATAGATGAGGATTATAATTTAACCATATCCAAACAATCACCAAACAGCAGTAGCGACTAGAGCGAAAGCATGTCTTGGCGGCATAAAACCGCGCAAACGGATTCTTTTATGAATAGGAACAAAACATTAACATCAAGGAAAACTGGTATGAGAACAGGGTTATTTATTTTTCTCCTGGTTCAACTCGTGGTGGCGCAGCAGCCGCCGGATATCGTCTATACTGTAAAATCGGATTCGGTATATCTGTTTCTGCTGGATAATCTTCGCGTCGGCACCGGATTTCATGTAGAACGCAAGGGCCCCGTGGATATGGCTTTTACCCGTCTGACCGCAGAACCGATAGAACCGCAAATGAATCCTTTGAACGCCCGTTATATACTCGGTTCCGATTTTGCTCTTTTGAAAAATGCCCTAAAGGTGAATACGCCTGAACAAATGCTGGTCCGGCTGCGTTCCGATCGTTTTGCAAGCACGGTTTATACCATGCTCTATCACAGCGTCGGCAAGGTTTTGGGGCGCTTTTATCAGGCCGGCGGACATCTCGAGGGGGAACTCTATACCTATCGTATCATCTTTGTCAATCTGGATACGGGTGAAGAGATCAATCGGGTCGATAAAGAGATAAGAATCACAGAACGCCTTCCCCAGCCGCCACCGGACATCGTCTGCGAACAAACCCTTGACGGCGTCGAGATCGAATGGAAATATCCCCGCTGGCAACCGGGCAAGGATGACCTGGCGGTGCAATTCATGGTATACAGACAGGAAAAATCAGGCAGGCGGGAAAAAATAAACGAAAAAATATTGCTACGGCTGGACGGCTCTGCCTATCAGCTTATCGATGAAAATATCAAAACCGGCCAAACCTACACCTATACCATGACGGCACTGGATCCGGCCGGTGTGGAAAGCGAATACAGCGATCCGGTGTCAGTGACCATTCGGGATATTGTCCCGCCGGCTCCGCCCTCCGGTCTGACCGTATTTGAAGAGGGCAAGGCGGTTGCACTGGTTTGGAACATGAGTCCGGAACTGGATGTAGCATCCTACAACCTTTATCGCTGGCGCGGTCTGGAAACCGATTCTGTACAATTGAATAACAAACCCATCCCGTATATCGAAACCCATTATATGGATTCTACCGTGACCTTTGGACAACAATATTTTTATGCCGTCAGTGCGGTGGATACAGCGAAAAATTCAAGTAAACACAGCATTCGGGTCAATATTTTTCCCACTGAGCTTATAGCGCCGGAAAAAATTCAAAATTTGCGTTTAAGCCGGGAGAACCGCCGGGTCATTCTCGAATGGGAAGCGCCGGCAAGCCGGGG
>WJMF01000197.1 GCA_014728085.1 Candidatus Zhuqueibacterota bacterium
AGGGTTTTAACCATTTCAACATCGTTATGAGCCGTCACGTCCTGCCTCCTGTTCGCTAAAAGCATAAACCAATCAAAATATTTACATCGGTTTTCAATATACAGGATAAAGAGCATTTTTGCAAACATAAACTCCAAGCACGGGGGGCTGGCTAGACAATTCTTTGTTGTAAATTGACAACAAGGGGTGTAAAACATGTTGCAAATTTGCAACACTTTAAGCACTGCTCTTTTTGGTGAAATACCTCAAGGTCTTTATTATCATGGTATTGGAGCGACGCAAAGTGTCTGGCATTTTATTTGCAATAATTTGGCCTGTAAAAAGACCAGGCATCCAGGCTAATTCGATGTGGGAGGGTACCGCTGTAAAGGGGGGACAGCGGTGCCTTTGTTTTATCATGGCCTCAGCAGATCAACATTCGCATAAATTTGTCCATTGTCAGATCATCCTCTCCCATCTCAAGGGTTGTTTCTATGATTTGCTCCCGCTGATTTTTTTTCAATACCGTTGAAGCGTTGCTGTTAAACTTTGCAATAATCTCTTCGTCGGTCATTGGATTTTCCGGGCTGCCCTTGGCGTGATCCACGGTTTCCTCTGCTTTTTTTCCATCTTTGGTGATGATTTCAGCGATTGCCCGTTTGACAGCCGGGAAAAGACGATCTATTTCATCATCCGCAACCACTTTGATCTTTTCCAGCATGGCCCATATGTTTTTATCTTTGAGTTTTTCTTCGGAAAACGAATCCGGCAGAACCTTTCCATCGACCAGCGCAGCCGCGATGCAGTAGGGCAGGCTATGGTCAGCGGTTTCCCGGGTCGTGGGTTTGTATTTACTGGGATCGGAAAGTATATCCGCTCCCCGGGTTGTGGTTTTGATCAAAACCCGCTCGATTTGATCAGGAATGAGATCGAGTTGTTGCCGCAGGTTCAACACCGCGGTGATCGGTTGGTGGGTGAGGGCCTCGGTGGGAAAGGCTTTATAGCCGCACTCGGTAATCATAAATTCACTGCCCAGGTTTTGCAGCAACCGTTGCGTCGACCAGTCGACGTTATGCATAACCTCGATCAATCCTTCCTTGCCTTCGATGACCCTGTCGGGACCGCTGTATCCCTCTCTGGCCAGCAGGGCGGCATCCACACCGGCGCGGGTCGCCATCGGATCGGCGGTGTTCTTCATATTGGTCAGATGACCGGCAACGACGCCGCCGAGGGTGAAATGGGTCGATCCGCTGATGCCCGCCGCTGAAACGGTCTGATTTTTATCGAGGCCGAGAAGACGGGCGGCAACAAAAGGAGAGACGAATTGCGTCAGGGTGGCGTGATGCCAGCCCTTTTCCCGAATACCCGGATCAGCGGCGATACACCAGCGCAGTTCCAGCTCATAGGCGATCACGGTGGCGACCAAAGCCTCGCGCATGGATAATCGTTCGCTTTCAGCGCAGGCCCAGACCGCCGGCAGAATATCGGACGGATGGCTGGGATCCTGTTTCCAGAAAATATCGTTATAATCCAGCGCTCTGACCAAAAGCGCGTTCATAAACGCAGCATTGGAAAGGTTTGTGCGCAAGCCGGTACCGATGACGGTGGCTTGTTCTGTGCCGCCAAGCGCCTGAATATAGCGGTGCGCAGCCTGCATGTCTTCGTTGTTGAGAGCGGCAAATGCACATCCGATGCTGTCCAGGGTAAACCGGCGGGCCTGGTGCCTGGCGGATTCGGGAATGTCCTCATACTGCAGGGATCGGCTAAACTCTGCCATTTTTGCGGTAATACTCATCTGGTTCTCCCATTTTAAATCTTTTTTCAGCGATCAACTCGTGACAAATAGAGCTGTAAGCGTATCAGGATCTTTTGATGTCATCATCTTTATAAATCATGCTGCCGACGGCGCGGCGCTGGCCCTGGTATTTGCCTTGATAGGATTGACTGGGGACCCGATCCATACGGGAAAAGATCAATTGTCCGATGCGGCGGCCGGACTGTAATCGGATCGGCAGACGATTGGCGTTGTATATTTCCAGTGTCAGCTCGCCTTCAAATCCCGGGTCCACCCATCCGGCATTCTGAATGAAAAGACCCATTCGCCCGATAGAGCTTCTCCCCTCGATAAAGGCGGTGAGATCCTGCGGCAGTTTAACGTACTCGAGCGTTGTGGCCAGTAAAAAGGAGAGCGGCGGAATGATAATTTCATCCTGATCGAGTTCGATATACTCTGCTTTTTCATCCAGACGGATCATTCCGATATTGTTTTCGTCGAGTCTCAAAAAATGGGTGCCCAGGCGCAAATCCACGGAAGCGGGTTGTATTTGTGAATCCTGCATCGGTTCGATCACAAGCTCGCCGCTCTTCAGCAGGGCGCGGATGGTAATATCCGATAAAATCATGTGGTTCTCCGTTTCAAACGTTTTACCAACGATTTAAAAATACACATTTGATTTGTAAAATGGAATCATTCTTTTTTACCAGGGTTTGGCCGGATTAAAAATCAGTTTCATCGAAGAATGGGTCGGTAATTAACCGGACACCTGGGATTTTATTTAAAACGGATTTTTTTCTGCATGCTTTAGGGTATTGGCGCGGTTGTACGTATTATTTATCAGACAGCGGCTTGAAAGGGGTTGCCGATGAAACTGTTTCGATTGATAGAGTGGTTGACGCTCTTGTCGATGGGGATGGTCGCAGCCTTGGGCAACGGGGTTTCTCACAATCGCAAATGGCCGAATACCAAAACCTCCCATTTTTTCGATCCCGACTGTTCTTCGCAAAAACCGGGCTATATGAACAAAACGGCCAGGGCCAAACGAGGGGAAAAGCGGGCAATCTGTTCATGTTGCGACAGGGAACCGGTATGTATTGTCTCCATACTCTCCGGTACCGGACCTTGTTGTATAACGGGACAGAAACGGTCCCGCCTTCGGGAAGAGATCTACCGGAAGATACAAACAGAGCTGGATACCTGCACGGCATATATCGAATATCGTATACGGCAAAACCATCTTTTGATTATAGTGGTTAAGCGTCATAACTGTTTTATACGGTCCAAAGCGCTCGATCGCCGATTCCCGGCATCAGTCCGGCTTTACAGGACGCTCTTGCAACAGCATACATTGATCAAAAAGAAAAAACAACAACGCTTTTTTCAGACCAGTCACTATTTATACAGGGTTTTAATCGAACCGGTAAGCGATCATATTTTGTCCTGCAACCGGTTGGCCATCGTCGCCGGCGATGAGCTTTCACAACTTGCTTTTGAAACCTTTGTTACATCCTACGACTCTGCAGCCACCTTTTCAACAGCGGCCTGGCTGGTTCGGCGCTATTCCATTCAGTATCACTATGACGCGGAACGGATTATCGGAGCGGAACCGCGGTCGACTGATTATCAATATGATTTTTCCGGCTATGCACCGATGACGGATAAAAATACAAAACCGGAAAAGGGGTTTCCACCACAAACCGGCCATTCAAGGCGCGAATACAGGTTAAGCAACCACGCCGGCCGCCATGTTCCTGTTTTGTCTCTTTCTTCGAGCCGGCGCGAGGTTTCCGCCATTGTCGATGCCTTTCGGCGCAACGGCTTGAAGGCAGAGGGGCATTACGGGAATGGCGCCACAAAAAAACGATTCAAGCGTCAGGCGGGCAGCCGCGTGCTGCATATGGCCACCCATGGTGTATATCTGCCCGGCCGGCCGGGCTTGAACGGACTGATGTTTTATTCACGAAAAGCAAACCCCCGTCGTTATTTATTGTCGCCTGCAGAAATTTTACGCCTCGATCTCAACTGTGATTTGCTGGTGCTCGCCTGTTGCGAGAGCGGGGTGAAAAAGTGGAATTACCACCGGGACAAGATATCTCTGGCGGCTTGCTTTATCCACAGCGGTACGCCCAATGTGATCTGCACCTTGTGGCCGATTAATGACCGGCACAGCTCATTTTTTATGCTGCAATTTTATCGGGCCTTGCTGGCGGGAGACTCTTATGTGCAGGCACTGCGCCGTGCCAAACTAAAATCGCTCGAAAACAAGACGGCCGCACTGCCCTGTCACTGGGCCTCTTTTCTATTGATCGGAAAGCTCTAGATTTTTGCGATAAAATTTTCCCACATACAGCGGTTCATCATTGTCCATGGTTTCGAGGGTAAAATAATAAAGCCCTTCATTCAGAACGGAATCATATGTGGTTTCAAAGGTACAAAACGAGTCCGTAAAGGCTCCTGTCACGATCAAGCTATCCAACGGCTGGTCCCCAATATAGCGGTTTGTGTTGTTGTCATAGATATTGATCTTAAAGTCAGTCGCTTGTGTCAAGCGGAGGTTACCGCTGAAGAGAATTTTTGACTGAAAGAAAAACCGGCCGTTCTTCGGCGAGGTGATATCGACCGCATGAAGCGAGCGCTTTGTGTTGTCCATAAAGTCTTCCAGGTATGGA
>WJMF01000198.1 GCA_014728085.1 Candidatus Zhuqueibacterota bacterium
CAACAGGCCATCGAGGCCAGTATCGAGTATTGCCGAAAAGAGTTGAATTTTTAACTTTTTCTCTGCTCTCGGCGGTTTATCAGCGCATGATACCGAGCGCAGATTTTAACCGCAGAGGACGCGAAGGGACGCAAAGAAAAAAACAGATATACATTTTGATGGTTGAGCCTATATAGATCTTTTCAGAAATAAGGTAAGATTTGAGTTGTTTAAAACAAGTATCAGGCAACAGGGTTATTTATTTTTTCCTGGCGTTTCTTAGCGCTCTCGGCGGTTTATCAGTGCTCTCTGCGGTTTATCAGCGCATGGTACCGAACGCAGAGTTAAAGCGCAGAGGATCCTAAAAACAAACATTTACGAGGATGAATATATACTATGAATTCAAAAGAACGCGTTTTAACAACGATGGCCGGCAAAGAGCCCGATCGCGTCCCTATCGGTGAATTTGCCATTGATTTTGATACGGCCGGGAAAATTCTCGGGCATGAGACCTATTACCGGGCCAAAGCCAAATCACAGATCGCCTTTTGGGAAGGCCGGCATGATGAGGTGGCGCAGAGTTACCTCGAAGATACCCTGGAGCTCTATGACAAGCTCGAACTCGATATCATCACCTTTCCCATGGCCACCTGGGAAATTCCGCCGGAAAGCGATGATCCCCCTCCCAAAAAGGTGGATGATAATACCTGGGAAGATCATCTGGGACGTATCTATAAATACAGCGACATCACAGCGGATATTACCTGTATAAAAGATCCGGTTCTGGATGAAAAGGTCTTTACCCTGGAGGACTTTCAGCACCGTCCTGAACCTGTTGAGCGGGATGAACGCTCCTGGAAAATACTGGACAGCGTTATTCAACACTTTCCGGATCGCTTTATCTGCGGTCCTTCGGGAGGCGAGGTTGGTATCGTTTTCCTGGGTAATATGGAACGCGGCAGTATGGAATTGATCCAAAATCCCGGGGTGGTCAGGGCCGCTACCGATTTTTATGTCGAGACGCAAAACAAGGCCGATGAGATACTGATTCATCCGGACCAGGATGCGGTTTTATGGGGAGCGGATTTTGGCTATAAGAGCGGTCCGTTCATCAGTCCGCAAATGTTCAAAGAGCTCTTTTTGCAGGCCAACAAGAAACGGGTTGAAAATATCCACAACCGTTTCGGTAAAAAGGTGATGAAACACTGCTGTGGCAATGTAACCCCGCTTTTGGATGCCTTTCTCGAGATCGGCTATGACGCTTATCAATCCATACAGCCGACAGCGGACATGAATATTTGCGATTTGAAACGCTCGATCGGCTCGCAAATCACGCTTTGGGGAGGCGTTGCCCTGGAAGAAATGGTATCAGGGACGACGGACCAGGTCCGGGCCGATGTCCGCCGCGCAATGGAGTGCGCCAAAAAAGGCGGTCGTTTTATACTCGGTACCAGCCATTCGATCGCCGTGGGGTCAAATTACGACAATTACATGGCCATGCTTGACGAGTATTATCGTTTGGCTGACTATTAGGGGGGATACATTATGGATTTTTCACCTTCTGTTTATGAACACGCTGCCGGTTTGATCGGCAAAACACCCTGGGAGGTTTCCAGAGACGGGGAGCTGATGGTCAAAGCGCATCAGGCCGCCTATGAGCGCTATCATCACACCCCGATTACGGTGGGTATCGATATCTACAATGTCGAAGCCGAAGCTTATGGGGCTAAAATCGATAAACCGGATGCCGACAACATTCCCTCCGTTCAGGAGCCGCTCTATTCTTCGGCAGCTGATCTTGCCGCCATCGATCGTATTGATCTTTGCAAAACCGGGCGCTGGCCGCTTATTCTGAATGCAGCCAAAGAATTGCAGGCTCTGTTTCCGAACGCGGTCGTGCGCATTCCCGTGAGCGGGCCCTTCTCGATTGCGGTGACGCTGGCAGGACTGGAAAATATGCTATGCGATTGCAGCATCGATCCGGATGCGGCCCATACTGCCTTAAAACGACTGGCGCAAAATCAAATCAACCTCTGCCGCGAGATTCAAAACCAGGGATTAAAAATTACCTTTTTCGAATCCGCCGCCACGCCACCGTTGCTTTCCCCAAAGCAGTTTGAAACCATACTGCTGCCGGTGTTAAAGGATATGCTGCAAGAGATAAAAACGATTGCCAATGAGGCACCTGCCCTGATCATCGGTGGCGATACCGCTCCTATACTCGATTTTATTCTGAAAACAGCTGCCGGATATGTTATTTGTCCGTCCGAAACCGATCAGCAGGTATTCATGGAAAAAATTTGGGATCATACCGGGATTCGCGTTCGCGTCAATATGGATGCGAAAATTGTCGCTTTTGGCAACCGCGAGGAGATCCAAAAAGAGGTCGAACGAATCCATACACTGGCGGAACAACGGCCAAACGTGTGCCTGGGGACAGGCGTTTTGCCGTATGGAACACCGCCTGAAAATGTATTATTCATAGAAAATGTTTTGCAACGTTTGCAATAAACAAGGAGAATCATTTTGGCAAAAAACATATCCATAGCCGTCGTGGCCCTTGGAGGGTACGGAATGGTCTATCTTCAGGGACTGCTTGATGAACCCCAGGATGAAAATTTTACCCTGGTCGCCGGTATAGATCCCTATCCCGAACATTGCGACCGTCTCGATGAACTCAAAAAGATGAACATTGCCCTCTATGCTGATTTCGATGCGTTTTATCAACAGGGCGGTCAGGCGGATCTGGTCATTTTATCCTCGCCCATACAGCTTCATCTCGACCATACCCGAATCGCTCTGGAACACGGCAGCCATGTTCTCTGCGAAAAGCCCCTCGGCGCCACGGTGGACGAAGCCGATAATATGATTGCTGCGCGTGACCAATTCGGTCGTTTTGTCGCTATCGGTTACCAGTGGTCCTTTACCGATCCCATCCAGGACTTGAAACGTGATATTCAACAGGGTGTGTTGGGTGCTCCTGTGCGACTCAAGACCATGGCATTCTGGCCCCGCGATGAGAGCTATTATAACCGCAACAGTTGGGCGGGAAAATTAAAGGATAAAAGCGGGCGCTGGATTCTGGACAGTCCGGTCAATAATGCGGTGGCGCATTATCTCCACAATATGTTTTTTGTTTTGGGCGACCAATTCAGCAGCAGTGCGCAACCCAAAAGCGTTGAAGGAGAACTTTATCGCGCCAAGCCGATCGAGAGTTATGATACGGCAGCTTTACGCGTTATGACTGAAAATGATATCGAATTGCTCTTTTATGCCACCCATTCAAATGAAGAAATGATCGGGCCGGTGATTACCTATGAATTTGAAAAGGCAACGGTTACGTTTACGGGGCTCCATTCCGATCTCAAGGTCGAATTTAAGGATGGCCGTGAAAAATCATATGGAAAACCGGATGAACAACAGATCAAAAAGATGTGGGATTGTATACGGGCTGTACGTACAGGCGAACCGGTTGCCTGTACGCCGGAAGCGGCAAAATCACAAACCGTGACCATCAATGCCCTGCACGAATCGTTTGGTGAGATCGTTGATCTTCCGGAGGCTCTGATTAAAACCAAAGGCAAAGAGGGTGAGGTACTCTACTATTCCCCCGAACTGGAGAGCGTTCTGCGGCAGTGTCACGATGAAAACAAACTGCCCTCAGAACTCGGCGTGAACTGGAGTAAAGCGGGAAAACGAGTTAATGTCAGTGATTATGATTCCTTCAAAGGCATCTA
>WJMF01000199.1 GCA_014728085.1 Candidatus Zhuqueibacterota bacterium
GCTTGTTTTTGTTTTGCTGATGGAGTATTGAAAACAAACCACCCGGGGCCGGCCATCGCCGTAAAAATTACCAACATCGGCAAAGGCACCGGTCCAAAAACCGCCGAACCCGCGCTGCCAGATCACCCTGCCATCGCTGCCGAGCAGAAAAACATAAGAACTGTCGTCTGTTGAACTCTGTCCGCTGACACCGTTATTGGAGGCATAACTGCTGAGCAAAATTTCATCACTGCCATCCCGGTTTATATCAACAATTCGTGCATTGATGAGGTAGGGGCCATGGCTAAACGTCCAGTGCAGCTTTTGACGTTTATAATCCATGGCATAAACCGCCCGCTTGCCATTTTCATCCCATGGCGTCGAGGTGGAAAAGAGCGTCAACCGTTTTCCCGTTGTTGTTCTGATATGGCTGAGATAATTAAAAGATTGTCTGAAATCTGAAAAAGCCGTGCGTTTATTCTTTACAAAGCGAAACAGATCGAGAAGGGGTTCCTGCTGCAGGCTTTTCCCCATGGTTTTGGGGCTGGGTGGTAGCAGTTTGACAAAAATTGTATCCTGATGCTGAAAATTAACCAGGAAATAAATTGAATCCATGGAGGATGCCGGAATCGGCTCAGTCAGAAAAGGCTCTTCGAGAGAGAACTTGAAACTTTTGTAATAAAATTCAAGTTCAGGATCGCGCAAATCATACTGGTCACCGATTCTGAAAAAGAATTCATCGGTACCATCGAGGTTGACATCCATGACCAGACAACCATTGACGATGCGCGTCCAGTGCGGATGGATGCGGTAATAATAGTCATTCTGTGCAATGGCTGATAGGGAGGAAATGGAGATGAGAATCAATAATATTCTTATCATTTAAGCCCGTATCCCGTCCTGACTGACAAAATTTTCCAGAATGAACCGCCCTGTAACTTAGCACTCCTGTGAACGAAATTCAAGTGCTAATCCAAAAAAATAAAAGAGCGAATCTTCCGGGCAAAAAGAGATCAATTCCGGCGATAAAGATCCTTGACTTGTTCGATACTCATCTCGATTTCAGGTTCAAAATCAGGACTCGACATATAGCTGACGAGGGAGCGCTTGAGCTGGCGCGAAACCACACGTCCGGACAAATCCCGGTTCAGATCTATGCCGCAGAGAATCAGTTTCCCCATCCCGACCTTGATTTCCGTTACCAGTGCCAGGCTGCGGTTGCTGAACCAGTCGTCGATAAGACGCACGATTACCTCCGGACGCGGTTCGACATGATCGAGTACAATCGCCTGGGCGTGTTGCAGCGGTTCCCACCATTGCCAGTTGCTGTGCGACCGGGTGCTGAATTGATGCAATGCGGGGTGGGCGGGATCGCAGAGAATGCCGAGCGTATGCGGTGCCTGTTTGCCGCTCCAGGCTGTGTTCCAGAAAATCGGGGAAAACCCCACAGCAACATCACCCCCCTTTTCAGCCGCAACGGTACCGGCGGGCAGGGTGAGCAGAACATTCTTACCCTCCAGCAAGGCCCGTTCCGCGCCATAATCGAGCTCGGAGGTGATGAGAATGTAATCAGGCACACGGACAGGTCCGCTATCGGGATAGACCCACAGGTCCCAGCTATTGACCGATTCCCCGATTGTAACGTGCAGATTGAGACGGCCCGGACGGTCGAAATCCGTCAGTATTGTGTTGATGTTTCCCAGTTCCGTAGCATTGCCGATATCGATTCGTTGCCGGGGAAAATCACCGGCAGCAATTAAATCGCCAGAGCCGGTTTTGAGACTCCAGCGGGGTTTGATGTTCAACAAGGGATGCGGACCAAAATGAGAAGCGGTAATCCGGGCTTTGAGCGTATCACCATTGACAAAAATTCGTTTGGGTATTTCAGCCAGCGGCACCGTTACATTGCAAAAGCGGCGAAATTCGTCGGGCGCAATATATCCCTTTTGCTGCCAAAACGTATTGAGAATGCCGACCAGCGCGGTTCCCTGTCCGGGAAAATCATGCAGCTGCAAGAGCTGAAATCCGGCCATGCCCGGCGTGCGCAAAATCGCCTCGATATCCGCCTTGTAGCACAACGACTGCAGTTTTCCCGATGCCATGAGAAAATCATCTGCCAGATCACCGAGTTGATTCTGTTGCAGGCTGGAACGAAAAATCTCGAAATTTTTGGCTCTGAACACGCCGGTATACTGATCGATTTCCCTGAAATCGGGATAAACACACCACTGACCGGTTTCATGGCTCACAACCGGCTGGTCGTAGGTTTCGGTTATCTCTTTATAATTGAACGTGGTTTGCGGCGGTTCGCTGTTGATGATGCTAAAAAGTCCGGCGCCCCATTGCTGAATGCGGGGTAACGGCGTAACGTGAAAATCATTTACCTTTAATATCGGCCATGCCGAGGCCCCGGTGTATAGACGGCGGTCGTCCCTGGCCTGCCAGGACCTCACCCATTGCCGCAAATAGTCGCCCATCGACTCACCCGCTGGTTCATTACCGGTAGCGAGCATACAAAAAGAGGGATGATTGCCGTATGCGCGTACAATACCTTCACTTTCTTCCTGCACAAAAGCATCAACGGGATGCCCGTCGCCCAGCGTTGCGCCCTGATTGGGCCAGACGGCGCATTCCACCTGCAGATAGACACCGCTGCGGTCAGCCGCCTCAAAGGCAGCCCCGGGCGGACACCAGGAATGAAAACGCATATGATTGAGACCGTGTTCTTTACAGATATGGAAAATGCGCATCCAGGTTCCCCGGTCCATGGCCGGATACCCGGTTTTCGGAAAAATCGCGCATTCCAGCGTGCCGCGTAAAAAAATCCTGCGGCCGTTGATGCTGAGATATCCTTCTTCTGCAGCAACTTGTCGCATGCCGAAAGTGAGGGTTTTGCGGCTGTGAAAATCCGCTGCGCTTAAATCGACATCGAGCTGGTAAACCACGGGCGAAAATTCATCCCACAGATAAGCCTCCGATCCCATATCATAGTCCACTCTAAACTCGGTATCACCGGGATTGATGTTGATATCGCGCCGCAACGGTTCAACGTTGTGGACCGGATCGGCATTCAGAGTTGCCGCGCCAAGCTGCAGACGGCCGGTCACCGCCTGGGAGGTGTGATTATAAATTCTGATATAAAGTGAGATCTGTTTGGTTTGGGTGTCCGTATAAACCTGCAGATCATCGATATAAACCGGATCCACAGCCTCGAGATAAAGATCACCGACAACCCCGTTCCAGTTGCCCTGGGTATGGTCGGAAACCGAATGCGCGTTTTTTCCGACTTTAATTTTGAGACGATTGTCGACACACAGGGTTAATTTGTGCTTTCCCGGGGTTACAGTTCCCAGATCGTAGATATGCGGCGTGCTGAGACTGTTCTGCATGCCCTGATACGCATCATCGAGCCAGAGCTGAGTCTGCCAGTGACATCGTTCCAGGTTCAGGTGCAGACGTTTATGACGCCAGCTTTTGGGGATTTTGATTTTTTTCTGATACCAGGCCGCGCCGATATAGTGCTTTTGCGGCTGCAGCCAAAAGGGGATTTTAATATTACCGGGTTGGCGATAAGGCGCGTATTTTTCGTCCGTATACCAGGAGCTGTCGATGATATTTCCGGTCCATTCGGTATTGACGGAAATGTCATTGCCCAGACCATTTTCAACCAGAGAAGCGGGAAGACGGGCAGAACCGGAAAGCGATTTTTTAAACCACGCTTTTTCAATGCCGACATCGTTGCTATCGAGCACCACAGCCCATTCACCGGCCAGGTCGATCCGATCCTGTTGCAGACGCTGCCGAAAAGAGCGGCAGGAGATCGAAAACATGACCATCAGGGCAATCAAACTGTAATATGCTGTTGCTTTCATGCTGATTTTCCTGTTTTCAAACCAGCTGTATCAAATAATCATTGGCTTTTCGCCGGAATACAATACTTGCATTGGGCCAACTCATTCTGGTGTAAAATAGAAAATGGCAGGAAAAGATCAAAACAAAAAATAATCAATGCGAAAAAGAGGCGGTTTGGTTTGGCATCGTCAATCTGAACGAAATGTTGAGTTTCGCCGGCTGCACATTCACGGCAGTTTTAGCAGTTTTAATGTCGAAATAGTTCCGCCCGATGTCAACAGCCGGCAAAAATAGATGCCGGTGGCCACCGGCAGACCCTGTTGATTATCACCCGACCAGGTGATCCAGTACTCTCCCGCAGCAGTTGTCGCATCGACAATATTTTTTACCCTTTGGCCGCGCTGATTATAGATGGATATGCGCACCCGCTGGCCGGTTTTACCGGCAACCGCATAATAAATGCGCGTTTTCGGATTAAAGGGATTGGGATAACTGCCGTTGAGACGGCTTGACGATGGCGAGACAGAGCCGTTTTCATCCTGGCTGGTTTGAATGAAAACCGGACCATAAAACGTTTGCTCGCCGTTGTTGTCGAGTTGTTCGAGCTTGTAATAATAAGAGCTGCCCGTCTCGATCCGGTCATCTAAAAATTTATAGTGATGAGCAGAGGATTGCGTTCCATGACCGGGAATAAACGGACTCGAGCGCTGGTAAGGTCCTTCCCTGCTTTCGCTTCGCAAAAGATAAAAACCGTAATTGTCCACCTGGGTTTCGGTCGTCCAGGTCAGTTCGATGCCCTGTTGGCACTGTCTGGCCCGAAAAAGGGAAAGCTCCACCGGCAGCGAATGATCATTGGAACGGCCAGGCGTTCCGGCAACATTGCTGCCCAGATCGACCCAGTCGTTATCGATAACGGTGCCGCTGTTGGGATAGTGGTGGCGTTCAAAGGCGTGATTATCGCTCCAGGACTGTGAGGCACCGCCAAACCGGTCGGCAATGCTGCCGCCGGGGCCCTTTAAGACGAGATAATCGGCGCCGCCGTTCAGATAGATGTTGCCGTGCATCATGAATTCGATGCTGCTGTTGTCCCCGTCGTCGCTGCCGCTGTTGAGGTTTACACCCGAATATTCCGACTGGAATGTGGATTGACTGCGCAAAACCAGAAAAAATTCACCGGGAGAAAGAACCAGGCCATCGCTATAACCGTCGGCATTCAGGGGTTCATCCACAACCGTTTCAGAGCCGTTGTTGCCATAGGTGATGGTAAAGCCGGACAAATCGACATCCGCCCCGCCGGCGTTTTTGATTTCAACATAACTGGCATAAGCTGTTTGGGTCGAATTGACCTCGGTAATCACAACCTGAGCTAAAGCGCTCATTGACCCTAAAAGCAATACTAAAAAACCATTTCTCATGACAACCTCCTGAATATCATTAAAATCGACACATTTAACGATTAATTCTACAATTTTATCGAATAAAATGCAACAAAAAAATATAATTTTTGCGATTTTTTCGTTAAAAATGCATTTTTTTGTTGACAAATAGAAATATTTTTATATATTATTCGTAAAAAGGTATCAACAATTCGCAAATATTAATGAAAAAATGGCTAAAACATAAATATCCTTTGGTGCGGCAATATGACCGTATCGATTGCGGTCCGGCGGCGCTTTTGAGCGTGCTGAAATTTTACGGCGGTGATGCCTCCCTGGTCGCGGTTCGCGACTGGTGTCGCACCGATACGAACGGCTCAACCATGTTCGATCTGGTCACTGCCGCCCGGCGTATGGGCTTTAAGGCGAGCGGCGCCACCGGTGATTATGAAGCGCTGGCAAGGGAAAAGATGCCCTGTATCGCCCATGTTGTTCTGGAGCAGGGATTACAGCATTTTTTGATTCTCTACCGCATCGACAAAAAAGGCGTTTACGTCGGCGATCCCGGCCGCGGCCGCTATAGAATGAGCAAAAGCGAATTTATGCATATCTGGCGCCACAGGGCGGTTATTCTGCTCGAACCGGAAAACAGGCTGACAAATCAGCCGGCACCCACCTGGATGTCCTGGATCTTCGCCTATCTCGGGCGGGAGACAGGATGGATCATCCAGTCCCTGTTTCTGGGTATCTGTTATACCTTCCTCGGCCTGGTGACCGCCCTGTTCGTACAATGGCTGATCGACCGGTTCATACCGGAAAAGGATATCGACAAGATCATCTATACCGGGCTTTTTCTCACCTTTCTTTTGCTGATTCGGGAGGCATGCGGCTATTTGCGCCAGCGTTTTCTGGTGATCCTCAACAAACGCGTCAACCTCGGCGTCACCAATGACTTTCTCAGCCATCTTTTTCACCTGCCCAAACTGTTTTTCGACAAACGCAAAACCGGCGACATCACCGCCCGCATCAATGATTCGATCAAAATCCACCAGGCCATCTCGCTGCTGACAAATTCCGTTATTATCGACGGTCTGGTAATTACCGGATCCCTTCTCTTTATGTTTTGTTTCGCCCCCCTGCTGGCATTGATTGCCCTGATTCTAATTCCTGTTTACGCCCTGCTGTTATTTGTCAAGACCAGGCAGATCCGGCAACAACAGAATGAAGTAATGAAAAATCATGCCCTGGTGGAATCGACCTATATCGACAGCATTCGCGGTGTCGATGATATTATCGGATTTCGTTCCGCCGCCGCGTTTATCAAGCTCAACCAGGGCGTCTTTGGTCACTTTCAGACCGCCATAGAAAAACTGGGATTTACCCAGGCAGGGGTATCGGTATTTGCTTTGGGCAGCAGCTCGGTGATATCGGTGTTCTTTTTGACCACCGGCGCTATCGGCGTCATAGCAGCAGAGCTGCAACTGGGTGAGCTGATGGCGGCTTATGCGCTGTTAAACAACATCATTCCGGCGGTCGGCAATCTGGTCGGCGCTCACCTGGGTTTACAGGGCGCCCGTGTCGCGGCCATGCGGCTGATGGACCTTTTGCTGGTCGAACGCGAAAAAAATTCGGGAAAAGAGGAATTTAATCTTATAAACAAACTGCACATTTCAAACCTGTGCTTCAGCTATGGCAAATCAGCGGAACTCTTGCGGAATATAAATCTGACCCTGAAAAAAGGCAGGCTCACCGCATTGTGGGGGCCGAGCGGCAGCGGCAAGAGCACTCTGGTACATCTGATACAGAGAAAATACGAGCCCTGCAAAGGGCGTATTTTGATAGACGACATCCCGGTCGATCGCTATGATCTTCACGACTGCCGCAGCCGTATCGGTGTGCTTCCCCAGAGCATACATGTTTTCAACGCCAGTCTGGCCGATAATATCCTTCTGGGGCGCCCCGCTGTCGGTAAAGAAGAGTTGCAAAAAACAATCGAGAAAAGCGGCTTGCGCTTTCTCGAGCGCTTTGATCACGGATATTATACGCTCCTGGGCGAAGAGGGGCGGCGCCTCTCCGGAGGGGAACTGCAAATGCTGGGATTGTTGCGCGCCATGATCGGTGAACCGGATATTCTCATTATCGATGAGGGATTTTCATCCATGGATGTTCAAACCGAAGCCCTGTTGTTCCGCAGCGTTGTCCGCTATGCCCGCGATCATATCGTCCTTTTGGTCACACACGATATTGCCGCCCTATGCAAAACCGATTATGTATATCTCCTCAACAAGCGAACCATTGTCGAACAGGGCGAGCCGGATCGCCTGTTGATGGATAAATCAAGTTTCTTTTATGCATTGAGCAAAGAAGGTCAAACCCTGTGCGATGATTCCATGAATAGCAACAAAGGAGAGCTGGAATGTCAACTGTCCTTGCACTGCGCAGAGCGGGTGAAATCAAAACGATCACCCTCTTTATGATTATCCTTACCGCACTCTTGCTGGATACCTGGTTTACCCAGAATCACATCATGACCCGGCAGGTTTATTACAATCTGCTCTCTGATCAGCTTGAAATCTACCGGATCGATATGATTTACGGATGGGTCAAAAAGTTTTCCGTATGGAATTATCTGCTCGTGCCGTTGATTACGCTGGTGCGAATTCTATTCATCGCCCTTTTGATCCAGTTACCCCTGGTTTTCAGGTTTATCGATGTGCCGTTTTCGAGATTATTTCGCATTGCCACCATTGCATTTTTACCGCTGATGCTGATGACATTAATCAAAACCGCATGGCTTGCGATGGTTCCCGGGAACCAGATCGATGCCGGGATTTTGTCACGGGTGCCGCTGGCTCTGACCAACCTGCTGGATACCTCGGCCTATCCCCGGCCGGTGCTGGGATTTTTATCCAGTTTTAATCTATTTGAAATTACCTGGTGTTGCGTTATCGTCATTTTATTATCCAAAGCAGCCAGGCTGAAAAAGAGCGATACCGCGTTGATGGTCTTTTTCATCTGGACCCTGATCCTGTGTTTTCGTTTTGTACTGGTTTTATACCTGGAAAAAGTCAACAGTTGAATGCCTCGCGGCAGGAGAGCCTGCGATGAGAAAAAACTATGTTGAAACTGTTATTGCGTCTGTGTTTATTTTTTCTGCGTTGACCAAGATTTTTGATTATGAAAATACGGCATTGTTGATTAGGGAAATCTGCTTTTTATCCGTATCAATAATAAACAGGCTGTTGTTCGGCCTGATTTTTATCGAATTGATCATAGCGATATGGCTGCTCTGGGTTCCCTTTCTTCGACGATATCTCTACGCGTTCCTGTTTGTTCTTTTGATGATTTTTTCAATTTTTGGCGGCTATCTGATGGTTGCCGGGTTTGAAAACTGCGCCTGTTTCGGCACCCGCATCGTCAGTCATCCGGTATTGACGATTGTGAAGAATCTGGTGATGGCAGCGTTTCTGATATACAACACGAAAAGCAAGGGATAAACCATGCGCATAAAAAGAATGGTTTCAATAATTTTTGCGTTTATCATCGCCTTTACCATGGGTAAATTGCTGGTCAGTGTCCTGACGCCCCCGGTCTTGCCGGTTGGCGCCAAGGCACCTCAATTTGAATATAAAAATACTCACGGAGAAAAGGTGATTTTCCAGAGCCATGATTTTGATATCGTGATGTTTTTCAACACCGCATGTGAACATTGTGTTTATCAGTTGGAATTACTGAATGCGAATATCGAAACCATCGCACCGGCAAAGCTATACCTCATGACTCCGGAAGAGAATTATCAACAGCATGAAAAATTTACAAAATGGAAACACCTCAACACATCCGGCAGAGTCATCTGGGGCACAACCAGATTGAAAACAATCAAACAACATTTCGGAAACCCGGCCACCCCCTCTTTTTATATTTTTCAGGATGGCCGCCTGAAAACCAAGTTTTATGGGGAGGTTAAATTGGAGAGGTTGGTGGAAATGCTAAAAATAAAAAAACAAATCGATAGAGTTGACGGGCATAACATGTCGTCCCTAAAGGGACTCGATTAAACGTCAATGGTTTTGCTATAAATATTTTGTCCCTAACGGGACAATAGCCAAAAGGGTCTTTTTGAAAACAAAATAGTTTGCAAAAATTTTAAAAATTTGACAAAAATTATATCAATTGGATATTTTTAAATTTAAAAATTATTATTTTATGACAAATAAACTCAAACAACGTTCATTTTCAACTATACCTTTGTTATTTCATATAATCAAAAGAAAAGAGTCCCGTTAGGATGATATGTTTTTAAAAAAAATCAAAAGTGCATTTAGCAAAATAGCGCAGATCACCGATATGCGAGGATGTCCGGTAAAATTCAAAACCAATAGTCCCGTTAGGGACGAAATATTTATAGGAATAACGAAATTAAAATCAAAAGTCCCTTTAGGGACGACATGTTTATAGGAAAAGAAAAACATGGCCAATACATTTACCCAATTATATATCCAATTTGTCTTTGCTGTTCAAAATAGAGAATCATTAATCCAGTCTAAATGGAAAATAGAATTGTACAAGTATATTACAGGTATTATTCAGAATCATAAACATAAATTAATTGCCATTAACGGCATGCCAAATCATTTACATGTTTTTATAGAATATAAACCACATCAGCCCATTCCGGCTCTGTTACAATTTATTAAAGGATGTTCCTCAACCTGGATTAATCGAAGAGGATTTACCAATAAAGCATTTAATTGGCAGAAAGGATATGGAGCTTTTTCTTATTCTCATTCTCATATTGATAACGTCGTGCAATATATTTTAAACCAGGAAAAACATCATAAAAAACAAACCTTTAAAGAAGAATATATTCAATTGTTGGAAAGGTTTAATATTGACTATAACGAACAATATATATTCAAGGATATAGCGCGGTAACATGTCGTCCCTAAAGGGACTCGCTTAAACGTCAATGGTTTTGCTATAAATATTTTGTCCCTAACGGGACAATAGCCAAAAGGGTTCTTTGAAAA